>CAKPLT010000005.1 GCA_934167755.1 uncultured Clostridia bacterium
AACATTAAATTGTACTAAAAAAGCTGAGGCAGAAAACTTTTAAAGTTTTCCACCCCAACTATTGACATAGAGCCAAATTTCTTAAAAAAACAGGCTCGATAGTTAATACTGTCGAGCCTGTTTTTTATATACTAGGGTTTGTTTTTTTACTTTAAATAATAATGCCTAATTGGTTTTAATGTATCATCAAGTTCATAGCAAATTGGATTACCTGTTTGTAATTCTAACTTGATAATATCCTCATCACTTATATCATCTAAATATTTGATTAGTCCTCTTAAGCTATTTCCATGTGCTGCAATTATAATTCTTTTACCATTTTCTAATTCAGGTTTAATATCTGAATTCCAATATTCAAGAACTCTTTTTATTGTGTCTATAAGATTTTCTGTTTTAGGTAATTCCTCTTTACTTAAATCTTTATATTTTTCGTCATTTCCAGGATATCTTGGATCAGTTTCTTCTAGTTCAGGTGGTCTTACATCTGTACTTCTTCTCCAAAGTAATACTTGTTCTGCACCATATTTTTCTCTCGTTTCATCTTTGTTTAGTCCTTGTAATGCTCCATAATGTCTTTCATTTAGTCTCCAACTTCTTTTTATTTCGATATTTTCTTCTCCCATTTCTTTTAATATATAGTCTAAGGTATCTTCTGCTCTTTTTAATACTGATGTAAATGCTAAATCAAAATGAAATCCCTTTTCTTTCAATATTTTTCCAGCTTCTTTTGCCTCTTGTATCCCCTGTTCTGATAACTCTACATCTGTCCATCCTGTAAATTTATTTTCTAAATTCCACATGCTTTGTCCATGTCTAACTAATACTAATTTAATCATTTTTTAATACCTCCTATTGTTTTTATAAAAATATTTAATCATTAAATCTTAATAAATATCCATCTGGATCTTGTACTAAAAATTCCTTATCTTGGAAAACTACATTATCTACTCTATATTCATTTACTTTCAAATCCATAAATAATTTTACTTGTTTTACCTTTAAATCACCATATAATTTTTCTACATCATTAATAGACATACTTATATTAATTCCATTGCCATAAGGATATTCCAATTTTCCAACATTCCAATTATTATTTTGTTCTTCTATCATAATTTGATTATCTTCTAATTGCATAAAGCAAAATTTATCTTCGACTCTTTCATAAATAATTTTAAATCCTAAATCTTCATAAAATCTTTTACTGCTTTCTATGTTTGAAACACTTAATTCTGGTATTAGGCTATTAAATTCAATTTTTTCTTTAGTCTTTTCGTCTTTAGTTGGTATAAAATCTTCTGCAAACTTATATTTTTCTCTATTCTGAACATGTAAAAATCCAATAATACTAAATACAATTGCACCAATAAAATTAACAAATAAATCTTTCATAGTATCAATAAGACCTATATCTAAATAACCATTTTCTATAGTAGTAGCAGTTCCATCTTTAGAATATATTTCTGTTCTTTCTATATCTTTAACTTTTATTGGAATATTTTCATTATCTTTATTTAGCATCACTGATGATATTTCACTTACTATTCTATCTTTTTGCATATCTGTTTTAGTAAAATAATCAGCAGAGAATTCAAAAAACTCCCACAGTATACCTATTGTCATAGAAAAACAAAATGCAACTATAGCAATATATAATGGTGATAATTTTATTCTTTTACTATTTTGATTTAAAAGGTCAATTAAAGAGAAACCTATTCCAGCACACAAGAAACCATTTAATGTATGTAATATCGTATCCCAAAAATGTATTCTACCATAAAAATTATTTATTTCTCCAAGTATAGCAGTTGAATATATAAATAAATATATTATGCCTTCTAGTAAGCTTGGTATTCCTATTTTAAATTTTTCAGAAATTATAGTTGGAAGTGTAAATAATATTAATGCCAATATACACATTAGCACATTTGAAATATTTCCTAATATTATTTGAAATATCATACTTAAAATTACTAGTAATCTTAATATCAAATAAATTACAATTGATTTTTTATTTGTTTCTTTATATTTTTTCTTCATTAATCTTGAAAACTTTCCCATTTACATATTCCCCTCTTTTACTATTTAACTTTTACTCCAATTAAATATAATAAATCTATAGATTGTAATTGATTTATTATTGCTCCTTTAATATCTTCTATTGTAATTGCAATGCCTTCTATTATGCTATTTGATAAGTCAATTCCATTTAAACTCGTTTTTAAAAATTGTGCTTGTGTTAGATTTGCATTATCAAAATAAATATTTTTAACTTTTGTTTCTTGAAAATAACTATTTCTTAGATTTGTATCCTTAAATAATATATTTTCAATACTTGCCATTGATAAATTAATATAACTTGCATTATTTTCTAATAATGAAACATTATATAATCTGTTTTCTGACATATCACATCCTGAAAGTTTACAATTATTAAATTCACATCTAATAAATGCTGTTTCAATAAATTTAGTGTTTGAAAAATCACAGTTTTCAAATATTACATCTCTAAAAGTAATATTTTCTAATTTCCCATTTTGTATGCAACAATTAGAAAATTTACAATGTTCAAATTTCAATTCCCATAGTTCTATGTCATTACATCTTTCATTTTCAAAGAAGCAATAATCCATATCTTCATTTTCTTTTATATCTAATATTTCTCTGTTTTCTAATTCATATAAATTCATTTTTTGTGGTTTTAATATACTCATTTTATTCTCCATTATATTTTATTAAAAAGAAACTACAAGTAACATTCTAATAAATTGTTTTACATTTTTATTATTATAATGTTGTTTATTGTTATTTATACCATAAAAGCAGATAATTATCAACTAACTATCTGCTTCTTAATTATTAATTTTTGTAATTTCTTAAATATGAATCCATTCTAATTAAAAATTCTTCATTATTCTTAGTTTGAGTCATTTGTGAAATAATTTGTTCAGTAACATCTGCAACCGGTAAATTATTTAAAGCTTTTCTTAATGCAAAAACTGTTTCCATTTCTGGTTTTGTTAATAATAAATCTTCTCTTCTTGTTCCAGATTTATTAACATCTATTGCAGGGAATATACGCTTTTCTGATAATTTTCTGTCTAAGTGTACTTCCATATTACCTGTACCTTTGAATTCTTCGAAAATAACATCATCCATTCTACTACCTGTTTCTATTAAAGCTGTAGCAAGTATTGTTAAGCTTCCACCATTTTCTATGTTTCTAGCAGCTCCAAAGAATTTTTTTGGTTTATGTAATGCTGCTGGATCTAGACCACCTGATAATGTTTTTCCAGATGATGGCATTACTAAGTTATATGCTCTAGCTAATCTTGTAATACTATCTAATAATATTACAACATCTTTATTATGTTCAATTATTCTTTTTGCTCTTTCAAGTACCATTTCTGCTACTTTTACATGATGTTCAGGCATTTCATCAAATGTTGAGAATATTACTTGTCCATTTATCGAACGCTTCATATCTGTTACTTCTTCTGGTCTTTCATCTATTAAAAGTACTATCAGTTCTACTTCTGGATTATTTGCAGTAATACTATTTGCAATTTTCTTTAATAATGTTGTTTTTCCTACTTTTGGTGGAGCAACTATCATTCCTCTTTGTCCTTTTCCTATTGGTGAAATTAAGTCTATTATTCTCATTGCATATTCTGTTGATTTTGTTTCTAATTTTAGTCTTTCATTAGGATATATTGGTGTTAACTCATCAAATCTTTTTCTTTTTGCTGCTTTCTCTGGATGTTCTCCATTTACTTCTCCAACAAATATTAATGATGGGAATTTTTCTCCTTCTTTCGTCCTAGAAATTCCTTTTACTATGTCGCCAGTATCTAGTTTGAATCTTCTAATCTGTATTGGTGATATATATACATCTTTTGGGCTTGATAAGTAGTTATCACCTCTTAAAAATCCATACCCATCTGGTAGCACTTCTAATATTCCTTCTACTATCTCATCATCTTCATTTGTTACTTTGTAATCTATAACAGATTCTCCTACTTGTTCTAATTGTTCTTCATCATTTTTATCATATCTGATTTCAATTTTTTCCTCTGTTTGTTTTTCTTGTGGTTTTGAAGTTTCTGCAACTTGTTTTAATAATGTTATTAATTCTTCTTTTTTTAATTTTGATATGTTTCTAATATTTTGTTCTTTTGCAAAATTTCTCAATTCTAATAATGTCATGTTTTCTAATTCAGACATAACTTACCTCCTATTTTATTTATATTTTTAAATTTTTTACTGGATATTTTAGTAGATTTATAATATTAAAAATAATAAATCCTTAAAACCTGAATGTTTTAAGGATTTACATGTTACTATCGACATAAACTCTTTCATTTTGTAAATACATTCCTAGTTTTTCGCGTGCTAATTTTTCTATATATTCTAATGAATCTGTGTTTTTCTTTTCTTGTTCCAAATTTTGTTTGTTTTGAGTTAATTCATTTTCTGCTACATCTATTTTCGATGATAGTTCTTTAATTTCGTCTTGATATTGTGATATATTTAATTGTTGTTTTATCAACATAACTATCCATATGATTAATGCTATTATAAAAGCATTTCTTAGTAATTTACCTTTTTTCATCTGTGTTCTCCAATTTTCTATAATAAATATCTTATATATTATTATTCTCCATTATTTACAAAATTCCCCTTTTTTATTTTAATTTTCTTTATATTTTTAGTAAAAAATTCAAAAATTATTGTAATTATTTTTCTTAAAATAGTGATTATTGTTTTAAAAGGTATTTCTAATACTTTAATAATCGTACTTAAAATCTTGGTAAATAATTTTACAAAAATATTGCTTAAAGTCGACATATATATAAGACCCCCTATAATTATCCCTAAAAACATATATATACGGATTTCTCCATTATTGAAGTACCATATGTTATATAATACTAAAATTCCAGTTAAAACCCAAAATAAAATGTCTTGTATATATGTTACTATATTTCCTGTTTTTATAGCTCTCCTTAGAATTCTAAAAAAGTCGAATAAAATTCCTATTTCTACACCAGTTAATGAAAAAACTAAAAATAAATATGCTTGATTTTGAACCATAATCATCTTGCCTTTCTATTTGAAAATTTTGCTTAATATTGTTCCTGCACTTTTTTCTTGTTTGTTTTGGCTATACGATAAACTTGATATTTCTCCTTCTACAATTACCTCTGCTGTATCTAAGCTCAACTTATTTATTCTTATATTTTCTCCTTTTACTGTTAGTAATCCTAATTCAGTATCTATCATTACAACTTGGTCATCAAAACTTAATACATCATTAACTCCTGAAACACTTAGTTTCTTTCTATTTTCTAACACTAAATTTTGTATAACATTTGTGTTCACATTCATATTTATGTTTTTTCTTTCTTCTATCATCTTTTGCTCTCCTCCTCATATCAATACTACATTATAATATGCTGAAAAAATACCTAATAGAACTATTTCGAGCTGAAACAGCTTGACATAATTTTACAAAATGTGCTATAATTGAACAAGTTACATATAAACAATACTTTTTTTAATTAAGAAAAGGAGAACAACTTATGGAAACAACAACTATGTCAGATTTTTTAAAAATGTTACTTGAAGATGTGAAAACTAACAAATCCTCAAAATACGCCATATCCGACTATAGCGGATTTATTTATCTTCCTCGTCCGGATAGCACTTTTACAATTCAAAAAGAATATAAAACAGTCGCTTATCTTAAAGTTCCTAAAGACAATAAATTTGATTTCATTTTGGATGAAATCAAAAAAACTTTTCCAAATCAATATAAACTTATTCTTGGGTATGATTTTTATGCAAAAGAATTGATTTATGTTGTTATTAACACTGTTGTTATTTGTTTGAATTATGCAAAGTTTGGAGATGGAAAAAGTTGGCTGTTAAACACTGCAAAAGAACTAACAAAGCCAATAGCTTTTTCTAATTTTTTAGAAATGTTACTTGACGCTGCCAAAAACGGTAAGCAGTTAAATTACACCATATCCAACTATGATATGTGTATTTATAGAAAGGATCATGAACTTGATGGAAATATTTTTTCGGCTTTTGGAGAATATGATAATCTAGTTAAAGAATATGTTTATCTTGAGATTCCTCAAGCCAACAAATATGATTTTATTTTTAATGAAATTCGAAAAGCTTTCCCAAATCAATATATGCTTTCTTCTGTAAATCATAGAATTAATATTTCTATTAAAGATGTTGAGATTTATTTGTTTTATGAGGGAACTGATGGGGAACGTTGGATGTTTTACACTTTACAGGAACTTGGATTAGAATGAATTTTAGAACAAATAGAGGTGGGTAATACCCTCCTCTATTTAAATCTTATTTTAATCTTTCCTCAATACTCTTTAGCATATCTTGATATTTTGCAAGTTTAGCTTTTTCTTCATTAATTTTCGCTTCTGGAGCTTTGTTAACAAATCCTGGATTAGCCAGCATTTTACTTGCTCTTTCAATTTCTGCTAGAACTTTTTTCTTTTCATCTTCAAGACGTTTCTTTTCTTCTTCTACATCAACTAATTCTTCAAAAGGAATATAAACTTCCATTCCATTTGATATAATTGAAATAGCATTTTGAGGAATATTATCCTTATTATCCTGAATTGTAATCTCATTTGCAAATCCTAATTTTTCAATAAAAGATTTAGATTGTTCAATATCTTTTCGATATTCAGTTGTAACAAAAATCAATTTTGCCTTTTTGCTTGGATGTACATTCATATTTGCCCTAACATTTCTAATTTGTGTTATAACATCTTTTAGATTTTCTATAAAATCTTTACTTGTATTATATTCTACTGAATTATTTGCTTTCGGCCAATCTGAAACCATTAAATCTTTATTATCAGGATTTATAAGTTTTGAATAAATTTCTGATGTGATAAATGGCATAAATGGATGTAATAATTTTAAACTATTTCTAAGTACATAATTTAGCACATAACATACCTGTGCTTTTTCTTGCTTATTTTCGCTATATAGTCTTGATTTTGCCATTTCTATATACCAGTCGCAAAATTCATTCCAAATGAAATTATATATATTTTCAAGTGCAACACCTAAATCATAATCATTGATATTTTGTGATACTGTTTTTATTAAATTGTTTAATTTATTTAATATCCATCTATCTTCAACTCTTAAGTTTGTTTCTTCTTTAATGCCATCGTCTAAAGAATTGATTACAAATTTTGATGCATTCCATAGTTTATTAGCAAAATTTGATGCTTGGTCAAGTTTTTCTGGCATATATTTAATATCATTTCCAGCAGAAGTTCCATAGATCAATGAAAATCTTAGTGCATCTGTACTATATTTATCAATTATTTCTAGAGGGTCTATTCCATTTCCTAATGATTTTGACATTTTTCTTCCTTGACTATCTCTCACTATTCCATGTATTAAAATGTCACTAAATGGCTTTTCATTCATTGATTCTAAACTTGAAAAAATCATTCTTGCAACCCAGAAAAATATTATGTCATATCCTGTTACTAATACATTTGTTGGATAAAATGTTTTTAAATCCTCAGTTTCATGAGGCCAACCCAAAGTTGAAAATGGCCATAATGCTGAGCTGAACCATGTATCTAATGAGTCTTCATCTTGATGTAAATTTGTTGAGCCACAATTTTCACATTTTTCTGGTGCTGTTTTGCTTACATTTATATGTCCACATTCATTACAATAATATGCTGGAATTCTATGTCCCCACCATAGTTGACGAGATATACACCAATCTTGAATATTTTCCATCCAATTAAAATATGTTTTTTCATATCTTTTTGGAATAAATTTTATATTATCTTCCTTTACTGCTTTTATTGCAGGTTCTGCTAATTCTTTCATTTTTACAAACCATTGTTCAGATATTCTTGGTTCTATTGTATTATGACATCTATAGCATTTTCCTACATTATGAGTATAATCTTCAGTTCTTACAAGTGCACCTATCTCCTCTAATTTTTTAACTATTAATTTACGAGCTTCTAGCGTTGTTAGTCCTTTATATTCTGGTACTAAATCTCCCATTATTGAACTATCATCAAATACTTCTACAATTTCTAAGTTATTTCTTAATCCTGCTTGATAATCATTCATATCATGAGCAGGTGTAATTTTTACACATCCTGTTCCAAAATCTTTTTCTACAAAGTCATCTGCAATTATTGGAATTTCTTTATTCATTATTGGAAGAATACATGTTTTTCCTACAATATCTTTATATCTTTCATCATCTGGATGCACTGCTACTGCAGTATCTCCAAGCATAGTTTCAGGCCTTGTTGTTGCAACTGTTACATATTTATCAGTTCCTTTTATTTGATATCTAATATGCCATAAATGTGATGCTTCTTCTTCAAATTCTACTTCTGCATCTGATATTGATGTATGGCATGATGGACACCAGTTTATCATTCTTGTTCCTTTATATATTAAACCTTTATTGTATAGATTTACAAATTGTTCTAAAACAGCTTCTGATAAGCCTTCATCCATTGTAAATCTTGAGCGTTCCCAATCACATGAACATCCAAGTCTACGCTGTTGTTTTTGTATTGTTCCCCCATATTCTTTTGTCCATGCCCATGCTCTTTCTAGGAATTGTTCTCTTGTTATATCAGCTTTTGTTAAGCCTTCTTCTTTTTTCATTTTTTCTACAACTTTTACTTCTGTTGCAATTGCTGAATGGTCTGTTCCTGGAATCCATAATGTATTGTATCCACACATTCTTTTATATCTTATTAATACATCTTGTAATGTTCCATCTAATGCATGTCCCATATGTAATTTTCCTGTTACATTTGGTGGTGGCATTACTATGCAATAACTTTCTTTTGTTTTGTCCATTGATGGCCTGAAATAGCCTTTTTGTTCCCATTCATTATATAATTTTTCTTCAAATTCTTTTGGATTGTATTTATCCATTAATTTGTGTTCACTCATTTTTTATTCCTCCTCAAATATATAAAAACTCACCTATATGCTTATTTTTTGCATAAGGGCGAGTTTTATATCTCACGGTACCACCTTAATTATTATCTATTTTTGATAACACCTCATTTTGCTTTAACGCAGCATACGGATAATCTTAAGGTTATTGTCAGATTATCAACTCCAAAGCTACTTTCCATTTACCTTTGTTTAAGAAGTTTTCAGCCTAAGACTTCTTTTCTCTACTAAATAAGTATAAATGTACTCCTCTTTTTCTTCGTTTTTATTATTATGCCAATATATTATCATATTATTATGTGAATTGCAAGCTTTTTAATTGCAAAAATAGCAAAGTTTTCAAAAACCTTGCCATTTTTTATAATATTTTATTAAAATGCTCTTCTAAATAATTCTATAAAGTCCTCTCTTGAAACTTCTCTTGGGTTACCTGGTTTACAAGGATCTTGCATAGCTTTATCAGCTAACATTCCAAAATCTTCTTCTCTTGCTCCAACTTCTCTAACTGTTTGAGTAATTCCAACTGATTTAGAAAGTTCAGAAATCATCCATACAAATGTATTTATAACATCTTGATCATTTAAGTTTGCAGCATCTGGTCTACCTATTTCACATAAGATTTCTCTAAATCTTTGTGCTGTTGCTGGGTCTTCTCCATTAAATCTCATAACTGTTGGTAAAAGAATTGCATTTGCTAAACCATGTGGTGTATCATAAACAGCTCCTAATTGATGTGCCATTGAATGTACTATTCCTAAACCTACATTTGAGAATCCCATTCCTGCAATATATTGAGCTAGTCCCATCATTTCAATTGCTTTTTCATCTTTTTCATTTACAGCTGCTGGTAAATATTTAAAGATTAATTTGATTGCTTGCATATGGAACATATCTGACATTGTATTGTGGGCTTTTGTGATATATCCTTCTACAGCATGTGTTAATGCATCCATTCCTGTAGCTGATGCAATTGATTTTGGCATAGATGCCATTAAGTCTGAATCTACTATTGCTAATATTGGAATATCATTAGGGTCTACACAAACCATTTTGATTTCTCTTTCTTCATCTGTTATTACATAGTTTATTGTTACTTCTGCTGCTGTTCCTGATGTTGTTGGTAATGCTATTATTGGCATACCTCTATTTACTGTGTTTGATGCTCCATTTAATGATACTATGTCTGCTCTATCTGGGTTTGTCATAACAATTGATATACCCTTAGCTGTATCTATACTTGAACCTCCTCCAACTGCTACTATAACATCTGCACATGCTCTTTTGCATGCTTCTACGCCGTCTAATACATTTCTGATTGTTGGGTTTGGTTTTACTTCTGAATATACTTCATAAGCTATTCCTGCTCTATCTAGAACTTCTGTAACTCTTGCTGTTACTCCACATTCAAATAATGCTTTGTCTGTTACTACTAATACCTTATTGAATTTTCTTTTACGAATTTCTTCTGGTAATTCTTCTCTTGCTCCTTTTCCAAAATATGATGTTTCATTTAAAACAAATTTGTTTACTGACATATTTTTTCACTCCTTCTTTTGATTTTTTATATATAAAAAGTTTTTTGAACTTTGTTATATCTTCTTTAGTTTGTGCTTTTTCGCACCTGTTATTCTAATTTTAATTACTTGTTAATATTTTATCAACTTTTTCTTGAATATCTTTAAAATATAAGTTTTGAATGAAATGACGAATGTGCATGGAGAAATTTTAGAAATTCTTATGTAATTTTATGGAAAGAGTTCACGAGAGTGGAAGGGTGCCATAAAATGAATTAGAATTTCTTAAATTTCGTAGTAAACCGAGGAATGTAATGAAAAAATTATATTTTAAAGATATTCATGCAATCAATTTCAAAAAACATTTAACAATTAATTAGTTTTCAGCATAATTTGCTGGTATTTCAAATAATGAATCATCAACACTGTTTTCTAAATTCACTTTTAACAATTCTGATTCTTCTCCATAAATTGTTTTTATATATGTTAAATTTCCATTATTATCAAAGTAAAATCTTGTTTTAATTTCTGATTCATCAAGTTCTAATGTATTTGATATCATAAACATTGTACTACCACTATATTCTTCATATTTATATTTTTTTCCTCTAACTTTTTCTTCACCTGTTGTATATTCTTTATCAATTATTTCTTTTATTCCATCTGTTAATATATTTTGTTCAACATTGTTTTGTTGATATACATAATATTCTTCTCTATCATGTAAAATTAAATATGTGTTATTGTCTTTTATAAGTGTTGTCGTATGACTTTCAACTTTTGTTTCACTGTCTTTTGAATATTGGTCAATTATTGTTTCATCACCTTTTTTGGCCATTATAGTTTTATTATTACTATTTTGTTCCATTTCAAATAGATATGTTTGATTAGTATTTAATTTTTCATATATTTTTGCTAATTTTTGACTTTGGTCTTCTTTATTCCCAACTAATTTTATTACGCCAAAAACTATAGCTATAATAATTAATATTACAATAATTAAAGGAATTCTTTTGTTTTTTTTCACTTTTTCCACAACCTTTCAAAATTACAATAATTTCTGTAGGTTATTATATCAATAATATTTTTGGTTTACAAGATTTTTCTACATTTTTTTACTTTTTTTCTGGTTCTACATATTCTAATGTTCCAGGTATCATTTTATCAATAAATACAATTCCATCAAGATGGTCACATTCATGTGCAATTGCTTGTGCTAATAAGTCTTTAGCTTTTATTGTAATTTTTTTACCATTTCTATCAAGTGCCTCTACTGTAACTTCTTTCGGTCTAATCATTTTTGCATATTGATTTGGAAAACTTAAACATCCTTCTTCTACTTCTTGTTCTCCTTTTGTTTTTGTAATTTTGGGATTTATTAAAACTTTTACTCCTGTTCCATCATCAATATCTATAACAACAACTCTTTTTAATATTCCTACTTGTACAGCTGATAAGCCTACACCATTAAATTTGTACATTGTTTCTATCATATCATCAATTAATGTTTGAATTTTTTCATCAATTGTATCTACTTCTCTTGACTTCTTTTTTAATATTTCATCTTTTTCATATCTTAGATTTCGTATTGCCATTTTTTTCATTCCTTTCTTAGACTTCATTCTCCGCTTCTTTAAATCATATTATTTGGATTAACATCTACACTAACTCTAGTATTTTTATAATTTGCCTCATATATTTTTTGTAAGCACTCATTTATAATAGAATTTACTTGCTCTGTAATATTACCTTTTATAATAATTCTCCATCTATATCTATTTTGAATTTTATCAATAGGTGATGGCATTGGCTTTAAAACTATAAAATCTTGTCCATCTAATTTATTTTTTAAATAATTATATACTCTGTTAGAAAGCTCTATTATCTCTTTTTCTGACAAACTATTAAATCCAATCAATATTATATCGCAAAATGGTGGATATTTCAACTGTTTTCTTAAGGCAATTTCTGTATTATAAAACATTTGATAATCTTGTTTTTGTGCACATATTATGCTAAAGTTTTCTGGATTATATGTTTGTATTATTACTTTTCCATCAAGATTTTCTCTTCCTGCTCTTCCTGCAACTTGTGTAAGTAATTGAAATGTTCTTTCATTTGCTCTATAATCATCTATGTTTAAACTACTGTCTGCTGCAATTACCCCAACTAAAGTTACATTAGGAAAATGATGTCCTTTTACTACCATTTGTGTTCCCATTAAAATATCAATATTTTCATTTTTAAATTTATTTAATATTTCTTCATGTGAGTTCTTTTTTGTAACTGTATCTATATCCATTCTTATTGTTGATGCTTGAGGAAATATTTTGTTTATTTCTTGTTCTAATCTTTGAGTTCCTGTTCCAAAGTATCTTATTTTTGTACTATGGCATTCTGGGCATACTGTTACAATATTTTCTTCATATCCACAATAATGGCATTTTAATTTATTCTCTGTTCTGTGATATGTCATACTTATATTACAATTTTTGCATTTTACTGTATATCCACATTCTCTACACATTATAAATGTTGAATATCCTCTTCTATTTAAAAATAAAATCGTTTGTCTTTTCTCTTTTAAATTTTTTTCAATTGCATCATATAAATCTACACTTAACATTGACCTATTTCCATTTGCCAATTCCATTTTTAAATCTACAATTTCAACATCTGGTAATTTTGAATTATTAGCTCTTTTTGTTAGCTCTAATAATTCAATTTTTCCTTCTTGTGCTTTATAATATGTAACTAAATCTGGAGTAGCACTTCCTAAAACTAGTGGACATAAATTTTCTTTTGCAATCTTCTTAGCTATTTCTTTCGCATCATATTTAGGAACCGCTTCTGATTTATATGAGCTATCATGTTCTTCATCTATTATAATTATTCCAATATTCTCGGTAGGTGCAAATATTGCAGACCTTGCACCAATTATGATTTTTGATTTTCCTTCTTTGATTTTATTCCATTCATCATATCGTTCTCCAATTGATAATTTACTATGTAAGACTGCAATTTTATCTTGATTAAACCTTGCAATAAATCTATCTATCATTTGTGGAGTAAGAGATATTTCTGGAACTAATACAATTGCTGTTTTATTTCGTTTTAATACTTCTCCAATAAGTTGTAAATATACTTCTGTTTTTCCTGAACCAGTTACACCATATAGTAAGAATTGATTATATCTATGATCTTTTATTGCACTCATTACACTATTATAAGCCATTTGCTGTTCATCTGTTAGTTGTAAATTTTCTGTTTTAGCTATTTGCTTATTTGCAAGTGGATTTCTTTCAATTTTCTTTTCTATAATTTCTACATATTCATTTTTTTCTAATGTTTTTACAATTGCTCTTGTACCTCCTGTAAACATTTCTATTTCTGAAATTGTAACTCCTTCATTTGATTTTAAAAATTGTAATATCTTTTTTTGTTTTTCAGATTTAATTTTTCCCATTTCAATATCAAACTGAATTTCTTCGATATCTTTTTTTAAATATACAACATTGACCATTTTGTCTTGTATATTTTTTTCGTTATTTTTATTTTTTGTTCCTGGTGTTAACATTTGTTTTATACAGTCTGATACATTGCAAAAATATCTTTTTGCCATCCATTGTGCAAGTTCTATTTGCTTTTCTGTTAAATTATGATTTATTTGCACTATTTCCTTTACATCATATTGGGTATTTTCTTTTATTCCTACTACATATCCTTCTTCTAATGTACTTGATTTACCGAATGGAACTAATACAGCACTTCCTATCATTATCAGTTCTTCTAATGTTTTTGGTATTTTGTAGTCAAATGTTCTATTTAGCCTTTTTGCTGATCTATTTATTACTACTTCTGCAATCATGCATATTCCTTTCTTGTAAAAAAGAGCTAGATATTAACATCTTGCTCTTTACATATTTATTTTTCGTCTTCAATTTTTTTCTATTATTGTAACATATTAAAGAAATTTTCTTATTTATTTTATATTTTAAATGTATAACCCCAAAATAAAATAAATAATAATCCTATTATTACTTTATATTTTTGAATTTCAACACTTTCTATAGCTTCATCATCACATACTTTAATTATATTACTTTTTGTAAATTTGAATGTTATAAAATAAGCTATTATCCCTAAAGATATAACATATACATATATTGGTATTATACCACTATTCTCAATAATATGCGTACTTATATTATATACAGAATGAATTAGTATTGGCACTATAAGTGCTAAGCTTCTATATTTTGTGGCTTTACTTTTCTCCATATCTAGTGCTTTAATTAAAAAATATGCCATTATTAGTTGTGATATCAAATGGATAGGTATAAAAATTCTATACATTCCAATAAATAACACTGATTTCGAATATGAATAATTTTCAATAGCCATAAAAGAAGTTGCAGTAATAATTGCACTTTTAGCAATTCCATTTTTACTATTTAAACAGGTGTTTTTTATTACTAAATATTTTATAACTTCCTCTGGTATAGCATTATCTAATAACTGTTTTATCAAAATTGAAATAAATGCTGTCCCATTTATATCTATTATTGTTTTAGGAATCATACTAATACTATTTTGTAAGATTACTACATAAATCATTTCAAATGTCATATAAAATCCGATTAAAATAAAAATTTTAGTAATTGTTTTTATTGATACATTTTTCCCTAAAAAAATTGCAATTATAATTGTAGGTACAATTGCTACAAGAATTTGTGCTAATACCATTTTTTCTCCTTTTTATTTCTCTTTTATTTTTCGTCTTCAATTCTTTTTTCGTTTTCAATAATTGTCATAATAACTTGAACTGTTTTTTCAAAATCATCATTTTTAATTACATAATCATACATTTTAATTTTATCTTCTTCATATTCAAGTCTGCTTAATCTTACTTCTATGTCTTGAATATTATCTCCTCTTTCAATAAGGCGTCTTTTTAGTTCTTCTTTTTCTACTTTTAAGAATATAGTAACTATTCTTGTGTCATTTCCTAATATTTTTAAAAGATTTTCGGTACCATTTACTTCTATATCTTTAACAATTATTTTTCCTTCTTTAATCTTATTTCCCATAAGTTTTCTAGAAGTTCCATAATAATTTCCATGGTGTAAATCATATTCATAGAAATCACCTTTACGAATTTTTTCTTCAAATTCTTCTTTACTTATAAAATGATAATGATCTCCTTCTACTTCGCCAGGTCTCATCTCTCTTGATGTAAAAGATGGAAGTGTTACTATATTGGGCATTCTTGCCATTAATTCTTTTTTTATTGTATCTTTTCCTGCTCCAGATACTCCTGATAATATTACTAACACTTTATTATTCTTCTCCTTCTTCGTCATCTTCTTTCATTTCTTCTGGTTCTATAATTTCAACTTTTCCTTCAGCAATTTCGTTTGCTGCAAGTGTAACTGCTGATTCTTCTTTAACTGGTGTTTTTACTTCAGCTCCTTCAGCAATTTGTCTTGCTCTTTTTGAAGTTGCTATTACTAATTCATATCTGTTTTTGGCTTTTGTTAACAATTCTTGAACTGTTGGTTTTACCATCATTTTAAATTACCTCCATTTTTATTAATCTTCACTTTGTATTGTGGGTTGTTGTGCAGGTGTTATGTCTTTATCCACTCTTCCTGCGACTGTTTCTGGTTGTACAGCAGATAATATTATATGTCCTGAATCCATTATTAGTACTGCTCTTGTTCTTCTACCACATGTAGCATCAATAGCTGTTTTCGCATCTTTTGCTTCTTGTATCATTCTTTTTATTGGTGCTGAATCAGGGCTTACTATTGCTACTATTTTATTAGCTGCTATTATATTTCCAAAGCCTATATTTACTAATTGCATTTCTATCATCCTTTCCGTGCAATATTTTAACAACTATTCAATATTTTGAATTTGTTCTCTTATGTCTTCTAATATTGTTTTTATATCTACCACTCTGTTTGTTATTTCAAGATTGTTTGCTTTTGAACCTATTGTGTTTGTTTCTCTATTCATTTCTTGAATTAGGAAATCCATTTTCTTTCCAGCAGGCTCGTCTGAATTTATTAAATTTCTAAGTTGTCCAATATGACTATTTAATCTTGTTATTTCTTCTTCTACTGAACATTTATCAGCATATATAACAACTTCTTGCATTAATCTTGATTTGTCTATCTCTTCTGTTCTTAGTATTTCTTTTATCCTTGCCTCTAATTTTACTACATATTCGTCAATAAGTCCAGTAGATAAAGCAAAAATCTCTTCTTTTTTCTCTTCAATTTGTGATATTTTGACCAAAATGTCTTCTGAAATTCTTTTTCCTTCATTTTTTCTCATATCTATCAATTGATTTATTGCATCATTTACAACTTGTAGTAGCTCTTCTTTTATTTGTTTTTCGTCAAGATTACTTTTTATTGTTAATACATCAGGTAATTTAGTTATTTCTGTTACTTCTATATTACTTGCCAAATTTTCTTCTTCTGCTAGTTTTCTTAAATTTTCAATATACATTTTAGCTAGTTCTGTATTTATTCTAATATCATTTCCATCTTCACTATAATTTTCGAATGTAATAGAAATGTCTACTTTCCCTCTTTTTAATTTTGATGTTATTAATTTTCGGATATCTTCTTCTAAATAACTTATTGTACGAGGTATTCTTATATTTGTGTCTATATATTTGTGATTTACTGTTTTTATTTCTACTTGATATTCTCTAGAGTTTATGGATAAGTTACTTTTTCCATAACCAGTCATACTTTTTATCATTTTATTTTCCTTCTTCTACTTTTTTATTTTTTCTTTTTGAAACTTTTTTTACAGGTTCATCTTTTACAATCTCTTTTATATCACTTAAACTGTTCAATTTATCTTGCTGTTCTTTTGTGTATAAAATTGCTGATTTTAATATATAATATATTGCTATAAAATTTGCTCCTGATAATGCATATTCTTGCATAGTACATCCTAAAATTTTAGGCATATGCTGTGTTAATAAAACAAATACAGCCATTGCTAAAAATTCTATACCATTAAAAAATGTAAGCCCTTCATTTTTTCTATATGCTATTTCCATCATTAATATTGATATTCCTAAAAATAACATACATGATGCTCTAATATATTGTTCTAATATATTTGCATCTAATTTAGTATATTGTGTACTAATAAATGTAAAATATATTACAGCTATTAATGCATATGTTAAATTTATTAATATTTTTTGCGCTAATATGTTTTTTATCTTTATCATTTTTTTTCTCCTCAATTTTGGGCAAATTGATAACATTTATACATTTTCTGATTGATTATATTTCAAGCTCATACATTATTACACTAAGTATATTTAGTGCAACAGTTTCTGTTCTTAAAATTCTATGTCCTAATGTTACAATTTTTGCTCCATTTTGTTTTAACAGTTCTACATCCTTTTCTTCTAGTCCCCCTTCTGGACCAATTATTACTGCAATTTTTACTTTATTATGTATATTGTTTTTTATTTCTAACAATTCCCTTTTAATTGTATTATTTTTTTCATTTTCATATGCTACTATTACACAATCATATTCTTTTATTAATTGATTAATTCTCTCAATTTTAACTATGTTTTTTATTTTAGGTATTGTATTTCTACCACTTTGTTTTGCTGCACTTTCCGCGATTTTTTGCCACCTGCTTATTTTCTTTGATTCATCTTTTGAATCTAATTTTACTACACATCTTTTCATTGATACTGGTATAATTGCATTTACTCCAAGTTCTACAGATTTTTGAATTATTAACTCCATTTTATCTGCTTTTGGTAATCCTTGATATATATCTACTTCTATTTTGTCATCATAGCTTTTTAATTCTTCTATAATGTTAGTTAATATACTTTCATTCTCTATTTTTTCTATTTCACATATATATGATTTCTCAGTATCTTGGTCACATATTTCTATATTATCTCCAATTTGTTTTCTAAGTACATTTTTTATGTGTTTTACATCTTCTCCTAATATTTCTATTGTTGTTCCTTTTATTTGCTCATTTTTTACAAAAAATCTTGGCATATTTTTCTCCTTTAATGTATCTATTATATTACTTTTTTCTTTTTTTAGCAATATATTAAATTATTTTATTTTGCTTATGTAATTCATTTTAGAAATTCTGCGTAGCTTTATGGAAAGAGTTCACGATAGTGGAAGGGTGCCATAAAACAAACTTATAATTAATATCTCACTCTAATCCATTACTCTGTGGTCTTTAATAACAAAATTGTATTTCTAGTCTCTATACTTTCTACAGCAATTAATTTATCACAATCAATTAAATGTTTAGTAGTATTATTTATAATAAGAAGAACAGCCTCATCTAAATCATGTTTTGCAACTTCTCTTTCCTGCTCTATATCATAAGAATCTGACTTTCTAGTTAATTCTATTTTATCAGAAACATAAACAATCTTAGCAAGAGTATCCATATTAGGATTTGTAGTTGTATGATATTCTATAGCCTTTTGAATCTGTTCACTAACGCCATATTTCTTTTTAGCAATATCTGCCCCTACTTTTCCATGTAATATTTTAACATTATGTTTTTCAAATTCATTTATTTCAATATTATTTTCTTCAACATACTTTAGCATTTCCTCATCAGATATTTCTTTTGCATTATCATGAAGAAGTCCTGCAATTTTTGCAATTTCTACATCAACACTATAAATTTTAGCAAGTTCTCCTGCCATTTCCATTACACCAACTGAATGTGTATATCTTCTTTCTGATAATATTTCTTTTAAATCTGCCTGTATTTTTTCTATTAATTTCATATTACTTTAGTTCCTTTCTTACAGCTTAATTTTTCATAATTTTAGAGGTATAGAAAATCCTATACCTCCAGTTTTAAACTATTTTAACCAATCTGGATTTGCTAAATACCAATCAATTGTTTTTACAATTCCATCTTCAAATTTTGTTTCAGGTTCCCATCCTAATTCTGTTTTAATTTTTGTTGGGTCAATTGCATATCTGTAGTCATGACCTTTTCTGTCTGCAACATGTTCAATCAAGTCTTCAGATTTTCCTAATCTTTGTAATATAAGTTTTACAATTTCAATATTTCTTTTTTCATTATGTCCACCTATATTATATCTTTCTCCTGCTCTACCATTGTGGAATACTAGATCAATTGCTTTACAATGATCTTCTACATATAACCAATCTCTTATATTTTTTCCTTCACCATATACAGGTAATTTTTCGTCATTTAGAGCTAATTTAATCATATGTGGTATTAGTTTTTCATTATGTTGATATGGTCCATAATTATTTGAACAATTTGTTACAGTCACATTCATTTTATATGTTGTATGATATGCTAATGCAATCAAATCAGAACTTGCTTTTGATGATGAATATGGGCTACTTGGTTGGATTGGTGATGTTTCTGTAAAATATCCACTCTCGCCTAATGCTCCATATACTTCATCAGTTGAAATATGTACAAATTTATTTTCTGAGCCTTCTCCCCATGCTCTTTTTGCAGCTTCTAATAATGTGTGTGTTCCAATTACATTTGTATGTGTGAATATAAATGGATTTTTTATACTATTGTCTACATGTGATTCAGCTGCAAAATGAATTGCACCATTTATTTCATATTTTTCAAATATTTCTTGCATCTTTTCAAAATCACATATATCTGCTTGTATAAATGTAATTTTATCTTTTACTTTATCTAAATTTGCTAGGTTTCCAGCATATGTTAACTTATCTACTACTATTACATTATAATCAGGATGTTTATTTACAAAATATTCTGCAAAATTTGCTCCTATAAATCCTGCTGCTCCTGTTACTAATACATTTTTCATTTTTGTTTCTCCCTTTCATCTATATTAATTTAGAACCGGGTACATAATTTACATTTTGTAAATTTGGGACCGGGTACATAATTTACAAATTTTTAAACAAATCTGTTTCTTTTAATTCTTTTAATGATGGCCATTTTGCATCTTTTTCAGATGTTATTAATTCATCTATTTTTATATTTCCCATTGGCCATTCAATTCCTACATCTGGATCATTGAATTTTAGTCCACCCTCTGCTTCATGATTATATATATCATCACATTTATATGCAAATTCTGCTTCATCTGATAATACTAGAAACCCATGTGCAAAGCCTTTTGGTATCATAAACATTTTCTTATTTTCTTCTGTTAATATAACACCTTCCCATTTACCATATGTTTCACTTCCTGGGCGTAAGTCAACAGCTACATCAAATACTTCTCCTTTAATACATCTCACAAGTTTTGCTTGTGTATTTTCTTTTTGAAAGTGTAATCCTCTCAAAACTCCTTTTTTTGATTTTGATTGATTATCTTGTACAAAATCATAATTTAATCCAATTTCTTCAAAGTCAGTTTTGCTATATGTTTCCATAAAGTACCCTCTATTATCTCCAAATACTGTTGGTTCTATAATGCAAACCCCTTCTATTGATGTATCTATTCTTTTAAATTTTCCCATTTTTATCCTCCTATTCTTCGCCAAAAACATCATCTGCTACATCTTTTAGATATTTTCCATAATCTGTTTTCATATATTTTTTTGATAATTCTGATAATTCTTCAGATGTTATCCAACCTTTGTCAAATGCAATTTCTTCAGGACAGCATATTTGTAATCCTTGTCTTTTTTGAATTGTTTGAACAAAGCTTGCTGTTTCTATTAGAGCATCATGTGTTCCAGTGTCAAACCATGTCATTCCTCTTCCTAGTTTTTCAACTTTGAGTTGTCCTCTTTTCATATATTCTTCATTTACTGTTGTTATTTCTAATTCTCCTCTTGCTGATGGTTTTACATTTTTCGCAATTTCAATTACTTCATTTGTATAGAAATATAGTCCTGGTACTGCATAATTAGATTTTGGTTCTTCTGGTTTTTCTTCTATTGATTTTGCTTTTCCATTTTCATCTATTTCTACAACTCCATATCTTCTAGGGTCTTTTACATAATATCCAAATATTGTTGCTTCATCTTCTCTTTCATTTGCTTCTTTTAATTTTTCGGCAAGATGTTCTCCATAGAACATATTGTCACCTAAAATCATGGCAACATTGTCTTCTCCTATAAAGTCTTCTCCTATTATAAATGCTTCTGCTAGTCCATTTGGTTTTTCTTGAATTTTATATTCAAAATGCATTCCCCATTGGCTTCCATCCCCAAGCAAGTCTTTAAATGTCTCTTCATCTCTCGGTGTTGTTATTATTAACACATCTCTTATGTCTGCTTGCATTAATATTGATAATGGATAATATATCATAGGTTTATCATATACAGGCATAATTTGTTTTGATATTGCAAGTGTTAATGGATATAGTCTTGTTCCACTTCCACCAGCCAAAATGATTCCTTTTCTATTCTTCATTTTCTTTCACCTCTTCTAAATATCTCTTTAGACCATCTCTCCATTCTGGCACTTTAATTCCGCATGCTTCAAGTTTTGCTTTTGACATTTGAGAATTAAATGGTCTTTTTGCTTGTGTTACTTTCATCATTTCTATATATTCTTCTGTTGTTACTGGATTAACTTTGCATTTTATTCCTTGCTCTGCTAATATTTCTTTTGTGAATTCATACCATGTTGTATATCCTTCATTTGTTGCATTATATATTCCATATGGTATTTTCTTTTCAATTGCTTGATATATTATTTCTGTTAAATCTTTTGCATATGTTGGGCTTCCATGTTGATCTGATACTACACTTATTTCTTCTCTTGTAGAACCAAGTTTTGTCATTGTTTTTACAAAATTGTTTCCTCCAATTCCATATAACCATGCTGTTCTAAATATGTAGTATTCATCCGTATTTCCAGTAATTTCTTCTTCTCCATGTAATTTTGTTTTTCCATATGCTGTTACTGGAGCTTTTGTATCATCTTCTTTATAAACTTTTGATATATCTAAGTTTCCTCCAAATACATAGTCTGTTGATATATGTACTAATTTTGCTCCAGCAGATTTTGCAGCTTTTGCTAAATTTTTTGGTCCATCTCCATTAATTCTGTCTGCTAATTCATAATTTTCTTCTGCTTTGTCTACAGCAGTATATGCTGCACAATTTATTATATATTCTGGTTTTGTTCTCATTACATAATTCATTACTGCTTTTTCATCTGTTATATCTAGTTCTGCAACATCTGTTGCTATTATTTCATTTTCTTTTTCAAATTTTTCTTGTACTTCTTTTGCTAGCATTCCATTTGCACCTGTTACTAAAATTTTCATTTCTATCATCCTTTCCATTTTAGTTTGTATCTTTTTCGAGACTATCATATCATTAAATGCAAAAAAGTACAAGTTTTTTCTTGTACTTTTATACACTTTTTTATATACTAGGAAAGTATAATTTCATAGTATAATATGTTATTATAAGTATATCCAGAAATATATAGAACAAATAAAAAAAATTTTTCAATTTTTCTTATTTGTTTTCACCCGATTTTAGTTTCCGAGCGAAAGCTATGAAATCTCAAAGAGCAAGCGGTTTTAGCTTTTCATATTTCATTGGCTCTGTACTATACCAATAATATGTTCCATCAGAATTTTGCTTATATGTATGCTTATATGTTGTTAATTCTTTTCCTAAATATTTTTCTATATTTTGAATACATATTTTATTCCACTGAGCTGATGTTGAATCAATATTGTCAGTATCAGGATATATATTTTTTTCATTAAAATCTACTTTTGACGCTAATTTTTCTTTTTTATCTGAAGAAGTATATATATCATATGAACCTGCCATATTTGTGCCATCTTCTTTAAGATTATCCACTTCAACCAAATGTACATATTTGTCATAAATACATATTGTTCCTGTATTATCTTTTTCTGCTGAAACTAAAAAATTTATAGAGTTCTGCCAAGGGACAGCTCCGCCTCCTTCATAATCATAACTATCATATTCACCATTTTCATATTTTATTGTATGGCCATCATATGGAGATGCATCTTGATGTACTACTTTTACATCTTTTCCAAATATTTCTTTTGCTTTATTTTCTACAACATCTTTAGCATATATAATACATTCTCTCTTAGGAATCTCTTCGCTTTCATATTTATATTCTACTCTTGTAGCATTATTTTCTCCTAAATTATTAAATACTGTTAATAATTTTAAACTGTTACTCATATTTTTTTCAGTTACTTTTTCTGATTGATAAGCTATCAACTCATCATAGTAGCTAAATTTAGCAACATAATTATATAATTTTTTTACCAAGTCACTATCAGTATTTAAAGTTTCTAATTTATTTGTATTTTGTTCTTCATTTTTATTTGTAATTTCTTCTTTAGCATTAGCTTCATCTATTTTATTAATTTTATCATTTAATTCTTCAATTGAGTTACTCATATTTATTCTATCATTGTAAAGTTTATATATAAATAATCCCATTATAATAATTATTATAATAGCTATTATAATAAACAATAACGATAAATTTGATTTCTTTTTTTCTTCCATTTACTATTTCTCCTTTTTTTAATTAATTTGTGTACTAATATTTTATATCTTTTTATATAATTTTTTATAATACATTATCGAAAAAATATTATTTTAAGTTTAACAAGGTGTTTTAAATTTGTTGTAAATCAAATTTAAAATAGCAAAGCGTCCGCAGTTAAATGATAAAATGATATTTTTTCGTTTATATTATATAACTAAATACTAAAATCCTTTGAACTTATTTATTAAGTCCTTTTCTTCCAGGATATATTGCAATATCTCCTTGTTCATTTTCAATATTTAGTAATCTGTTATATTTTGCAACTCTATCTGTTCTACAAGGTGCACCTGTTTTAATTTGACCAGCATTTGTAGCTACTGCAACATCAGCTAATGTTGTATCTTCTGTCTCACCACTTCTATGTGAAACAACAGCTGTATATCCATTTTTTTTCGCTAATTCTATAGCATCTAATGTTTCTGTTAATGTTCCTATTTGGTTTAACTTAATAAGAATACTGTTTGTGACCCCTAAGTCTAACCCTTTTTGTAGTCTTTTAATATTTGTTACAAATAAGTCATCACCAACTAGTTGAACTTTTTCTCCTAATCTATCTGTTAGTTTTTTCCATCCATCCCAGTCTTCTTCAGCTAATCCATCTTCTACTGAAATTATTGGATATCTTTCACACAAATCTGCTATAAAATCTATCATTTCATCACATGTTTTTGTTTCATTAATTTTCCAGAAATGATAGCATCCTTCTTTTCCAATTTTTTTTGCTTCATCATACATTTCTGTAGCTGCTAAGTCTAATGCTAAGCAAACTTCTTCTCCTGGTTTGTATCCAGCTTCTTTTATTGCTTCTACAATTAATTGTAATGCTTCATCTTCATTTTTAACACTTGGAGCAAATCCACCTTCATCTCCAACACCTGTTCCTAAGCCTTTTGCTTTTAATACTTTTTTTAATGTATGATAAATTTCAGCACACATGCGTAAACATTCTTTGAATGATTTTGCTCCAACTGGCATAATCATAAATTCTTGTACACTTAATGTTGAATCAGCATGTTTTCCACCGTTCATTATATTCATCATTGGAACTGGCATTGTTTTTGCATTAACTCCACCAATATATTTATATAATTCCATTCCTAAAGATTTAGCTGCTGCTCTCGCAACTGCTAAAGATACTCCTAATGTTGCATTAGCACCTAATTTTCTTTTATTTTCTGTTCCATCTAATTCAATTAATGTTTTATCAATTAATGGTTGATCATATGCATTCATTCCTTCTAATTTTGGAGCTATTATTGTATTTACATTTTTAACTGCATTTAATACACCTTTTCCCATATATCTTGATGAATCTCCATCTCTTAATTCTACTGCTTCAAATGCTCCTGTTGAAGCTCCTGATGGTACCATTGCAATTCCACATGAACCATCAAATAACTCTACTGTAACTTGCACAGTTGGATTACCTCTTGAATCTAATACCTCTAAAGCTTCTATACTTTCGATTTCTAAGTAATTTTTCATAATAATTCATTCCTTTCTTTTTCTTGTTTATAGTATGTATCAATATTAAAAAATGTAATCATAATAGATATAACTTTTCAGTGAGTAAATAACAAAATAAGAAAAATGGAAGAATTAGTGTCTTCCATTTTTTATACAAAATATTTATCTTGTATTTTGAGGTTAACCGTTCTCATTTTTCACATCAGTATCTTTTGTAATTAACTCTTCGATCACCTTTTCATTTTTGTCGAGTTCATTATACATTGAGCTCCATGAAATCTCCACGCGAGTTTCTCCGAGATATCTCACATCATATCCGGCTCGAGTCAAAATTGTAATTGTTGCTCTTGAAACCCTTTCATTGTAGAAACAACTTTTTTGTTTCTTTTCTATTGCTTCTTCAATAGCTTTGTTAATAAGTGGAATTTCCTTTTCCAAAGATATTTTTACTGTTTTCCGTGCTGCTTCTGCTGCTGACATAATTCTTAACATAATTTAACCTCCAAAAAAATTTTTTATAATTCTATTATAACATACTTAAATTTAAAAATCAAATTATTTCATAGCTTCTTCAACTGCAACAGCAACTGCAACTGATGCTCCGACCATTGGGTTGTTACCCATACCGATTAATCCCATCATTTCTACATGTGCTGGTACTGAAGATGAACCTGCAAATTGTGCATCTGAATGCATTCTTCCCATAGTATCTGTCATACCATATGAAGCTGGTCCAGCAGCCATATTATCTGGATGAAGTGTTCTACCTGTTCCACCACCTGAAGCAACTGAGAAATATTTCTTTCCTGCTTCCAATCTTTCTTTCTTATATGTGCCTGCAACTGGATGTTGAAATCTTGTTGGATTTGTTGAATTTCCTGTGATTGATACATCAACATCTTCCATCCACATAATTGCTACACCTTCTCTAACATCATTAGCTCCATAGCATCTTACTTGACTTCTTTCACCATCTGAATATTTGATTTCTTCTACTACATTTACTTTTCCTGTAAAGAAATCAAAATCTGTTTTTACATATGTAAATCCATTAATTCTTGATATTACTTGTGCGGCATCTTTTCCTAAACCATTTAAAATTACTCTTAGTGGTTCTTTTCTAACTTTGTTTGCAGATTTTGCTATACCAATAGCTCCTTCTGCTGCTGCAAAGCTTTCATGTCCTGCTAAAAATGCAAAACATTTTGTATCTTCTGATAATAGCATTGATGCTAAGTTTCCATGTCCTAATCCTACTTTTCTGTCATCTGCAACAGAACCTGGAATGCAAAATGCTTGTAATCCTTCTCCAATTGCTTTTGCTGCATCAGATGCTTTTGTACAGCCTTTTTTTATTGCTATTGCAGCTCCTAATGTATATGCCCAAGCTGCATTTTCAAAACATATTGGTTGTACTCCTTTTACTATTTCATATGGATTAAATCCTTTGTCTGTACATGTTTTTAATGCATCTTCAAAATCTTTTATTCCATATTTATCCATTACTGGTTTTATTTGATCTATTCTTCTTTCATAACTTTCAAATGTTACTGCCATTTTTATTCCTCCTATTTTTTATATGTTTTACAATTATAAATAGTATAATATTAATTATTAATACTAAGAAAAATCCATATGTATTATAAAAAAATTTTAAATTTAAAATTTTCAAAAATATGCAAATTACAATTCCTTGAATTGAGAACATTAATATGTTTTCATATTTTACTACAGGTTTATTGCAAAGTCTTAAAATCACTTTTGCAAATCCGTACAGCTGCTATTGAAAATATCATAATTCCAGCATATCCATTAATTCCAAGTTCAACTAAATCAATTAAAATGTCTATTAAAATGTCTCTTATCCACTTAATACCTTTTATTAAAGCTCTTCGTCTCATACGAATTCTCCTTGTCTTAATCTATTATATTCTACTCTTTTCTTGGATCTATTTTTTTGACTGCTTCATCAAATCTTCCATATGTACCAGAAGCTTTTTCAATTGCTTCCATTGGATCAATTCCTTTTTTAATATTATCCATCATTTTTCCCATATGAACATATTTATAACCGATTATTTGGTCATCTTTATCCAAACCTAATTCAACAATATAACCTTCTGTTAATTGTAAATATCTTGGTCCTTTTAAAGAACTTGAATAAATTGTTCCTACTTGTGAAGTATGTCCTTTTCCTAAATCTTCAAGCCCTGCTCCTACTGGAAGTCCTCCTTCTGAAAAAGCTGTTTGAGTTCTACCATATACTATTTGTAAGAATAATTCTCTCATAGCAGTATTTATAGCATCACATACTAAATCTGTATTTAATGCTTCTAGTATTGTTTTTCCTGTTAAAATTTCACCTGCCATTGCTGCTGAATGTGTCATTCCTGAACATCCAATTGTTTCAATTAATGCCTCTTGGATTATTCCATCTTTTACATTTAATGTTAGTTTACATGCTCCTTGTTGTGGTGCACACCATCCAATACCATGTGTTAATCCAGATATATCTTTTATTTCTTTTGCTTTTACCCATTTTCCTTCTTCTGGAATTGGTGCTGGTCCATGGTCTACTCCTTTTGCAACACAGCACATATTTTCTAATTCTTTTGAATAAATCATTTTTATTGCTCCTTTCATTTATTACATAATATTTGATTTTTTACTTTTTGCGTTTCTTGATTTGTAGCTATATATGCTACTTTCTGTGTTTTTTTAAAATCCGTTGTTTCATATGTTACAACATTTGTCTGTCTTTTTTGGTAAATTCCAGTGTCATATTCTTCGTCTTTTTTTCTACTAAATTTCCTGTTTTTTAAATATTCTTCCAACGCCTTTTTTTCTTTTTTACTATGTGGCTCTATATTTAAATATTTATTTCTCCAATATATATGATGATTATAATATGCTTCTTCTCCTCCTAATATATTATCATAATTATATTCAACTTTAAACCTATTATTTTTTATTGATATTGTTATATTAGACCACACTTTTTGCTTTGTTCTTGCAAATTCATCTCTAAGCAATTTTATTTCATCATATAATATTTCAACCAATTTCATATATTCTGATTCTTCAATATCATATTTTGTTGGAACTTCATATACATTTATAAATTTTCGTTTAAATATTCCTTTTGGCATAAAATAAAAATACATTTCTCCTGTTTGAACTTTTCCAAATCTATCTATTATTGATGCATAAAGGTATAATTCATCCCATTTTCCAGGTACTGCATAAAATATTCTTTTTTGTATTTCTTTGTATATTTCCTTTATTCTATTTGTATTATTTAACAATTTTTTCACCCTTTATTTTATAAGAATACTTTCTCCTGTCATTTCTTCTGGTTTTTCTAATCCTAATATATCTAACATTGTTGGTGCTAAATCTGCAAGTTTACCTTCTTTTATTTTTAATTTTTCATTTTTGGTTACTAAAATAAGTGGTACAGGATTTGTTGTATGTGCTGTATGTGGGTCTCCTGTTTTATAATCTATCATTTGTTCACAGTTTCCATGGTCAGCTGTTATTAACATTGTTCCACTATGCGCAAGCATTGCATCTACAACTTTTCCTACACATTCATCTATTGTTTCTACAGCTTTTATAGCTGCTGGTAAACTTCCTGTATGACCTACCATATCTGGATTTGCATAATTTAATATTATTGCATTATATTTGTCTGAATTTATTGCTTCTATAACCTTTTCTGTTACTTCGCGTGCACTCATTTCTGGTTGTAAATCATATGTTGCAACTTTTGGTGATGGTACTAATATTCTATCTTCACCAGGATATTGTTTTTCTTCTCCTCCATTAAAGAAGAATGTAACATGTGCATATTTTTCAGTTTCGGCAATACGCAATTGTTTTAATCCATGTTTACTAATAACTTCTCCAAATGTGTTTACTAATGGTTCTTTTTTAAATGCAATTTTTACATTTGGCATTGTTTCATCATAATTTGTAAAACATACAAAATATGTTTGCATTTTTTTAGTCTCAAAGCCATCAAATTTAGGATCTACTATTGCTCTGGTTATTTCTCTTGCTCTATCAGGTCTGAAATTAAAAAATATTACAGAATCATGTTCTCCAATTGTTGCTATAGGTGTCTCACCATTACATATTACAGTTGGTTCAACAAATTCATCAAATACTTCTTTTTGATATGAATCTTCTATTGCTATTGTTGCAGTAGAAGATTTATTTCCATCTCCATTTACAAGTGCGTCATAGCATTTTTTAACTCTTTCCCATCTTTTATCTCTATCCATTGCATAATATCTTCCTGATATACTTGCAATTTTTCCGATTCCTTTTTCTTTCATCTTTTCTTCTAATTCTGTTATATATCCTTCTGCAGATGCAGGTGGTGTATCTCTTCCGTCTAAAAAACAATGTACATATACATTTTCAAAGTCTCTTCTTTTGGCCATTTCTAATAATCCATATAAATGGCGTATATGGCTATGAACTCCACCATCTGATACAAGTCCTAATATATGCAATTTTGAATTGTATTTTTTACAATTTTCAATTGCTTCAATAAATTCTGGAATTGCAAAAAAATCGCCATCTTCTATTGTTTTTGTTATTTTTGTTAATTCTTGATATACAATTCTTCCTGCTCCTATATTTGTGTGTCCTACTTCTGAATTTCCCATTTGTCCATCTGGTAATCCTACTTTTAGTCCACTTGTATAAATTTTTGTTGTTTGATATTTTTTCATTAGTTTGTCTATATTAGGTGTATTTGCCTGTTTTACTGCATTTCCATCAGACTTTTCGTTTATTCCAAATCCATCTAATATCATTAGCATGATTGGTTTTGTCTCCATTTTCCACATTCCTTTCTATTTTGAAAAAAGATATATTTTTTCAAAAATATTATTTTGCAAAATTCACTATTTTTGAGAACTCATCAACTTTTAAACTTGCTCCTCCAACTAAGCCTCCGTCAATGTCTGACATTTCAAATAATTCTTTTGCATTGGATGATTTTACACTTCCTCCGTACTGTATTATAACTCCTTCTGCCACATTTTGTCCATATATTTCTGTTAATTTTTTTCTAATTTGGATAATTGTTGTATTGGCATCTTCTTTTGTTGCAGTTTTTCCCGTTCCAATTGCCCATATAGGTTCATATGCAACTATAATTTTATCTAAATCTTTTGCCTCAATTCCTTCAAATGCTTTTTCTATTTGATTTGTTACGATTTTTTCTGTTTCTCCTGCTTCTCTTTGCTCTAATGTTTCTCCAACGCATACAATTGGTTTTAACCCATTTGTAAGTGCTGATTTAATTTTTTTATTAACAGTTTCATCTGTTTCTGAAAAATATTGTCTTCTTTCAGAATGTCCTATTATTACATATTCAACACCTATTGATCTTAACATTTGTCCTGAAACTTCACCTGTATATGCGCCTTTTTCTTCCCAATGCATATTTTGTGCACCTATTTTAATATTTGTTCCTTGCACATTTAATAATGCATAAAATAAGTCAGTATATGGGACACATAAAATAACATCATTTTTCGTATCTTTAACAAGAGGTGTTAGTTCTTGTATAAAATCTATAGCTTCATTTGGGAGCATATTCATCTTCCAATTCCCAGCGATTACTTTTCTTCTCATTTTCTGCCTCCTATAATTTAACTCTTCTCATCTTTCTATGTTTTGATTTATTTTTCTTCCATCTCTAATATTTCTTACATTTTGAAAAATTTCTTCATAATCGAAATTTTTAGGAAATCTAGTTCTTCCACTTTTTATTAATTGAAAAGCTTCTTCTAAAGGTAGCCAAACAATTTTCTCAATTTCTTCTTTTTGTATAACCACCTTAGAAGAATTTCTTTTTAAGCAATACATTGTTCCTAAAAAGTTTAATATTTTGCCTGAACTTTCTATCTGAAATTTAAGATCATCTTGTGAAACCTTTATCACATTCATTGCTTCTTCTAAACTAATTCCAAGTTCTTCTCCAAGCTCTCTTATCATTGCCTGTGTTTGCGTTTCGTTTATATCTATATGTCCTGAGCATAAATCTAATTGTCCAGGGTTAATACCTTTATTTACTCTTTTTTCAATAAGAACTTCATCTTTTTCATTTAGAACAAAACATGTTACTGCTTTTAACCATGTATCACTTTTTATAGTCATTTCATCTTTTTTATTAATTTCATCTATTATTTTTCCATTTTCATTATAAACATTATACTTCATTAATTTTAACATCCTTTTACCAATGGGGACACCCATTGTCATATTTCTTTGTAAAGGGTGTCCCCTCTGGTAATTTTTTTTACCATTTAAGGGTGTCCCTACTGGTAAATTATTTGTTTTGTAGACATTCAATTCCTGGTAATTTCTTTCCTTCTAAGAATTCTAAAGAAGCTCCTCCACCAGTTGAAATATGTGTCATCTTATCTGCTAATCCTGCTTTTTCAACAGCTGCAGCTGAGTCTCCACCGCCTATTATTGTTGTTGCATCTATTTCTGCTAATGCATATGCTATTGCATTTGTTCCAATTGCAAATTGGTCAAATTCAAATAGTCCTAAAGGTCCATTCCATACAACTGTTTTTGCTGTTTTTAACTCGTTTTTGAACATTTCTATTGTTTTTTCTCCAATATCAAATCCTTCCCAACCTTCTGGAATTTCTGTCCATACTACTGTTTTACTTTCTGTATCTGGTTTGAATTCTTTTCCAATTTTTGTATCTACTGGTAACATTAGTTTTACACCTTTGTTTTTAGCTTTTTCTATTAAATTTAATGCTAATTCACATTTGTCTGGTTCACACAAAGAATTTCCAACTTCATATCCTTGTGCTTTAAAGAATGTATATGCCATTCCTCCGCCTATCATTAATGTGTCTACTTTTTCTAGTAAACTATCTATTACGCCTATTTTGTCTGATACTTTTGCTCCACCAAGTATTGCAACAAATGGTCTTTCTGGATTATTTAATGCATCTCCTAAGAATTTTAATTCTTTTTCTATTAAAAATCCTGATACAGATGGTAAATAGTGTGATATTCCTTCTGTTGAAGCATGTGCTCTGTGTGCTGTTCCAAAAGCATCATTTACAAATACTTCTGCCATACTTGCTAATTCTTTTGCAAATTCTGGATCATTGTCTGTTTCCTCTCTATGGAATCTCACATTTTCAAGTAACATTACTTGTCCTTCTTGTAAATTTGCAGCTAATGATTTTGCACTTTCTCCAATAACATCTTTTGCCATTAAAACTTTTTGGCCTAATTGTTTTGAAAGTTCTTCCGCAACTGGTGCTAATGAGAATTCTGTTTTAACTTCTCCCTTTGGTCTTCCTAAGTGTGAAGCTAATATAACTTTACAATTTTGTTCAATTAAATATTTAATTGTTGGTAATGCTGCAACGATTCTTCTGTTATCTGTAATTTTTTGATTTTCGTCCATTGGAACATTAAAGTCACATCTTACAAATACTTTTTTTCCTTTTAAATCTATATCTTTTACTGTCTTTTTACTCATTTTTATAACTCATCCTTTCTTTTTGGGCAAACATGTACCCGGTACAAAATTTCCCTTTATATCGTATCGGGCAAAAGTGTACCGGGTACATTCTTGCCCTTTTTTAAATGACTAAAAGGCTAGAGGCTAGAAAGCCACTAACCTTAAAGCATATTATTGATGGTCAACTGATGACATATAGCATGCTAAGTCAACTAATTTGTTTGAATATCCCCATTCGTTGTCATACCAAGCTACTAATTTAACAAATGTATCTGTTAACATTATTCCTGCTGATGCATCAAATATTGATGTATGCATATCTGAAATAAAGTCTGATGAAACTACAGCTTCGTCTGTATATTCCATTATTCCTTTCATTTCGTTTTCTGTTGCTCTTTTAACAGCTGCACATATTTCTTCATATGATGTTGGTCTTTCTAAGTTAACTGTTAAGTCAACAACTGAAACATCAACAGTTGGAACTCTGAATGACATTCCTGTTAATTTTCCATTTAATGATGGAATAACTTTTCCTACTGCTTTTGCAGCTCCTGTAGATGATGGGATGATATTAGCTGCTGCCGCACGTCCACCTCTCCAGTCTTTTTTAGAAGCTCCATCAACTGTTTTTTGTGTTGCTGTTGTAGAATGAACAGTTGTCATAAGCCCTTCTTTTATTCCAAAATTATCATTTATTACTTTTGCAAGTGGTGCTAAACAGTTTGTTGTACATGATGCATTAGATACGATATTCATATCTGATGTATATGTTGTGTTGTTTACTCCCATTACAAACATTGGTGCATCTTTTGATGGTGCACTTATTAATACTTTTTTAGCTCCAGCATCTAAGTGTGCTTGTGCTTTTTCCATTGTTGTGAATACTCCTGAACATTCTAGAACATATTCTACTCCTAGTTCTCCCCAAGGAATGTTCTTTGGATCCATTTCATTATATACTTTTATTGTTCTTCCATTTACTACTAAATTTCCATCTTTTTCTTCTACTGTTCCGTTGAATCTTCCATGTACAGTATCAAATTTTGTCATATATGCCATATAGTCTGCTGCTACAAATGGGTCATTTACTGCTACGACTTCTACCTCCTCTTTTCCTAATGCTGCTTGAAATGCTAACTTTCCGATTCTTCCGAATCCGTTAATTCCTACTTTTACTGACATAAAAATTTCCTCCTTCTTGTAGGGACATCTTGTCCTCTGACTACAATTTTATAATTTGCCTTTTACAGCCATCCTCATTCTATAACAAATCATTTTACATTTCAAGTATTATTCTGAAATTTTATAGATATTTTTTCAATGTTTCTACACTATCTTCTTGCATAACAACAAAATCGTTTAAAATTTGCTTAACTTGGTTATCAATACTAGGATTATTATTAAGAAGCCTTCTTCCTTCAATAATTCCCATATTTGTGCCTTGCATAAGTAATTCTGATATTTTTGAATTACTTTGGTCTGTCATTGTTTTCATATTTATTCCATACCAAGTCATCATCTTTGTCATTGCATTTGTTTCGTGTGGTTTTTTTTGAGTTGTATATTCAGTATATATACTATCAACTCTATTGGCAATATCTTTATATTTACCATATTCTACATCAAGTACCTTTTTAAATCTTTCATCACCCACTCTTGCTGAAACAAAATGGATAGCATCCATTCCCATTGTTGTTCCTTTATTTACTTCGTCTAAAACTTTAACATTAATATCTTCCATTTTCTAACCTCCTTTACCATATTATGACATTTATAATTTTTTTTATTCAAAACTATAAATGGTCAGGCACTTTTATTTTTCTTAAACATATAATTTTAGTATGAGAAAAATGGAGGTGCTTATATGTTTTCTGCACTCTGCATAAGTGGTTTTTTGCAGTTCTTACAAACTGCAGTTTTTACAGTTGGATATATTTCAGGAGTACAGCTCTTTCCTGAACCTTTAAGTTCAGAAGAAGAACATATGTATCTTGAAAAATTAAGTACAGGTGATGAAGATGCTAGAAATATACTTATTGAAAGAAATTTAAGATTAGTTGCACATGTTTGTAAAAAATATAGTAATTCTAATGTTGACCAAGATGATTTAATTTCTATCCGGTACCATTGGTCTAATAAAAGGTATCAATAGCTTTAAGCCCGAAAGAGGTGCACGTTTATCTACATATGTTTCTCGCTGTATTGATAATGAAATTCTTATGCATTTTAGAGCCACAAAAAAATTGAATAATGAAGTTTACTTAAATGAACCTATTGGTAAAGATAAAGATGATAATGTTGTAACTTTACAAGAGGTTCTTGAAAATGATGAACGTAGTGTTGAAGATTCTGTTGATTTAAAAATGAAGGTTAAATTATTATATGAAAAAATGAAAAGTATTTTAAAAAATAGAGAACGCACTATATTAGAACTTCGTTTTGGTCTTGATGGTCATAAACCTAAAACTCAAATTGAAATTGCTGAACAAATGGGTATTTCCCGTTCTTATGTTTCTCGTATTGAGACAAAGGCTATTAGTAAGTTAGCAAAAGAAATAAAAGAATAAAAAAGAATGCAACAATACTTCTAAAAGTATGTTGTATTCTTTTTTGTTATTCAACTATATTACAAACTTCCCCATGTCTTTCATAATAATCTTTAATTTTTTCAACAAAAGTTGTAACATCCTTATAGTATTCCTCATTATAGCTTACAACATAGCCTAAATGATCATCAAATGAAAGCACTTTATTATCTTTATCATAACTTATTTCATATTTTTCTGTTTTTCCTCTAAATATTTCACTTTCACACTCTAATATCATCTTCTTAGGCTCATAAGATTCAATAACATTAAAATCTGCAATATTATTACTTTGTTTTGGAATATCAACACTAAAAGCATTTGCAATTATTTTATCTCTGCTTCCCCACATTAAAGCAAATTCTACATCACTAATGTCATCAAACATATCATCTAACTTCCACACATTAGCACCTGCTGCTCTCCAGACTTTCTTTGAAAAAACTATTTTATTTTCTGTACCATCTACTCCTGCCTTCTCTGTTCTTGTAGGATAAATATAGTTCATCTCTTTCATTTTTTTCCTAATAATTATCTCAGATTCATTTCCAAGTAATCCTTCTGTTTTATAATAAAATGTAATATCATTTTCATTTATTTCAGTTTTCTCGATTTCAAATGTTCCTCCAAGACTGCTTTGTGCTGAATATCTATTTTCTCCTTCAATTAATGGATACCATTTTACTTTTTTATATTCATTTAATTCCTCATCTGTTCTCTCATTAAATATTGATGTTTCAATAGGAATTACTTGCACTCTTCCTATATTATTTTGATTACCTATTAAAATTATAAAATTTTCAACATTTTTTATTATATCATTATCTTTTGCATATCCATTACTACTTAAATTAAATTCTCCATTTTCATCTTTTATGTATAAATTCTTTCCAGCCCAAACACTATATTTAATAGTATATGGTATTTCTTCTCCGTTTTCATTTGTAACAATAAAACTATTGTATTTGTATGCATCTCTATTTTTAAATTCTTTGTATGTTATATTTTCTGTTACCTTTTGTGCTATTATATATGTCTCAAATTTTGTATTACCTACACCATTTATTACAATTTTGTCATTTGAACCTATATTTTGTTCTTGAATATCAAACTTATTTTTTATTTTGTTTTTTAATTTCATTTCTACATTAATAACTTTGCCTAATTTGATATTTTTATCATTTACAGAAAAACTATCTAAATCTATTTCGATGTTAAGATTTTCTTCATTAAAATTCATTCTATTTATAATTTGAGTACATACAAATTCTTTATCTGAAATCTTTGTTACATTCGATGCTATATTTGTTATTTTTGTCGAATTTACAAAAACATTAGCAAAAATCCATAATCTATATCCATCTGAATCCCAATACTCAACCTCACCACATTCATTTATTGCTATATCATTTAATTCTACTTTATATTCTGTAATTATATAAGATTCATCACCTGCCATTGAATTTAAAGTAATTTTAGTATACTCATTCTCTATGCTTTCATTCATTTCTACTATACTTTCAGCATAATTCTCATTTAGTTTCATTAATCCAAGTCTGTTAAAATCAATTTTTTTCGTTGTCGTAGCATATACAGTTACAGTACTTGCACCTATCAAAATAGCCATAATAATTTTCTTTATATATTTAAAAAATCTATGTCTAGTCTTATTTTGTTTTTTAGAAATTTCAGTTTTTTGTAATGTTTCTATTGTCTCCATTACACTATTTTTGAAATTTTCTGTCAGTTCTATATCTTTTTTCATTATTTCTTGAATTTTCTTGTCAAAATCATTCATTCTACACACCTCCATTCATAGATTTTTTTAACTTATTTTTTGCTCTTGACAGTCTTGTCCTTATTGTTGCCTCTGGTTCTTTTAATATTTTTGATATTTCTTTTGTAGAAAAATCCTCTAAATAATATAATGTTATTACTATTCTTTCTGTATAATTTAGGTTATTTATTAGAATATAAAAGTCCAAGTCATCTATTTTATTCTTTAATTCACTTATTGCCTCTATTTTTATTTTGTTTTCATCATATTCCTCAAAATTATTCTTTTTATTTTTGTTATATATATTATTACATTCATTTATTAAAATTTTAATAATCCATGTTTTGAAAAACTTACTATTTTTTAATTTTCTAATTGAAGAATATGACTTTATAATTGTTTCTTGTACAGCTTCTTTTATATCTTCTTCATTATTTAATCTTGTTCTTGCAATTTTATATAATTCATTTTCCATATTTATTATCAAATCCGAAAATGCTTGATTATCACCTTTTTTGCTTTTTTCTACTAGCTCCTCCATTTTAATTTCATTCCTTTCTCAAGGCACAAACTAGCTTGAAAAAGAATTAAATTTTAGCAATGAAATTTGACATAGCCAAAATTGTAATTATTTTTCAATCCTGTTCCTCTATATAACTCTTATATCTATTAGATTATACTATATTATATTTTGGTTTCAAATTTATTATTTTTTTTATTTTTGGGCATAAAATTATAGTATACAACATTTATTGACAATCTTTAATAAATGCTGTATACTATATTTAACTTATAAGTTATAGATTAAAAGATTATAAGATGTTTGATATGTGTTGGCTACACATATCTTTTTTTGTCTAATAAGGAAAGTAGAATTTCCTATTATATAAAAAAAGAAGTGGTTGGCTAGACCACTCCAGACTAGATTTACCTAATTTTTGATTCATTTAATTTTCTGGTCTCCTCAAAATTTATATCTTTTCTTCTATACACTGATAAAATAACAGCAAAAGTGAAGCAATTTATCCAAAAGTACAAACTTCCTTCTGCTACAAAAGGTAAATTAACATCTGATCTTATCCATAGTTTTAAATTCATAAGAATATGTATAACAGATTGCATTATATAAGTAGTTCCTAGTCCAATAATTAAATATTTCCCATAGATATCATTGACCTTTTTAGAATTTTTAACAATTCTTACACACATAAATATTATTACCACAGCTAAAATAGTAGCTGGTATTACTCCAAATTTTCCAAGTATGTATAAAAATCTAAAATGACTAGAATCTGTTTCATTAAGTTCTTCTTGCTCATTAGTAGTACCAACACATTTCAAATTACTCAAAATTTTATTTTCATGTTCTTGTGTGTTTTTGTACCAATATCCATTTGGAGCATAATTTTCTTCTGTCGTATCTCCATTAAAAATATATGCAATATGTATATTTGTCATTAGTAACATTACTATTACTGAAGTGATTAATGTTCCTCCATAAATTGCAATTACTTTTTTTAGTTTCTCTTTATTACCTTGCAGCATTTTTAAAGCAATAATTGTTAAATATGAGAATACTAATATTAAAGTATTTGTTATAGAATTAGATTGCATATATATCAATACACACGAAATAGTATAAAGGACTACTATATCCCAAAAGTCTTCTTTTTTGTAATCTGCTATATATCCTGCAAATGCAATAATGTATAGTGGAATACAAACATTCCATAATCTCATATTAACAAATTGTATTTTATCTATATCAAATCCAAAGTACCAATTAGTCCACTGGAAAATCAATATCATACTCGATATGAAATATATTAAATTAGCACATTTCTTTATTTTCCTATAATCAAAGAAATATATAATACTTCCACATATAAGCCCTACAATTAAATATTTTACATTTATATAATTATTTGTACTATTTACTGATAAAATAATTCTAAAACTAAATAATATAATAATTAGTCCCATTAACATCCAATCCATTTTTGGTCTATGTATTTTATTTAATCTTTTGCCAATTTTCTTAGCATCTCCCATTTGTTTAACAGCCATCTCTTCTGCTTCATTTTCTGAATATCCTTTGCATAAATAATCTTTTTTTGCTTCTTCTATATGGCTCTCTAGCTCTTCTGTAATAGTTTTATTTGCTGGCTTATATTTTATTTCTTTAGAAACTTTATTTAAAAATTCTTTAGTATTCAAATAAAACACCTCCAATAACCTTATTTACATTTGTACTAAATAATTGCCATTCTTCTTTTTTAGATTTTAAGTGTTTTTTGCCATCTTCTGTAATTGCATAATATTTTCTTTTTTTGCCAGCTACTTCATCCCAATATGATTTTATCAATCCTTTTTCTTCTAATTTGTGAAGTATTGGATATAATGTGCCTTCTTGAAATTCAAATACATTTTCTGATTTTGCTTTAATTTTCTTTATCATCTCATATCCATACATATTTTCATTTTCTAAAACACTTAATACAAGTAAATTTGTACTTCCTTTTAATAATTCCCTGTCAACTTTCATTACAATCACTCCTTCATAATTTTATGCATCGTATTGCTATGTATGTTGTATGCATTGTATAACAAGGTATGCTTTTTGTCAATATATTTTTGAAATTTTAAAAGAAGGTCCTAAATATAAACCTTTTATTAGGTTTATATTTTAAGATCTTCTTTATAAAATTTTTCTATTTTTTCACATTTTTTGGAGATTTATTAATGATTTTTTCACAAAAATTGGAGATTATTTAAAAATCTATTCAGTTCTTAATGCTTCAACTGGATCACGTTTAGCAGCAAACTTAGCAGGAATCAAGCCAGCAATCATAGTCAATCCAACACTAATTGCAACTAATATAATTCCACCAGCCACTGGAAGTTTAGCAATACCAGAAATATTAACTAAATGTTCAATCACAATATTAATTGGAATATCTATTAATAAAGTCACACCAATACCAATTAAACCAGCAACCAAACCAACAAGCAATGTTTCTGCATTAAACACCCTTGAAACATCTTTCTTAGAAGCGCCTATACTACGCAAAATACCAATCTCTTTAGTTCTTTCAAGTACTGATATATATGTTATAATACCTATCATTATTGAAGAAACAACAAGTGATATTCCAACAAAAGCAATTAATACATAACTAATTACATTAATTATAGTTGAAACAGAACTCATCATAATTCCAATGAAATCTGTATAATTAATAACATTTTCTTCTTTACATTGTTCTGTTTGTTTATTATTATAATCTGTTATAATATCTGCAATCTTATCTTTTGATTCAAAATCTTTAGGATATAAATTAATTGTTGATGGATTATCCAAATCTACAACTCCCAATTTGCTTAAATTATTATCATAAGTTGCTGATGCATTATTAGAGTATGTTTGCATTAATTGAGCAAGTTCTGCTTCTGAAAGTGTTGCCATATAAGCTTTTTGTTCATCAGATAATTGTGTATAATCAAATGTTGCATTTGTATTTTCAGGAAATTTTATGCCTGTAAATACATTTATCTCTGGATTAGTTTTTTGCTCTTCAACAATTTCTGCTTCATTAACTTTGTTTATAACATATTCTTTTAATTCTTTATTATATCCTATTAGTCCTGCTGAAGATGAAGCAACAGTATTCTCATTTGGTTTAATAATTCCTACAATTTGAATTTCTTCTGCACTGTTTACAATTTGTTTCATATATTCTTTATCATTTGTCATGTCTTGCCATACATTTCCAACTTTTTTAAAATAGTCTGTATTTAATAATACTTTAAATTTATAATTTAAAAGTTCATCATAGGAATAACTTTTTTTCTCATCATTTGTTTTTATTTCTTCTCCATTTTTCAATTTCTCCATTGCATTTCCAAGTTCTGAAACATCTTTTACTCCTAATGAATATAAAGTATAATCACTTACTTCGTTATTCTTATCTGCTATTAATACAACTTCATTATATTTTTCTGGCATTTTTCCCGCTAATACATCATATTGTGAATTTATTAAATCTTTATTATCAAGCATTTCTGTCCACACATCAGTTTCTGCCATTGCAATACCACTATTGGAAGACATTATTGAACTTGATTGTTCTTGTGCTTTTACCATATCTCCAAATCCTATTTTTTCTAATACTGAACTTGGATTTACTTTATATGCACTTCCATCTTCTTTTTCTTTGTAAATATTTAAATCTAAATTATATCCATATTGAATTGCATTTATATAATTTTTAATGTCACTGTCACCATTTTCAATAAACTCTTTAAATTCTTTTAAATTATTAGTTTGAACCTTACTTGATAAAGTTTCTAACATATCTCCCATAATTGCTCTTGAATATATTTTGTCATTATCATGTTCTTCTCCATTATCTTTTCCCATCATTGCTTCCATCATACTTGACATATCAATAGATGATTCTTGAATTGTTATCGGATATGATGATAATGTATCTTCTTCTACTTTATTTATATATGATTGCATTCCATTTGATAATGAAAGAATTAATGCAATTCCTATTATTCCTATTGAACCAGCAAATGATGTTAAAAATGTTCTTCCTTTTTTAGTCATTAAATTATTTAAACTTAGATGTACTGCTGTTGCAAATTTCATTGATGCTTTTCCTGATTTTTCCTTTTTAGTTCTTGCTCTGTCTAAATCTTTCTTTGTTGCAGTATATGGATTTGAATCATCTGTAACTTTTCCATCTAATAATTTAATTATTCTTGATGAATATTTTTCTGCTAATTCTGGGTTGTGTGTTACCATTATTATTAACCTGTCTTTTGAAATATCCTTTAATATTTCCATTACTTGTTCACTTGTCTTAGAATCTAACGCTCCTGTTGGCTCATCTGCAAGTAAAATATCTGGGTCATTTACCAATGCTCTTGCAATAGCAACTCTTTGCATTTGTCCACCTGACATTTGGTTTGGCTTTTTATTTATTTGGTCACCTAATCCAACTTTTGTTAGTGCCTCTATTGCCCTCTTTTTTCTTTCTTCTTTCCCTACTCCTGATATTGTAAGTGCTAGTTCAACATTAGCTAATACTGTTTGATGTGGTATTAAATTGTAACTTTGAAATACAAATCCTACTGAATGATTTCTGTATGTATCCCAATCTTTGTCTTTAAATTGCTTAGTTGATTTTCCATTAATTACTAAATCTCCTGATGTATATCTATCAAGTCCCCCTATTATATTTAACATTGTGGTTTTTCCACATCCACTTTGCCCTAATATTGAAACAAATTCACTTTCTCTAAATTCTAGGTCTATTCCTTTTAAGGCTTTTACTTCATTATCTCCTGAAAGATAATTTTTGGTTATTCCTTTTAATTGTAACATTTTCACTTTCCTTTCTATTTCAAATATTATTATCTTACTATGTAATTGTGAATTTTATGTGAAAAATTTCAATTAAATAAATTTTGTATCTAAAGAAGGGATTATATATAAATATTTGATAAACCGCGCCAGCGACCAAATGAGCAAAGCGAATGCGATATGGAGCAATCTACAAATTTTTATAATCTGTCGGTTGCGACAGTAAGGTTTTCAAAATATTTATATATAATCCCTTCTTTAAGTTAAACTATTTTATTACTTTTTCATCAATTTCTTTTTTTACTTTTTCAGTAAATTCCTCAAATTTCATTTGTCCAATATCTCCATCTTTTCTAGAGCGAACTGCAACAAGATTTCCTTCTTGTTCTTTTGCTCCAAGTACTAGCATATATGGAACTTTTTCAAGTTGAGCTTTTCTAATTTTATATCCTATCTTTTCGTTAGATTCATCTAATTCAACTCTAACTTTATGTTTTTTCAATTCAGTTTCAACTTGTTTTGCATATTCAACTTGATTATCTGTAATAGATAATATTTTTACTTGTACAGGTGATAGCCATACAGGGAATAATCCTTTTGTTTCTTCAATTAAGAATGATATAAACCTATCAGAAGAACCAAGAATAGCTCTGTGGATTACTACTGGTCTATGTTCTTTGTTGTCTTCACCTATAAAGTTTAAATCAAATCTTTCTGGTAATGCAAAATCTAATTGACAAGTTGGAATTGTTATATCATGATTTAATGCCGTTTTTATTTGAATATCTATTTTGGGTCCATAAAATGCTGCTTCTCCTTCTGCCTCGTAAAAATCAATATTCATATCTTTTAATATTGCTCTTAATTGTGCTTCAGCTGTTTCCCACATTTCATCATTATCTATATATTTTTCTTTATTGTTTTTATCTCTTAATGATAATCTGTATTTAAATGAATCAGCAGAAAATCCGAAGTCTTTTTGATATACTTCTTTAATTAATTTCAATACATTTCCTACTTCTTCTTTTATTTGGTCTGGTCTAACAAATAAATGTGCATCATTTTGACACATTTGTCTTACTCTTTCTAGTCCACAAACAGCTCCACTATTTTCATATCTAAAGTCATTTGCAAGTTCACCAATTCTAATTGGTAAATCTCTATAAGAACGAGTTTTGCTCTTATATATTAACATATGGTGTGGACAGTTCATTGGTCTTAATACCATTTCTTCATTATCCATTTTCATAGCTGGAAACATATCATCTTTGTAATGATCCCAATGTCCACTTGTCTTATATAATTCTACATTTGCAAGGCATGGTGTATATACATGATCATATCCTAATTCAATTTCTTTGTCTTGAATATATCTTTCTAATGTTCTTCTTATTGTAGCTCCATGTGGTAAATACATTGGAAGTCCAGAACCTACTAATTCATGTGTCATAAATAATTCAAGTTCTTTTCCTATTTTTCTATGATCTCTTTCTTTAGCTTCTTCTAATAGTTTTAAATATTCTTCTAATTGACTTGCTTTTGGATATGAAATACCATAAATTCTTTGAAGCATTTTATTTTTTTCATCACCTCTCCAATAAGCACCTGATGTAGATAATAGTTTTACTGCTTTTACTTTTCCTGTACTCATTAAGTGAGGTCCTGCACATAAATCAACATATTCTCCTTGTTTATAGAATGAAATTACTTCTCCTTCTGGTAAATCTTCTATAAGTTCTACTTTATATCCTTCATTTGCTTCTTTCATTAATTTAATAGCTTCATTTCTTGGAAGTTCAAATCTTTCAATTGCTAAGTCTTCTTTTATTATTTTCTTCATTTCTTGTTCGATTTTTTCAAAGTCTTCTTCTGAAAATCTATGTTCTGTGTCAAAATCATAATAAAATCCATTTGCTATTGCTGGTCCTATTGCTAATTGTACATTAGGAAATAATCTTTTTATAGATTGTGCCATTATATGTGCTGTTGTATGCCAATATGCTTTCTTTCCTTCTTCACTATTTTCAAATGTACATATGTTTAATGAACAATCTTCTTTTAATTCATATCTTAAGTCTTCAACTTTTTCATTAACTTCACCACAAGTTGCCATTCTTGCTAATCCTTCACTTATTTGTTTAGCTACTTCTAATATTGTTTTTCCTTTTTCTACTTCTAAAACTTTTCCATCTTTTAATGTTACTTTTATCATTTTAAATTCCTCCCTTATTTATAAGAATGTTTCCTATTAAAGAACAAGTAAGAAAAATTGAAAATTTTTCTTTGATTTGTTCTCGCCCGATTTGAGTTTTCGACTATAAGGAGAAAATCTCAAAGGGCTAGCGGTTGTTGCTTTTTATATGCCAGAAAAGTTATACTTTCCTGGTATATAAAAACTCCCATAAGTATTTCTACTTATAGGAGTGATTATTACACGGTTCCATCCCAATATTTTACTTAATTTGATTTTAACGCTTCTTACGCGTCTAGCTTATTCACTAGAAACTTAAAGAGTTAGTTTTTCAAATATGTTTTCTTAAATTAGCTCTCAACCTCTGACTAATTTTCTCTGTTAGAAACCTCTATTTTACTTTTTCTCTTATATGTTTTTATATTCTCTTATTTTTTTGTATGCATAAACAGCTGTAATTCCTAAAATTGTTACTGCAACTACCATCATAGTGTTTTCTGGTGCTCCTGCTTTTGGTAAGTTTGTACTGTAATTATTAGTATTTGGATTAGTATTAGTATTTGGATTTGTGTTTGTATTTGGATTAGTATTTGTATTTGGATCATTACTATCTTCAGTATCTAATAATTCACTTTGATCTTCATAAAAATTAAGTTCTGAATCTGAATCATCTAAAGCAAATACTTTTGTTGACATTGCAAATAATACAGCTCCTATAATTAATATTATCATTGCTTTTAATATTTTTGTTCTCTTCATTTTCATACCTCTTTCTTAATATTTTTTATCTATTGTATTTCTCTCTCTTTTATTTATACTACATTTTTTTTATAATTGCAAGTTTTTTTGCGTATTTTTTTATTTTATTTTCGTTTTTATCATAAATTATGGAATTTTACTATTTTATACATTAAATTTAAATAATACTACATCTCCATCTTGCATTATATATTCCTTTCCTTCTTGGCGAACTAAACCTTTTTCTTTTGCAGCCACCATTGAACCTTCTCTTACTAAATCATTATATGAAACAATCTCAGCCTTTATAAATCCTCTTTCTATATCAGAATGGATTTTTCCTGCTGCTTTTGGAGCTTTTGTTCCTTTTTTTATTGTCCAAGCTCTTACTTCTGGTTCTCCAGCTGTTAAGAATGACATTAAGCCCAATAAATCATAACTCTTTTTTATTAGTTTATCTAAGCCTGATTCTTCTAATCCTAATGCTTCTAGCATTTCTTTTTTATCTTGTTCTTCTAGTCCTGATAGTTCTTCTTCAATTTTTACACATAGCGGTATTACTTCTGCATTTTCTTTTGAAGCATATTCTTTTACCTGTTTTACCATTTCTTCATTATCTGCATCTTGTATTTGTTCTTCTGATATATTTGCAATATAAATTATTGGCTTTGCTGTTAATAAATACATATCTTTTAGCATTTCTTGTTCATCTTCATTATATTCCAAAGCTCTAGCAGGAATACCTTTTTCTAAATTTGATTTTATTTTTTCTATTAAATCAATTTCTGTTTGATATTTTTTATCTGCCTTTAAACTTTTTTTTGCTTTATCTAATCTTTTTGTTAGTGTTTCCATATCTGCAAATATTAATTCAAGATTTATTGTTTCAATATCTCTTAATGGATTAACACTTCCATCTACATGTATTACATTTGAATCCTCAAAACATCTTACTACTTGGCATATTGCATCAACTTCGCGAATATGTGATAAGAATTTATTTCCAAGACCTTCTCCTTTACTTGCTCCTTTTACAAGTCCAGCAATATCTACAAATTCTACAACAGCTTTTGTTACTTTTTGTGGCTTGTACATTTCTGCTAATTTATCTATTCTTTCATCTGGAACAGCTACAACTCCTACATTTGGTTCTATTGTACAAAATGGATAGTTTGCACATTCTGCTCCTGCTTTTGTTATACTGTTAAACATTGTACTTTTTCCTACATTTGGTAATCCTACTATTCCTATTTTCACTTTTATCTCATTCCTTCCTTTTTCTCATAATGTATATTATAACAGATATTTGTATTTTATTAAATAGTTTTTTGAATTTTTTATTATTTATATGAAATCATAAAATTTAATTTTTCCCAAATATACTTAATACTATTTATAATAAGCAAAAAAATATCATTTTAAAGTTTAACAAGGTGTTTAAAATTTGGTGCAAGCAAATTTTAAATAGCAGAGCGTCCGCAGTTAAACGATAAAATAATATTTTTTGCTTATATACTCTACAAAATAATGATTTAGTTCAAATAATACAAAGAAAGATTTAAAATATCAATCTAAACCATTATCTTGTAACTTATATTCAATAACCTCAATATTACTATTTTTACTTCTTTCTACCATACAGTTATATACTTGATTTCTCAAATTTATTTTCTGTTCATTCATATTTAAAGATTTATCAGGAAAAAACGGTCCATCAATATATGTAACTATTTTTACTTTATCATTATTTTTTCCATAGCTTTGATATGTATTTGTCATACAAAAAGTCGGTTTATTATATTGAATTGGATACTTAAATGATACAGCTTTAAATGGTCTTATTTTAGTATAATATGGCCAAATATGTGCTTCAGGATATATTGTAATTGGATGTCCTTTTTCAATATGTGTTTCTATTGCATTTATAAAATTTTTCATTCCATTTTTATTATTAGGAATTGGTATTGCTCCAAGTAATTGAATTCCATTTCCTAATATTTTCATAGAAACATTTTCTGGATTTACTATAAAATGATTTCTTTTGGGATACATTGGTAAACTCGGAATAAATACATCTGCAAACACCTGAGTATGGTTTACATATACAAAATATCCTTCTTTTTTATATGACCTTAGTTTTTCTTTTCCTATATATTTTATTCTAAATTTTAGCTTTCCATATAATATCTTGATTGGCATACTTAATACATTTTGTAATAAAAGAGAAGCAAAATTCCATAAAGAATTTTTGTGTATATACTTATACTTCTCATCAATAATCCTTGGTGTGATTTTTGCTCCTGAAAACTCATCATTTAATTCATCTTTATAGTAATATACTTGTTTAGATTTCATCATTTACTTCCTCTTTTATTGTAGTATATTCTAATGGAATTTCATAAAATTCTTCATATATGTTTTTCCATACTTCAAAATTTTTGTTTTTCATAATTTCTACATTTTCTTTTTCTGATAATGTTACATCTGGATATATTGGCTTTTCTATATGGACATAATATTCTTTTACAGGAAATCCATCTTCACCAATAATATTACTATCTTTCATAGTTATAAATATTGGTATTACCGGTACATTACTTCTTGTTGCTATTTTATATGCTCCATTTTTTAGTGGCTTTGGTTTTTCATAATTCCACCATAAACTTTGTTCTGGATATATCAATATAAAATCTCCTCTTTTTAAAATAGTATCTGCTGCTTGCATAAATTTTATCATTGTTCTTGTATTTGAGCTTAATGGTAATGTATCTGCATTTCTAAACAAGAATCCATAGAATCCCGGAAAGTTTGTATAATTTCCTTCTCTTATTACTTTATATAATTTTTTCTTTTTTCGTTGCCCTGATAACGAAAATATTTCTTCTATAGTAAATGAATCAAATGGATTAAAATGATTGCATGTAATTAATGCTCCATTTTTCATTTCACTCAAATATTCAAGACCTTCTACATCTTTTATAATCAATTTATTGTCTTTTATTATTGCATCTAAAAATCTTTCACCTAATTTATTTGCAAATTTATTTTTCCATTTATTTGTTCTTTTTGTTTTTAAATAATCTACATTCTCAGGTGTTAATTCTATTGATGGAGGATCATTTTCAGCATCAACATCAAATTTTCCTTCTTTTTCAAGTTGTTTTATTTTTTCTAATATTTCTATTCTTTCTTGTGATTTTTCTGTCACTTGCACATTTCTGTACATTCTGTCATCTCCAACGCAGTCTGATTCTTTTTGTGCAAGTTCTCTTAATGCAATATCTGCTTCTCTATCTTTATATTTCATTTCATCTGTAAAATTTTCTTTTATTTTATTAATTGCTTCATAAAATTCTGTTTGTTTTGCTAAATCCCAAAAATACTTTCCAAATCTGATATCATCATAATGCCATGGTTTGTATTGATAATTATAATGTATCAGTTTAATTTCTTCTTCTTTCATATCATCACTTGCTGTTGGCATTAAATTCCATGCTGTAGGTATAAGTTTTACTCTTCCTTTACAGATTCTATTTAAATAGTCTTGGTCTTGTATTACAGAAAACTTTATATTTTCTAATAAATATAAGAATTTTTCTTGAAATTGGAATTTTCTAAGTTCATCCAAATTCATTACTAACATTCCTGCATTAAAATATGTCTTATAACTTGCTACTCCTACTACTTTTTCAACATATTCTTGGAATACTTCGTTTTTTTGAATTATATCATCAGGTACTGCTCCTAGTAGATTATCTCCAATGTCAATTTGGTATAATTCTGCTATATCTTTTAATAAAACTATATCACTATCTAAATAAATTACTTTATTATATTGTGGGTATAAGTTTGAAATAAATAGTCTAAAATATGTTGTCATTGAGAAATAGTCTCTCGTGTATAATTTATTTTTTATTTTTTCTATATAATAATTTAAATCTACATATTCTATACTTATATTTTCTCTTGTATATTTATTAATTTTTTCTTTACTTTCTTCGCTCATTCTTGTATATAATACTTTTATTACATAATAATATTCTTGTGATGCATTGTTTACCAATGATTGCAATGTTACTGCTAAAAATGGTACATAATCATCATCAACTGCAAAGAAAATTGGTATTATTTCTTGATATTTTTCCATCTAAACTTCCTCTTTCATTCTTGCATTATATTCTTCTTTTAATTTCAAATATTCTTCTAAATCTTTGTCAAAATAATAACATTTTAAAACTTTATGAACTTCTTCAATATTCCATTGCTTAAAATTTTCTGTGTGTGGATATGGTAAAAGCATTAATCTTTTACAAAAATGACATATTATTGTGTCTTTTTTATTGAATTTTGATTGTTCATTATATATTCTTGGTATAATTTTCTTTTTGGTTGTTGACCAAAATATTGCATCTTGATCTGCAAATAACATTTTTTTAGTTTTTATTCTTTCCCTTGCTTTTTCTAAGAGCTTTGTTTCTTTTATTTTTTTCATATTTAATAATAGCATTCCAGCATTTATATAGTCTGGTCTTATTAGCCAACATCCATATTTTTCTTTTACTGCTGCATATTCATAATTTTTAATATCTATGTTATATAACTGTGAAATATCACCACCTGCCATCATATCTATATCTAAATACAATAATTTTTCTGGCATTTCTGGTATTAAATCTGCTAATAATCGTAATAATGTATATGGGGTACAATATGCACCTTCATTTACACAGTTTTTAAATTGATTTTCATATATTTCTGTTACATCTATTCTTATTACTTGATTTTCTGAATTTTTTCTTTTGAATACTTGGTTTAAAAAATCTACTTGTTCTTCACTTATTGGTGTATATTCTGGTTTTATTCTTGTTAATTCTGCAGTAAATATATAACATTTTATTTGTTCCTGTGTTCTGTTTGTTATTGATATTAGTTCTGTTAAAGCTCCATCAAATACTTTTTCATTTCCACATAATAATAAGTTTATCATTTTATCCTCTTCTTCTTATTTTTTCACTTATTAATTTTAACATTTTGTTTCATTTTTATCAAGAATTTTTTACATTAATTTTAAATAATAGCGTAAAAGAGCAAATTAACTCGAAAATTTAAATTTTTTTCCTTGAAAATTCTTTTATATCATCATATACTTGTTTTTCCAAGAAATTTTTATTATCTTCTATATTATTTCTTATTTTACTTGCACTTATAGGAATTTGTACTTTTTTTATATCAACAGTTCTGTTTTTAATTCCAAGATATTGTGCTACTTTTTCTCCATATGGTTCGCTGCTATAAAAACAAGTCACTGGTATTCCTTCTATTTGCTTTATTAAATATTCCATTTGAATTTTTACACTTTCTTCATCTAAACCATATTGTTTAGGACTGTTATACGCATAAATTAGTTTTACTTTTTTATACTTATTTTTTATCCACTGTGCCCTTTTTTCTATCGGTATATTAATAATATCTGTATCATATATAACGATATAAAATTCATCTGTTTCTCTTAACGCTGTTTCTATTAAATATTCATGTCCTTTATGAAATGGTGCAAATTTTCCAATTGTAAATCCTACCTTTTTCATAATTTTCTCCTTTTCTCTCTTTTTCTTTATATTTTATTTTATGTTTCTAAAATTGTCAAGAAATATTAAAAGCCGTTCTTTTATTGAACAGCTTTTTTCTGTAAATCATAAACTATATCTACATTATCACAAACATTTTGAGAATGTGTAACAATTATAATACACTTGTTTTCATCTCTAGCAAGTGTTTTAAAAATTTTTAGAATTTCGTTTTCTGTATCTTTGTCTAAATTTCCTGTTGGTTCATCAGCAATAATGATTTTAGGGTTATACGCCAAACTTCTTGCAATAGCAATACGCTGTTGTTCCCCTCCTGAAAGTTTTAATATTTTTCTATTTGCTTTATCCTCAGAAAGTCCTACATTTTTCATCAATTCTAAAGCTTTTTGTTTTTTATCTTCTACTTTTACTTTACTAATATCCATTGATAAAATTATATTTTCCAATGCTGTTAGTCTTGGCAATAAATTGTAACTTTGAAATACAATTCCTATATCTGTATTTCTATAAGTATCTAAATTCATCTTTTTTAATTCTTTACCATCATATAAAATTTGACCTTCTGTGCAATTTTCTAATCCCGTAATAAGTGATAATAATGTTGTTTTTCCACTTCCACTTTTTCCTTTTATTGCATACATTTTACCTTCTTCAAAATCATAGTTTATATTTTTAAATACATAACTATCTTTTGGTGCATCTTTATATCTGTAACATACATTTTCTAATTTTAATATTCCCATTTTTTATATCCTCTCTTTCTCTTGGCTTACATCAAGTTGGAAAATAATTACAATTTTGACTGTTTCAAATTTCATTGTCAAAATTTAATTCTTTTCCAACCTCATTATGATCTTTCTTTTAAAATAGTCAATGGTGAAAAACGCTGTATACTAATCATTGATGCTAAACTACTAATTAATGTTAATAATAATCCAATTCCTAACAATTGTATTACCACTGTAAAATCAACAACCGCTTCCATATTTTGAATTGTTTGAACTTTTCCACCTTTATTAAATTGCATCTCCATTCCTCCATGTTTACCAAAATTATTTGACATTTCTTCCTGTGCATCTTGACTTGATTCAATTTCATTTGCTAATAACATATTTCCTACTGGCTTTGCTAAGAATGCTCCAATTATTGCTCCTATTATTAATGAAATTGTAGAAACGATTAGTAATTCTAGTACAAACTGCATTGTTAATTTTAGTTTACTCATTCCTATTGTTCTAAATACACCAATTTCGTATTTTCTTTCTCTAATGTTTATCATATTAATTACAAATAATACTAAAGAAGATATTATTAATGTAATAATCAAAAATGTAGTTGCAAAAGTTTTTACATTTTCAATTGATTCTGTTGCACTTGTTATTTCATCTAAATTTGTATTAACAGTATAGTATTCATTTAGTCCTTTTTCTTTTACTTCTGTTGTAAATGCTTCGATATCATCTTCACTATTTAAAATAAATGATGGTGTTACATTTGTTGTAAGTGTACTATCATCTGCAACAAGTTGTTTAATTACTTCACTTCCTGTAATTATTTTATTTGCTGATTTTGAGTACATACTTGCTGTATCTCCATTATCATTATTGCTACTATAAATACCTGTTACTTTAAAATCATATGTTTTTTCTGTTGTTGAATTTTTTAATGTAATTGTATCTCCAACCTTTACACTATTTAAAGTTGCTAATTCTGAACTTATTACACATTCAAATCCATTGAAATCTGATATCATTTCTCCATCTGTTATTGTTGATGTTCCTTCTGTAAATTCTGTCATTGCATCATATGAAGAATATCCATCTAATTCAAAATCACCTGTAAGGTTCTTATCACTTTCAAATTTTTCTTTTGATTTTGTAATTACTGTTGTTGTATTATTCTCTGTTACTGTGTGTCTTTCACCCAATTGTCCTTCTGGCATATTAGGTCTATTTCCAGAACTACCTGTAGTACTTGTTGTTGTATTTGATGATGTTGTTGTTTGTTTATCTTCTACTTCATATTCAAATGAATCTGTTGCTTTGCTTAATGTGTCACTATTTAATGAAGTTGTATAAGTATAATAATATCCTTTTAAATAACTACTTTCCCCATAATTTTTAACATCATCAATTGTTAGTGATTGTATATTATTAAAAGCTTCTATATTCTCTTTTTGTGCATCTTCTCCACCTTTAAAATTCTTTCCTAATTGTCCCCTATCAAATGATATTGTTGCAATTAAGTCGTGTGATTCTTCATAGTTTTTTACTATTGTATTTGCTGTATTTCTTATTGCCAATGTTACTGTTGATGCACATGCTATTGTTAGTATTATTATGCCTATTAATATGTTCCTTCCTTTGTTTCTAAAAATTGATATTAAACTATTTTTCAAAATATACATTTTCTTCCTCCTTGTATTTATTAATTTAATTATTATTTTCCAATTCGAATATTAATATAATATATAAAGATTGAAAATTTATTGAAAAGTATCTCATTGAAATTGACATAATCCAAGATATAAAGTATAATATATCTATGTGTAGTTACACACATACTTGTTATTAATCTAAATTTTTAATTAAAGTGGAGGTAATCAGTATGAGAATTTGTGTTTTACGGAGAGATGGAGAAGACATACATAACGGTATGGCTCAAGTAACGATAATGCTGGTACACGAATATTTTGGTGAAAAAACCAAAGTATATATTCAGCCAAAAAAAGAAGAACTAACACAAGCAATAGCGTTTAATATTCCCTCTTCTGAAGAACCAGACAAAATAATAAAATTTATAGTTAGGATATCAACTATAAATCCACTGTATGCTGTAAAGATTTTGGATTAAAATCATAAGAGGAGACTCACTCGGTCTCCTCTTTATTATTTGTTATTTAATATATTACTAATCTTTTATAGGAAAACTTACTTTAAAACAAGTAATTCCTTCTTTACATTCAACATCTATTTTACCATTATATTTCACAACAGTAGATTTAGCAATTGCCAAGCCTAAGCCATATCTCTTTTCATCTCTATTTCGAGCTTTATCAACTCTGTAAAACCTTTCAAAAATTCTATCTTGTTGATCTTTAGGAATTGGCTCACCACAATTTCTAACATTAATAATAACATTGTTTTTTTCTTGTAGCAGATCTACTTCTACCTCTTTCTCTTTTAGAGAATGTTTTATTGCATTATCTAATAATGTAGAAACAATATGTTCAATATCTTGCTTATTACCATTTAATATAATATTATTTTGAATTTTAGTAATTATTTTCACTTGTTTTTCATATGCCATACTTTCAAACATTGAAGTTATTGTTTCGATATATTCTGATAAATTAATTTTTTCATAGTCTTTTATATCATCTACATTTTCTATTTTTGCAAGCAACAATAATTCATTTATTAATTTATCCATACTTTCTGTTTCACTTTGAATATATTTTAGCCATTTGTTGTCTCCAATTTCATTTTCTAATACATCTGAATTTGCTTCTATAACAGCAAGAGGTGTTTTTAATTCATGTGATGCATCTGATATAAATTGTTTTTGCTTTTCTAATGTTTCATTTATAGGTTTTACTATAACCTCAGATATTTTTTTCGAAACTAAGTATATCATTATTAAAGATATTAAAGTCATAGTTGTAGAAAATATTATTATTTTTTTTACTTGTGAACTTGCTTTTTCATTTTGCTCTTTTATAAATTCATCTATTTCGGTTCTATTTTGTTCTCCTCTAAATTCAGGTCTTTCTTGCATTCTTGTAACTCGATCTATATTCATTCTTGATGTTCTCATTGCATTATTGTAATTTAAAGATGCAAAAATTAAAATTATTCCTAAAATAATTACTGTTAAAGAGGTAAATAATATCATAAAAATTTTATTTTTTAACTTTTTAATCATTGTCTACCTCCATTTTATATCCAATTCCCCTAATTGCTTTAATTTTTATATTTGCTTTTAATAATCTCAATTTTTTTCTTAAGAAAGAAATATATACTTCTACATTATTATATTCAGCTTCACTGTCATATCCCCATATCTTGTTAGCTAAAGTTTCTCTATCCATTATTTGATTTTTATTTATCAAAAAAGTTTCTAATAATTCTAGTTCTTTACCATTTATTGTTATCTTATTTTCATTACAACTCATTTCGCCTGTTTTTGTATTGAATTTTAATTTTCCTAATTCTAACACATTTATATCTTCCACTTTTGCATTTCTTTTTAGAACCACTTTTATTCTTGCAACTAATTCTTTCATATGAAATGGTTTTGTTATGTAATCATCAACTCCATTTTCTAAACCATTTAGCTTATCATATATTTCTGATTTAGCAGTTAACATTATAACTGGCGTTTCGATTTTTTCTCTTCTTAATTCTTTTAATATTTCAAATCCGTCTTTATGTGGTAGCATAACATCTAGCAAAATCAAATCATATATATCTGTTAATGCCTCGTCTTCTCCATCTTCTCCATCTGTTACAATTTTTACTAAAAAATTCTCTTTTTTTAAAGTTTCTGCTATTGCATCTGCTAGGCTATATTGATCTTCTATTATTAAAACTTTCATCTTTTATATCATTCCTTTCTCAAGGTAATTGTAGTTATTTTTCAACATTTAGTATTTTATTTATCTGTTCTAATGTAATACTTCCCTGTCTCAAAATTATTGGTTTTTCATCTATTACTTGTACAATAGTTGATGCAAGGCCTAATTCACTGTTTCCACCATCAATGCAATAGTCTACTTTTCCTTCAAAATTTTTCATTATTTCTTGCAAATTTGTACCACTTGGTTCTCCAGAGATATTCGCACTTGGAGCTGCAATTGGAACTCCTGATAATTCTACAAGTTTCCTTGCTATCTCTCCTCTTGGCATTCTTACTCCTATTGTATCTTGTCCAGCAGTTACAATATCAGGTACAATATCTTTCTTTTTCAATATTATTGTTAACGGTCCTGGAAAAAAATTCTTCATTATTTTGTATTCTTTTTCTGTTATGTCTTTTGCTATCAGATTTACCATTTTCATATTGGCTACTAGTAAACTAATTGGTTTATTTAATGGTCTTTGTTTTACTTCATATAGTTTTCTTACAGCTTTTTCATCTAAACCATTAGTTCCAATTCCATATACTGTTTCTGTTGGAAATATTACTATTTTCCCTTGTTTTATTAATTCTCCTGCTTCTTCTATCACCTAATATTCATCTCTTTTCTTCCATTTTATGTCTATTTTCTTGATTTATGGCTATATTTATAGTATAATCTAAAATATTAATATTATATTTTAGGAGGTACTTATATGTTATTCAAAAAGAAAAACTATCACTACTTTGTATCTGGCATGTGTTGCAATAAACCTTTTATGACTCAAGTATTACTCCCAAATAAGATATCTTCATATGATGATATTTATGTATTAGAAAATGCTTGTGCCATAAAATTTAATGTAAATTATGATGATATTGTAATAATGAATTACAAATTATTAAAGCATTTTCGGTATTGAAAGTCTCCAAAAGGAGACTTTTTATTATATAATAAGCTACAATCACTAGCCCTTTGAGATTTCATCGCTTTTGTTCTATGCTAGAAAAGTATATACGAAAGTTTAAGATATTTTTCCTCCCCCAAGTATAATGTCATTAATATAGAATACTGCTGATTGCCCTGGTGTTATTGCTCTTTGTGGTTCATCAAATATTACTTTTACTTGATTTTCTCCATTTGGTTCTATTGTTGCTTTCGCAACTTTTGAAGAATATCTTGTTTTTACATCTACTTGTATTGGCTCTTTGATTTTATCTATTAATAGTAAATTAATATCTATTACATTAACCTCTTTTTTATATAATTCACTTTCTTCGCCAACGATTACTTCATTTTTTAGTGGGTTAAATCCTATTACAAATAAAGGTACTTTATAAGATATTCCTAGTCCTTTTCTTTGCCCAATTGTATAATTATATAATCCAGTATGTTCTCCTAATTTCTCTCCTTTGCTATTTACTATGCTTCCTTTTTTTGGTTTTAAGTTTGAATTAATCTCTAAAAATCTTTTATAATTTCCATCTGGCACAAAACAGATATCTTCACTGTCTGGCTTATTAGCAACTTTTAAATTATTCTCTCTAGCAATTTCTCTAATTTGTTCTTTGTCTTCAAAATTTGCAAGAGGAAATACTACATGTTCTAGTAATTCTTTCGGAATATTCCACAATACATAACTTTGGTCCTTTTTTCCTGCATTTGATTTCTTTAATACCCATCTACCATATTTTTCACTATATTCTGTTTTTGCATAGTGTCCTGTTGCAATATATTCACATCCAAGTTCTTTGGCTTTTTCCCACATGTATCCAAACTTCATATATTTATTACATTCTATACATGGATTTGGTGTCTTGCAGTTTGAATAACAATCAATAAAATCTTGTATAACATACCTTTGGAATAGTTCTTTGCAATTGTCTGTAAAATGTGGTATACCTATTGAATTACATACATTTTTAGCATCTATATATGTTTCTATATTGCAACAACTGCTTCCTGCAAATAGTTCTAATGTTATTCCTATTGGTTCATATCCATTTTGTTTTAACAACAAGGCAGACACACTACTGTCTACACCTCCACTCATTCCTAATAATACTTTTTTATTCTTCATTTTTTCATACCTTTTCTTCATATTTTAATTAATGACAACAATTTATTGTTCCTTTTCCATTTTCATCATTTTTATTAAGCATATCTTCTATTGTATGCCAGGCTAAAAGTGCACATTTTACTCTTGCTGGCATATTTGATACATTTTTAAATGCTATAGCATCTTCTAACTTCTTTAATTGTTCCTCATCTGTTGTTTCTCTTTTTATCATTTCTATAAATGTTTTTATGATTTCTTTTGCCTCTTCTATTGTTTTACCCCTTAATGTATCTATCATTATTGAAGTTGAAGCTTGTGAAATTGCACAACCATGTCCTGTGAATGCCATATCTTCTATTTTGTTTCCATCCAATTTTAGTTCTAATGTTATTTCATCTCCACAATTTGGGTTATGTCCTATTTCTGAATAGTCTGCTCCTTCTAACTTTTTCTTGTTATATGAATTCATACTATGTTCCATTATTAAGTCATTATATACATCTGTTAAATCTTCCATCTTTTTACCTCTATCTTATAAATTTCTTAAACATATCATATGCTTTATTCAAAGCATGAACAAGTTTATCTACATCTTCTCTTGTATTGTAAAAATAAAAACTTGCTCTACATGTTGAATCAATACCTAAAAATCTCATGAGTGGTTGTGCACAATGGTTTCCTGAACGCACACAAACATTTTCTGAATCCAAAATACTCGCAACATCGTGTGGATGTACTCCTTTAATATTAAATGAGATTACACCTGAATGATTTTCAACATTTGGAGTTAGATATAATGTTAAGTAATCTAGTTTAGACAATTCCTGTCTTGCATATGATACTACATCATTTTCAAGTTCTTGTATTTTATCATATCTGATTTTTTGAATATAATCTATTGCTGCACCTAACCCGATAACTCCTTCTACATTTTGTGTTCCTGCTTCAAATTTATTTGGCAATGGTGCAAATGTTGTATCTTGTTCATAAACATATTCTATCATATCTCCACCCATTAGAAATGGTGTCATTTTGTTTAAAATTTCTCTTTTTCCATATAATACACCTATCCCTAAAGGCGCTAACATTTTATGTCCTGAAAACACTAAAAAATCTGCATCTAAATCTTGTACATCTATTTTCATATGTGGAATGCTTTGTGATGCATCAACAATTACAATAGCACCTTTTTTATGTGCATATTTTATAATTTTCTTTACATTATTTATTGTTCCTAAAACATTTGAAACATGTGCTATTCCGACTATTTTTGTCTTATCTGTAATTTTACTTTCAATTTCTTCATCAGAAAGTTCAAAGTTTTCATTAATATACATATAATTTAATTTGCTACTTGTTGCTTTTGTCACTTTTTGCCATGGCACTAAATTTGAATGATGTTCCATTATGGAAATTACTACTTCATCATCTTTTTTTAAGTTATCCATTCCATATGAATATGCAATTAAATTTAAGCTTTCTGTTGCATTTTTTGAAAATATTATTTCTTCTCTATGTTTTGCATTTATAAATTCTGCAATTTTTGTCCTTGTGCTTTCATATTCTTCAGTTGCTTCTATGCTCAAAGAATATGCACCTCTATGTGGGTTTGCATTATTTTTTTCATAAAATTCTTCTACTGCTTTTATTACTTGTACTGGTTTTTGTGTTGTTGCTCCACTGTCTAAATATGTTATATTTCTATTTTCTAATAGTGTAAAATCTTTTTTTATTTCTTCTACTTTCATTTAGAAATCCTTTCTTTTTATTTGACATTTATTTTTATTTGTGTTAATATATTTATATAAAAGAATAAGAGCTTACGCCCTTATTCATTTGGTTGATTATTTTGAGATTTGTCCATATCTGGATAAATCTCGATTTTTCTTTTTTCAGAACTATATTTGAATATGTACTTGTTTTTAGAACAAATATGTATTAAAAATCCAATTCCTCCAAAAGTCACTAATTTCATTAATAGATGTTCTATTAACTCCATCGGCTTTACCTCCTTCTTTTGTATTTACATTTAAGCCATATTTGACATAAATGCATAGATTAATAGGCTGTGCATAGCTTATCAATCTATGCACTTATGCCAGAATTCGGTAAATAATCTTCTCAACCACATGAATAATTATATCATGATGTAAACTTATCGTCAATATTTTTTCGAACTTTTTTTCGTTTTTTAATCTAACCTCTTATCAATCTCACTTAAAATCTCATTTTTCAACTCTTCATCAGAAATTCTTTCAATAATCTTATTAAACTTAGATTTAACAATTAATTTAACCGCTTCTTTATAGCTAATACCTCTAGTCATAATATAAAATAACTGTTTTTCATCAACTTTGCCAGAAGCAGTTGAGTGATTACCTTCTACATCTTCTTCAGTACATAAAAGCATTGGTAATGCAATAGATTTAGCCTTATCAGATAAAAGCATACAATATTCATTTTCATTTCCTTTTGCTTTTTTAGAACCTTTTTTGAAATCAATAGTTCCTTTAAAGTTCTTCTTAGCTTCATCTTTTAAAGCTCCTTGTACATCAATATCTATATTAGTCTTTGTTCCTCTTAATTCTGCAATATAATTAATATCTTTTCTTTGTTCACCAATACCTAAATAGATTGATTTCAAATCATTGTCTGCATTTTCTCCAATTATATTTGAGTAATAATTAGAAACGCTAGTTTTTGCACCAATATCAATAATTGTATAATTTACTTTTGAATTTTTTTCTAATCTATTTTCTATTGCTTCAAAATTATCAGAATTTTCATTTAATAGATTTACAATTGTTACATTAAGTTTTGCATTTTCATTTGCAATTGCTCTAATAATACCATTGTGTAAACATTTTTGTGATGTTTGAGATTTATATTCAATAATTACATTTGTATCAACATTTGCAATTATTTCTATTTGATTTATTAAATTCACATTATTATCATCAAAATTGTATCTTATTCTAATATCTTCTTTTTTGTTGCTTGTTTGTATTTTTATTTTGCTATTTGCTGTTTCATAATTTAATTCTTCTAAAATTTTTCCTGTACCGTAAGTTAGTGGTGTATTTGAAATTTCACTATCTATAATACTTTTGTCATTAATAATTTCGACATTTTTGAATTCAGCAATCTTTTCTGGTAAATCAAATTCAACTTCTATATTATTTATCTTAAAATTTCTTGCTGTTCTAACTGGTGTATCATTTACTTTTAATTTTTCCATTATCCAATTGCCCCCTCTAACTCTAGATTTATTAAATTATTCATTTCAACTGCATATTCTACTGGCAATTCTTTTGAAATTGGATATGCAAATCCTCTTACAATCATTGCTTTTGCATCTTCTTCTGATAACCCTCTTGACATTAAGTAAAATATAGCCTTATCACTGATTTTTCCTATTTTAGCTTCGTGTGAAAATTCTACTTCATCTGTTCTAATGTCATTAACAGGTATTGTATCAGATCTTGAAATATCGTCTAACATAAGTGATTCACAACTTACACTACATTTTGAATTTTTAGCATTTTCATTTATCCTTACTAATGCTCTATAAGTACATGCACCACCATCTTTAGAAATCGATTTTGAATTTACTACTGATGATGTGTTTGGTGCATTATGAATTACCTTAAATCCTGTATCTAGGTCTTGTCCTCCACCTGCAAATGTAATTCCAGTATATTCCGTTTTGGCATTTTCTCCATTTAATATGCTCATTGGATATAACATAGATACTTTTGATCCAAATGATCCTGTTACCCAGTCTATTTGTGCATTTTTTCCTACTATTGCCTTTTTAGTATTTAAGTTCATCATATTTTTAGACCAGTTTTCTATTGTTGAATATCTTAAATATGCATTGTCTTTTACATATAACTCAACACATCCTGCATGTAGATTTACTTTATTATATTTAGGAGCAGAACATCCTTCTATAAAGTGTAGGCTTGCACCTTCATCTACTATTATTAATGTGTGTTCAAATTGACCTGATTCTGGTGAATTTAATCTAAAATATGATTGTAAAGGAATGTCTAATTTCACTCCTTTTGGTACATATACAAATGAACCTCCTGACCATACAGCTGCATGTAATGCGACAAATTTATGGTCACTTATTGGAACACATTTCATAAAGTGTTCTTTTACTATTTTAGGATAATCTCTTACAGCTGATTCCATATCTGTGTAAATTACTCCTTGTTTTATTAAATCTTCTTTCATACTATGATATACAACTTCTGAATCATATTGTGCTCCAACTCCTGCTAATGATGTTTTTTCTGCTTCTGGTATTCCTAATTTATCAAATGTGTCTTTTATCTCTTCTGGCACATCTTCCCAAGAACTATTTAAATTTGTTTTTGGTTTTACATATGTTGCAATTTCATCCATTTTTAGTCCTGATAAATCTGGTCCCCATGTTGGAAGTTCTAATTTTTTGTACATTTCTAATGCTTTTAGTCTTATTTCTAACATCCAATCCGGTTCATTTTTTCTTTTTGATATTTCTTCTACTATTTCTCTACTTAAACCCTTTTGCATTTTGAATTCATAGTCATCTTGATTTTTTATGTCATATATATTTCTATTTATTTCTTCTATTTGAGTTTTCATGCAAACACTCCTTTTAACTATTGCTTGATTTTTATATTTTTTTATGTTATATTTATGTAGTAACTGTAAATATAGCCAAAAATATAAAGAGGTAAATTTATGAATAAGGATAATTCAACTACAGGTGCATTAATTTTAATTTTTAACATTCTTGTATCCCTTGGAATAGGATTAATTTCTTTTGGTATTTTAGCCAGTATATTTGGTATCCATATTTGGGTAATATCAATTTCATTTGGAATTATGCTAATATTATTTGCATTTTCCTTTGTAATTGAGAAAATTACTGGAATTTTTAAAATAAAAAGAAATTAATCCTTAGCAACAAATCTCTGTAAAACTGCTCAGACTGAGCAGTTTTATTTATATTGCGCATATCCTGTTTCTTCAATCTCTTCAGCTAATTCAGCTGTTGAAGTTTTTACAATTTGTCCATTTACTAAAACATGTACATAATCAACTTTTAAATGATTTAATATTCTTGTATTATGAGTAATAATTAATACTCCATTTTCATCATTTTTAAACATTTCGATACCTTTAGAAACTATTTTTATAGCATCAACATCAAGTCCTGAATCTGTTTCATCTAATATTGCAAGTTTTGGATTTAATACAAGCATTTGTAAAATTTCATTTTTCTTTTTCTCTCCACCAGAGAATCCAACATTTAAGTTTCTTTCAATTAATTTTGGATTCATACTTAATTCTTCTGAATATTTTTTTACAGTATCTTTAAATTCAAAGATTTTAACAGGTTTTTCTGTTAGTTTATTTTTTGCATATTTTAAGAAATTCATTGTCGAAATCCCTGGTATTTCTTCTGGTAATTGGAATGACATAAAAATCCCTTTTTTAGCAATTTGATCTGTACTTAAATCATTTATATTTTCTCCTTCAAATTCTACTGAACCACTTATTTTTGTGTATTGTGGATTATTTAAAATAACATTTGCAAGTGTTGATTTTCCAGCACCATTTGGTCCCATTATTACATGAACTTCACCTTTTTTTATATTTAAGTTTAATCCTTTTAAAATTTCTTTTTCTCCTGCATTAACATGTAAATCTTTTATTTCTAATAATTTGTCACTCATTTTCTTATTCCTTTCTTGCTTTTGATGTTCTTTTTATACAACATCTACATTTCTCTTGATTTATATCATAATTACAATCTAAACTCTTTAGTCCCAAAACTTTATGAACATATTTAGCCAATTTATTTGTTGTATCATCTTCAATAACTGACTTTATTCTTTCAGCATCAGTTTTAGCTTGTTCTTCTTCTAAATTTAAAACTTCTTTTAAAAATACATAAACTATGTCATATGTTTCTAATATTTTTTGAGCTAGATTTTCTCCATCTTCTGTTAGTTCTATTGTTCCATATGTTTCATAATTTATTAGTTTTTCTTCTTTTAAATTATTTAGTGCTTTATTTACACTTGGTTTTGAACAATTCATTTTGTTTGCAATATCTGTTACTCTAATGTTTCCATTTTGTTTTTTGAGCACATACATTGTTTTTAAATATTCTTCTAATGATTTTGTTATCATGTATTTCTCCTTTTTACAGTTTTTGTTAACTTTGGTTAACATTATAATATATAAGTATATGTTTGTCAAGGCTAACAATAAAATTTACCAATGTAAACACCAATTTGTAATAAAAAATTCTGCTACTTGATAATCGTTTATTAAAAATTAGTATAAAGAAAGGACTTAAAATATAAACTTTGAATGAAATGACGAATGTGCATGGAGAAATTTTAGAAATTCTTATGCAGTTTTATGGTAAGAGTTCACGATAGTGGAAAGGACCCATAAAACAAATTAGAATTTTTTAAATTTCGTAATAAGCCGAGGAATGTAATGAAAAGTTTATATTTCAAGTCTTTCTTATAAAAACAAATTAAAACGATTATCCAGTAGCAAAATTTTTTATTACAACCATTCATGATATTTCTTTATATATACTTTCTTTATAAAGCTGACTATAACAAAATATCCAATAACTAATCCTAATAAGTACAAATAAAATACTGGTGGTAAAATTACAAAATTAAATGATTTCACACCATACAATATAATTGGCGTTATAATTGTTAATATTCCTGAAAATAGTGTCAGTAACATTAATTTTTTTGAAGCATTTGATTCTATAAATGGCTTTTTGCTTGTTCTTACATTGTAGATTATCATTAATTCTGTTATTAAACATGTTACAAACCATGCTGTTTGGAAATATGCTTGTTTTTCTATTCCATTGTATCCTAAAATAAACCAAAAAATAATAAATGATATTACATCTATTAGTGAACTTGTTATTCCCATAACTTGCATAAATTTTGATATTCCTTTTGTGTTCCATTTTTTAGGTTTTCTCAAAAATTCCTCATCAACATTATCATATGGTATTCCTATTTGCGAAAAATCATATATGAAATCTTGTATTAACATTTGAATTGGTAATAATGGTAAAAATGGTAGAAAAATACTTGCTATCATTATACTAAATACATCTCCAAAGTCTGAACTTAATGCCATTTTCATGTATTTTATAATATTTCCATATACTTTTCTTCCTTCAATTACTCCATCATAAATAACATTCAAATTTCTTTCAAGCAAAATTATGTCACTTGCTTCTTTTGCAATATCTGTTGCTGTATTTACTGATATTCCTATATCAGCTTTATGTAATGATGGCGAATCATTTACTCCATCCCCCATATATCCGACTACATGTCCATTGTTTTTATATGTTGAAACAACTCTTTCTTTTTGTAAAGGATTTAGCCTTGCAAAAACATCTACTTCTTCAACTCTTTTTGAAAGTTCTTCATCTGTTAATTTGTCAATATCTGTTCCTAAAAGAATATCATTTCCATTTAATCCAGATAAGTTACAAATGTTTTTTGTCGCATATGGATTGTCACCTGTTAAAATTTTTGTTTTTACTCCTATTTTACGCAATTTATTTATTGTATTTGCAACTCCTTTTTTAGGAGGATCTAGAAATCCTATGAATCCAATAAATGTCATATCTCTCTCATAAGAACTATCTAACACATCTATTCCTGGATAATCTCTTTTTTCTGCTAAAGCTATAACTTGCATTCCTGTTTCTGCAAGTTCTTTTGCTTTTGCTTCTACTTTTTCTATTATCTCTTGTGTAATTTCTTCTAATTGTCCATTTCTTTTTACTTTTGTACAGCTTTTTATTACTTCTTCTAGCGCTCCTTTTGTAATCATTCTATATTGCGAACCTTTTCTCACTATAACACTCATTTTCTTTCTGTCATAGTCAAATGGTATTTCATCTATTTTTTCATATTTTTCAATTTTTTCTTCTATTTGATGTTCTTTTCCATATACAAGAATTGCTCTATCTACTAAGTTCTTCATTCCAGTTCCATAAAAACTATTTAGATATGCATATTCAAGTATATTCATGTTTTCTTTTCCTTCAATATCAATATATTTTTGAAGTGTTATTTTATCTTCTGTTAATGTACCAGTTTTATCTGTACATAATATGTCTATTGCTCCCAAATTTTGAATTGATTCTATTCTTTTTACTAATGTTTTCTTTTTTGCTAATGATTTGCTTCCTTTTGTTAAATTTACATTTACTATCATTGGTAACATACTTGGAGTTATTCCAACTGCAACTGATAATGCAAATAGAATCGCTTCATTGAAATTTCCTTTTATTACTCCATCAATAATTAAAACTGCAAAACATACTGCTACCATGTATCTTATTAGCATGTTTGTAATATTTTTCATTCCTTTTTCAAAATTGGTACTTTCCTTTTTTACATCAACTTCTTTTCCCATTTTGCCTAGATATGTTTTAAATCCTGTTCTGATTACTACAGCTGTTGCTTTTCCACTAATAACACTTGCTCCCATTAAACAAATATTTTCAATATCAAATATTTCTTTTGTTTCACTTGCTATTACTTTCTTTTCTATTGGTGCACTTTCTCCTGTAAATACTGATTGATTAATGAATAAATCCTTGCTTTCTATAATTTTTACATCTGCAGGAATTATTGCACCTGCATTTAATTTTATGATATCTCCTATTACAACATCTTCTACCTTAATCTCTTTTTCTTTATTGTCTCTTAATACATTTGTTTTTGATGTAATTCTATTTTTTAATTGTTTATTAAACTTATATACTGAATAATCCTGTACAAATCTGATATTGGCACTAACAAATGCTATTGCGACAATAATCGCTGAACCAAGTTTATCACCTAAGCAGAAATTTATTATTGCTAAAAATAGTAATATTATAATAAATTGGTCCTTAAATGAATTTATATAAAAGTAAAACCAACTTTTATTGTCTTCTTTTACTACTTTATTTTTTCCATTTTGTTCTAATCTTAAATTTGCTTCTTTGGTGGTAAGTCCACTGTCTTCAGTACTCTTATATTTTTCTAAAGTTTCATTTGATGTTAATTGTGCTTCTTTTGTATATTCTGCCAAATCTTCTGTGTCATTTACTTTTAATAAATTCTTTTTTACTTTTTTTATATCAAATATTTGAATCATTTGTACTCCTCCTAAGATTTATTTTATTTTTCTAATCTTTGCTACAAAAAATCCTTCATAATTTTCTGTTGGGCATACAGTAATTGTTCCTTCTATTTTACTTGGTAAAGCAACAATGTTTTCCATTAAATTTATAGGTTCTATTTTTGCATTCGCTTTTGTTAATACTTTTTCTAGTATCTCTTCATTTTCTTGTTTTAAAATAGAACATGTAGAATATACTATTTCTCCACCTGGCTTTAATATTTTTAATGCTTTTTTTAATAATTCTTCTTGTGTTTTAGAAGATCTTTTTATTAATTCTTCATTAAAGTTCTTATCAAATATACACATTGTCCCGCTTCCACTACATGGTGCATCTAAAAGAATTTTGTCAAATAAAAAGAAATCGCTTAATTTCCTTGCATCTTCTAACATTACATTTACACAGCCTACTCCTTGTTTTTGCAAATTGTGTTTTAATCTTTCTGCTCTTATCTTGTTTTTTTCAACAGCTGTAATAAATGCTTTGTTATTTGTAATTGCTGCTATTTGAGTTGTCTTACCTCCTGGTGCAGCTGCCATATCTAATATGTTTTCTCCTTCTTTAGGTTCTAATATTATTGGTGGCAACATTGATGATAGACTCTGTAAATATATTTCTCCATTTTCATATATTTCAAGTTTTCTGATTTCTTCTTCTCTTGCATTTTTTATAATTAATGCATCTCTATTCCAATCTACTTCTTGAAATTCTATTTGAGCTTGATTTAAGCATTCTTTTATTTTTTCTTCTGTTGTTTTTATTGTATTAATTCTTAATGTTACATTTTTTTGCTTTTTATATCCTTCAATTATTTTATTTGTTATTTCATTATCATATTGCTTTTGCAACATTTTTTCTAAAAATTGTGGTATTTGCATATCATCATTTCATTCCTTCCTCAGGCAAGTTTTCGGTTGAAATCGAACCGTTTCCAACCATTTCATTTTTGCTATTATTTTAGCATATTGCCAAAAAAATCACAAGAGTGATTTTCTCGTGATTTTACTTTTCAGGTTCGCCTTTTTTTCTTGCATCCTGATTTTTTTTAATTTCTTTTGTCTGGATTGCTTGCTGTTGCTGTTCTAATATATTAGAAATCGCTTTTGCAGTGTCTATTTGTTTTTCAACTGGTAATTTTCTTATACCTGTACTTATATCTGATATAATTGAGTCTAATTCTTTTTGCTGTTGTGTTTTGTTTTCATTAGCTTTTAATGTTTGCATAAAATCTCTTACAACTTTTTCCCTATCTCTTGTTTTCATTTTTTCTAGGATTCTTTTTAAATTTTTCCATTCTTCTACTGTGTCACCTCTTAGCTGTCTTTTTATAATTTCTATATCATCTTTTTTTAATTTTTCTTCACGGCAGGACTTTTTTACTGTGCTTATAAAAAGACTTAACTCTTCATCATTTAATTTTCTTAGTTCTTCAATTTGTGGGACAGCAATATCTCCTATATCCTCAAAATTTTTTGCAACTTCTTTTGCTATATTTTCTAGTATTTTTTCTTTTACTAATTTTTTCTGCTCTTCACCATATTCACGATATTGTCTGCTTGGTTCATCATAAGAATTTTTAATTTTATTATATTCTTTTTCAGTTAATAATGGTAAGTTTATTTCAAGCATTTCTGTTGCTGGTATAATTCTCATCAATGTTGGAATTTTGGGTCCACCAAATTCCATACAATCTAATGCAACTTTTTTTGCAATAACTCTTTCTAATTTTTCATTTATTTTTCCTGTTCTTGTTTTTATTTCTAATTCTTCTATACTTCTTATTAATTCATTATCATTCATTTTTCCACAATTATTATAAATATTGCCCAATTGTAAAATTATCTCATTTTCTTTTTCTTCAAGCTTTCTTTTTTGTTCTTCTTCTAACTTTCTTTTTATTTCTGCTTGTTGTTCTTTTTGTATTTCTTCATCTGGTATTTGTTCTACTAATTTTTGAGCAGTAGCAGTACTCACTGGTGCTTCTTGTATAATTTCTGTTATTGCTTCTGATGCAAGGTCAACTTTTTTTACTGCTTCAACTGTTGCTTTTTCAGATTTTATATCTGGTATTTGTTTTATAATTTCTACTAAACTATTATCTGATAGATCTGTGTCTTCTTGTACCTTTTTTAAGAATTCTCCAACTGGCATATCTGGATGTTCTTGAATTATTTCAAGTACAATATTCATAGCTTTTTCATTTGCTTCTCTTTTTGTTTCACTTTCCTCATATATGTTTTGTACTGCTTCTATGCCTTCTTGTAATTTGTTCTGTTCAGCATTTTTTTGTTTTAATCGTGGTATTATTTTATACACAAGTTCTTTTAAATTCATTAATCTCACCTTTTCTTTTATAAATTAAATCAATTAATTATAATATTATAATACCTAATTCGTCAATATTTCTGATTTATTTTTCACATATTTTTCACAATCTCTATAATATGGACATCTATTACATTTGTTATTTTTGTTTATTTTTGATTTTAAAATGAAATATGCAATTGTAAAAATCGCTACTGTAACTAACATATCAGATAGTCTAAATGTTTTATTTTCAATTCTGCTTCCAATTTGATATACTAGTGTTGCTAAAAACCATGCCAAAGCTATTTGAAAGATTATTACTCTTAATGTTTTTTTAATTCCACCTAATTCTTTTTTCATTGCCCCTATTGCTCCAAAACATGGTGCACTAAATAAATTAAATACCATAAATGCATATGCTGATGCCATTGTAAAAAAATCAAATATTCCACTTTTGAAAATTTGACTACTTTCTACTGTATCTTTTGACAATCCCGCTATTATTGACATTGAAGATATTACTTGTTCTTTTGCAACCAAGCCTTGAATTGCTGATACTGTTGCTCCCCAACTGTTTGTTCCAAGCATTGGGTAAAATATCCAAGATATTGTCTTTCCTATTGATGCTAATATACTGTTTTCTATACTTACCCCATATTCAAATTTCAGTGAAAAAGATAATAAAAACCATATTACAATTGAACAAATTAATATTGTACTTCCAGCTCTTTTTATAAATGCAACCACTTTTTCAAAAACATCTTTTGCAACATATTTTATACTTGGCATTTTATATTCTGGTAACTCAGAAATATATGTACTACTTGTATTTTTAAATATAAATTTTTTCATTACTATTGCGCTAGTTATTATCACTGCTATTGCAAAAAAATATAATGATACTGATACAAGTCCTGAATTTTCGCTAAAAAAATAGCTGGAAAACAATACTATTATTGGTAATTTAGCACTACATGGTATAAAAGGAGTTAAAATTGTTGTCATTTTTCTCTCATCTTCATTTTCAATTATTCTTGTTCCCATTATTCCAGGTACACTACACCCTGAGCCAACTATAAATGGAATCAGACTTTTTCCGCTTAAACCAATTTTTCTAAAAATTTTATCCAATAATAATGCTATTCTTGACATATATCCAGTTGTCTCTAATATAGATATGCATATAAATAAAATTATTAATTGAGGAATAAAGCTCAAAACTGATCCAACACCTGCAATCATTCCATCAACAACTAAACTATTTATCCACTTAGATGTTCCTATAATTTCTAAACCTATTCTTACTTTTTCTCCAAAACTATGTATAAAGTTAGATATCCAGTCTACCGTAAAATTTCCTATTACTCCAACTGATAAATAATATACAAAAAACATAATTGCTATAAATATAGGAAATGCCAGCCATTTATTCAAAAATACTTTATCTAACTTATCTGACATTGTTTCTTTTAAGTTTTTTTCCACTATATATTTTTCTTTATTATTTAAACTAAAATTTACATATCTAATTGTTTCATTTTTGACTTGTTCTATAAATTTATATCTTTCTGTTGCTATTATTTCTTCCAAATCTGTGTCATAATTCTGTACTAAATCTTGTTGAATATTTTTTATCTGAAGTGTATTTAAGTCTTTAAATCTTTCGTCATTTTCAAGTAATTTCACAGCAGTAAATCTCTTATGACTTATTTCTTGATGAATTAAATTTTCAACTTTTTTTATTGATTCTTCCACTAGTGCATCATATATATATAATCTGTTATATAATTTCGTAACTGTTATTTCTTTTATTAATTCATCTATTCCTATTCCTTTTAATGCCGATATTTTTATAACTGTTGTTCCTAAAATTTGTTCTAATTTATTTTCATTTATAGCAAGTCCCTTTTTTTCTAATATATCTGCCATATTTAATGCAACAATTACCCTTGAATCTAATTCTAGTAATTGTGTAGTTAAATATAAGCTTCTTTCAAGTGATGTGCTATCAATTATATTTATAATTACATCAGGGTTTTCGTCAAATATAAACTTTCTAGAAATATCTTCTTCAACACTATATGGGCTTAATGAATATATTCCTGGCAGATCTGTAATTTCATAGTTTGTCTCTTTGATAATTCCTGTCTTCTTTTCTATTGTTACACCTGGCCAATTTCCAATTTTTGCATTCATTCCAGTTAATACATTAAATAATGTTGTTTTTCCACTGTTTTGATTTCCAACTAAAGCAATTTTCATATTATTATCAGTCCTTTCTAAAATTATAATATCTCAACTTCTATTTTTCTAAGATCTTCTTTCCTAATACATAATTCATAATCTCTTAAACTGATATCAATTGGATCTCCCATTGGAGCTATTTTTTTTATTGTAATTTTGGTTCCTCTTGTAATTCCCATATCTAATAGATGTCTTCTAATTGCTTTATTATCTTCATTTAATTTTATTACCTTTGCTTTTTGTCCTATTTTTAAGTCTGATAGATTACACTTTTCACCACTTTTTTTCATTTTTAATCACTCACCTTTTTGGCAAATTATATAACATTAAAAATCCAAAAAAAATAGAACATTGTCGAAAGGTCTAAATATTTCTTTAATATTTCTATTAAATTCATTTATTTAATCCCCAAATATCATTTTGCCGTTTAACTGCGGATGCTCCGCTATTTTAAATTTGTTTAATACAAATTTAAAACACCTTGTTAAACTTTAAAATGATATTTGGGGATTATTATAATTTTAATTTAATACCTAAAATTTTATATTTACTAAATTATATCTCTTTTGTTAAAACTATCATACATAGTTACAAGCATAAGGATTGCACACACTCCTAAAACTCCAAGAGAAAAACCTAAAGATGTTGACTTTGCAAAAGTATCTGTTCCATCTAATAACATTTGTGATAAATTAGTTGAATTCGTAAATATCTTATCAGCAATGTTTAGATTATTAAATGGTATAAATCTTATCCAATCCTTTTTTATAAACTGATTTAGTATCATCATAACTATACCATTCCCCATATATAAAGCCATACTGAAGCTTACAGAAGCTGCTGTATTTCTTGTAATAGTAGAAAACATCATAGCAAATAGTGCAAAAATGATTACTGGTATTGTTTTTGCAAAATACAATTCAACATTATATAATGCATTTCCTATCTCCTTTACTTCTCCATTTTTTACATATAAATATGTTTCTCCATTTTCTTTAAAAAATATATTTGCAAATGCTACACTTAATAATGACATTACTAATGTTAAAATTATTATGTAAAATAATATTGATAATAATTTGGCAGTTAAAATCTTCCATCTTTTATTAGGTGTTAAAGCCCAAAACTTTATTGTTCCAGAAGATATTTCTGTTGATATAGTTCCACCTGCTATTATTACTGTAACAATTGATATTACTGCAATTACAAACATTGAAGATAACATTTCAAATCTTAGTCTAAAATTCTCATCTGAGCCTTCTTCTGTTGGTTCTATATTTTTCTCTAATCTGTATTTATCCATTACTATTAAATCTTCCAATTTTTGTTTATCTTCAACTTTTAGTAATTTTCCATTGTTTAAATTAATTCCTTCTCTTATTCCTTTTTGACTTCTTTGTATTTCTTTAATGGTTGTTTTTTTCCAAGATTCCTCATTTCCTTTTAGATATTTTTCTTTTAAGTCCAATATTGAAATTTCATCATCATATTCTTGTTGTCCTATTTCCTTATTATCTAATTCATCTTTTAAAATTTTCTTTTCATTTGATATGTATCCTGAATAATCATTATTTTTCAATACTTGAATTAATTTTTCTGCTTCATCATTTTTTTCATTTTGTCTCAATTTAACAATACTTTTTACGATATCATTTTTCCATGTATCTCCATATAATTTTATATCATACTCTAAATACAACTCATATTGTTCCATTTGTGCTTGCATAGATTTTTTGCTTTCTTCATCTAAACTTTCATCTTTTAATTGTTCTTTAAAATACTCTATTTCACTTTTTAAATATTCACTACTAGTATCCACTACAGTCCCTGTTATTCTACTTTTTTCATCCATATATTGCATAAGTTTAGTAAGTCCAAGTACTCCTACAAGAGAAAGCAATACTGCTATAATTAATAACTTAGTAGAAAGCTTTTTCCATGTTTTTATATTTTCATCTATAAATAGTTTAAATATTTTCATTATCTTTGCCTCCTTTTGTTGCATCAAAGAATATCTCTTCCAAACTATGCTCTTTTGGTATGACTGCTTTTATTTCTGTATCAGCAATAGCTAGTTCTTTAACAACTTTTGGTAAATTTTCTGTTTGAAGTGTAATTTCTATATTGTTTCCGTCTTGTTTAATTTTTAAATTATTAAACTTTTCATTTATTATTTGAACTGCTTTTCCTATATTTCCAACTTTTATATCAACAGTTTCTATTTTTTCTTCTTGTTTTGTAATCTCTTCAATCTTCATAATTTTTCCATTGTCTATAACCGCTACTTTATCACACATTAATTGCATTTCTGATAATATGTGTGATGAAACAAATACTGCAACACCTTCTTTATGTGCTATCTCTTTTAAAATATCTCTTAATTTTTTAATCCCAGCAGGGTCTAATCCATTAGTTGGTTCATCTAATATTAATACTTTAGGTTTATGTAATAATGTTAATGCAAGACCTAATCTTTGTTTCATACCTAATGAGTATTTGCCAACCTTATCTTTTTCTCTCCCTTTAAGCTCTACCATATCTAAAACTTCGTTAATTCTTTTTTCATCAATATTTCTTATTCTAGCATGTAATTTCAGATTATCAATTCCAGACATATATTTGTACATATCGGGATTTTCAACTATGGCTCCTATACACTCCATTGCTTTTTCAAACTGTTTTCTTGTATCATAACCATTTACTTTAATTTCTCCTGAATCACTATCTATAAGACTTAAAATCATTTTTATTGTTGTTGTCTTTCCAGAACCATTTGGGCCTAGAAATCCATAAATTTCTCCTTCTTTTACATCAAGGCTAATATTATCAATAACTTTTCGTTTTCCAAATGATTTACTTACATTTTTTAATTCTAATACAACTTTTGCCAATTTTCTTCCCCCTTTTCTTTATTTACTATCCTATCTTGCTAATGGATTTATTTCCATTGAATCTGAATCATATGTATTATAGAAATTATTTCCAACATCAAATTGCAAATATGAATACACTATCTTCCACTTTCCATCAACCTTTTGTAAAACTATTTCATCACTTGAACTTGTAATTGTATTTTTTCGTTCTTTTTCTTCTTCTGTAAATTCGTCTTTATATTTATATGTTGTTTCTGTTGAGGTTTTCAATGTAACTGTAACTTGACTTCCATCAAATTCATAATTTGATATTTTAGTAATTATTCTTTTATTTTTTGTTTTCACTTCATTTTCTGTTTTATATCCATTTTCTAGTTTGTCTAATAGATATTCATATTGAATTTCAATTGCTTTATTATTATCTACCATTTGTGTTTTTAAGGCGTCTTTTAGTTTTGTTTTAATCTTTTCTTCATTTTCATTTGATATTTCGCCTGTATATGTTTGCATATCTTCTGGAAGTACAACATATTCATCTGTAAGAGCAATAAAGTCTTCACATGACTTTTTGATATCTGTTTTATCAGCTTCCCTTTGTTTTTCTAAATTTGTTAAATAAATTACTAATATAGCTATTACTACTATGGTTAATAATAGTCCTTTATTAATTTTCTTTAAAATTTTCATTTATTCTTCCCCTCTCTATAATTGAAAATTTTGTACCCGGTACAATTTTTCCATTTTTCATTTTTATTTTATTGCTAATATTTCTTCATCTTTTTTTAAATTAGGTCCCAAAAATTCATAGCATTTTGGATTTACTTTCATTGCAGCCATTCCTATTTCTTTGTCTTCTCTAAGACGATTACTTGCATATTTTATTATAATTGGTTTATTTGTTACTGCTTGCATTACAACTTCTCTATCGTCTCTCATATCTTGTGCTGCAAAATATAAAATTTGCCCTGATATTTTTAAACCTGACATCAATAATTCTTTATCTTCTAATAAATTTTCTTTTGCATAACAATATGTCCAGCCAACTTTACTTACTGATTCATATACTACTTTTCTATCGCCTTTTAATCTATCACTTGCAAATTCTAATGCTTCTGGATTATTATGTATTGCTTCTAATACAACTTCTTTGTCATCTTTTAATTCTTCACTTGCAAATTCTAATAATGCTCCTTCTTTTTTTACATTTTCGATTACATATTCTCTGCTATTTGAGTTTTGTTTCATTTTTGTTATTTCAATTCTTTCTGGCATCTTAATTCCTCCCTTCTTTATTTTTTATTATTTTTATTAATTTTCAAAATTATAGACCTTATTTTTTAGTCTGGTCTAATTATATCATTATAGATTTATTTTTACTATATGTTTTTATTAATTATTTCTTAATGTGTTACAGTAGTGATGGCATCTTTATTTTATTATGTAAAATATATTTTCAAAATATGTTTAGCATACTTGAAAAATATAAAAGAATATGGTATTATATATAATGTTATGACAACCACATATTAATACCGATTATTATTTACTTAAGGAGGTAAAACTTATGACACGGTATGAAAAAAAATTAGTGCTTGAACTTGAAGCACCAAATGGAATAACATTTGAGGTTTTAAATGAAAAAGATGGAAAAGTAATAATTAAAGCCAATGTAGATAATTCATCTTTTTGTGTCCAAAACTGTTCAAAGCAAACACATTTATTACCAAAAGAAACAGCAATTCAACATATTGTTGATACTAGTTTAAAAGGAAATTATGCTAATCCCCCAATTCCTTCAGGTTATATCTATATACATGGAAGTTGGAAAGATGGATTTGTAATTGAGCGTGAATCTGATGAAAGTCAATTTGTTTGGATTCCAGTTGGTTTCTTAGATCCAAATGGAACTCTTGACAACGGGGTTTCATTTAATAGCAAATTCGGAAGAAGACGCTATCATGATGAAAATCGAGAAATTTTTTCAAGGAAATATTTTTATGAGCCATTAACCGAAGAACTACAAATGCAAATAAAAAGTGTAGAAAAATATGGCGGATTCTACATATCAAGGTATAATATTTCTATGTCCAAGTATGGAAATCCACAATCAAAACGATGCGAAATACCTTTGGAGTGTACCAGAGATAAAATCCTTCAACTGGCATCAAGTTTTGAAAATACTGATACCATAAAAAGTCATTTAACTTATGGTTCTGAGTATGATTCTGTACTTGAATGGTTAATGAAATCACGTAAAAAATCATATGATTCAATTGTCATTGATTCAACAAGTTGGGGAAATTACTTTCATGAAGAACAGCAAAATGATTGCATCAAACCGCAATTAACAGGAATAAGTGATGCCTGGTGCGTTAATAATCTATATGATTTTGCAGGTAATGTAACAGATTTAACGCAAGAAGAATTTGAATTTTCTAAAGCTCGTGTTCGTCGAGGTGGAAACTATAAAGATTCTGGAAAAACTTTTGCTGCCGCCACTAGACGAGTGTCAAAAAAATATTATTTTCCCAAAACCGATAAAAATGGTTTTCATATCGTACTATATTTAAAACCTTAAAATGTTAAAAACCAAAAAGAAGAACTTTAAAATTTTAAAGTTCTTCTCTCTTTTTTTTTTGATTTATTAAGTAATTAGCCAATGGTTCAGTCTTTTTTACATACGGAGTATCGAAAGTCTGAAACCTATTTACACCGCAAAATTAATTCCCCTAGCAACAATATCTTTCATGTTTTCAATCAAATCATCAATTTCTTTAGGAGTAACAATCATATTGTAATCCCCAACATTCAAAGCCTCTTTAACCTCTTCATATTTATCATTTTGTTTTAATCTATTTAAATATTCATTTGATTCTGCTTTATCTTGTAATCTGTCTATAAATATATCAATTCCATCTGATACAAGAGTTGCAAGTTCCACAACAGTAGGAATACCAATTGAAACAACAGGAATATTTAAAGTTTTTGGGCTTATTTCTTGCCTTGTGTTACCTACACCTGCACCTGGTACAATTCCAGTATCTGATATTTGAATTGTACTACTTATTCTTTCAATACTTCTTGAAGCTAGTGCATCAATAACTATTAATAATTTAGGATTAATATTATCTACTATTCCTTTCAATATTTCTACAGTCTCAATTCCAGTTGTACCTAAAACTCCTGGTGAAATTGCACTAACAGGTCTTGTATCTTCATCTACAAATTGTGGTAAATATTTTATTATATGTCTTGTAACATCAATTTCATTTATTACCTTTGGACCAAGTGCATCTGGTGTAACATATATATTTCCTAATCCTACAACTAATATATCTCCATGCTTATCTGTATGAAGTTCTATTATTTTTTTTAATTCATTAGCAACTACTTCTGAAGCCTTTTGTATGTCCTCATCTTCTGCTAATTTTAAATTTTTCACATCTATTGTAACATAGTTTCCAATAGGTTTTCCAATTGCCTTTTCTCCATTTTGATTAGTAATTTCTACTCTTGTGACTTTTAATTTTTCATTTATTTTTTCTTCTGTACTTTCAACTCCATCAATCTGTTTTAGATTATTTGCTTTCTGATATATATCTCTTCTTTCAAGTGCCAAATCTGTTCTAAAATTATACATAAAAAACCTCCAACTCTTAAATACTTTTTTCATTAGTATTTCTAAGTTGGAGATTATTATTCTTTTTTTATTTAATATCTAATTTTATATGAACATCTCTAAGTTGATTTTTATTTACATTACTTGGTGCACCCATCATTAAATCTTGTGCCTTGCTATTTAGTGGGAATGCAATAACTTCTTTAATGCTTTCAGCACCTGTTAATAGCATTAGCATTCTATCAACACCTGGTGCAATCCCAGCATGTGGTGGAGCTCCAAATTGAAATGCTGTGTATAATGCTCCAAATTTTGTTTTTACTTCATCCTCAGTATATCCTGCCATTTCAAATGCTTTTATCATAATATTTATATCATGATTTCTTACTGCTCCTGAAGATAATTCTATACCATTACATACCAAATCATATTGATATGCTACAATGTCTAATGGATTTTGTTTTTCCAATGCGTCTAATCCTCCTTGTGGCATTGAAAATGGATTATGGCTAAATTGAATTTTATCATGTTCATCAATTTCAAACATTGGAAAGTCTACTATCCAGCAAAATTCAAATTTGCTATCATCAATTAGGTCTAATCTTTTTGCAAGTTCTGTTCTAATTTGACCTGCTAATTCTGTTGCTCTTTTTTCATTATCTGCTATAAAGAATATTGTATCATCTTTGTGTAAATCTGCAATTTCTAACAATTCTTTTTTTAATTCAGCAGGAATAAATTTATCTATTGGTCCTTTAAAACTCATATCCTCTTGAACTTCTAAATATCCAAGTCCTCCCATTCCTATTGACATTGCATAATCTAACATTTTTTCATGGAATCCTTTTGACATATGTCCACTTACTTTTATTGCTCTAACTGTTCTATTTATAAATGGTTTAAATGTGCATTTTTTAAAGAATTTTGATAAATCAATTATGAATAATGGATTTCTTAAATCAGGCTTATCTGAACCATATTTTAACATTGCTTCTTTATATGTTATTCTTCTGAATGGTGCTGATGATATTTCTTTGTTTGAAAATTCTTTAAATGTATTATATATTACTGGCTCAATTACATTAAATACATCTTCTTGTGTTGCAAAACTCATTTCCATATCTAATTGATAAAATTCTCCTGGTGCTCTATCTGCTCTTGCATCTTCATCTCTGAAACATGGTGCTATTTGGAAATATTTATCTATACCTGATACCATAAGTAATTGTTTAAATTGTTGTGGAGCTTGTGGCAATGCATAAAACATTCCTGGATGTAAACGACTTGGTACCAGATAATCTCTTGCTCCTTCTGGTGATGAACTTGTTAATATTGGTGTTTGTACTTCTAAAAAGCCTTGTTCTACCATTTGACTTCTTAAAAATTGTATTACACTTGCTCTTAATTTTAAATTATTTTTTAATTTCTCACTTCTTAAATCTAAAAATCTATATTGAAGTCTTAAATCTTCACGAACTTCTTGGTCCTGGTTTACTTCAAATGGCAAATTTTTAGTTCTTTTTCCTAATATTTTGATTTCTTCTATACGAATTTCTACAAGTCCTGTTTTTATTTTAGTATTTATTGTTTCTTCATCACGCTTACGAACCTTTCCAAATACTGTTACTGTTGATTCAATTGGAATATGTGATGCAAAATCTACATCTTCTGTTTTTCCTGATGTTACTACTTGTGTTACACCATACATATCTCTAATATCTAAAAATACTAATCCTCCAAAATCTCTTATTGTTTCTACCCATCCAGCTATTCTTACTTCTTTACCTACATCTTCTAAACTAATTTCATTACAGTTATGTGTTCTGTATTCATTCATATCTACATCTTTCCTTTCTTTTTATTAATGTAGGTAGAACAAATAAGAAAAACTTTCAATTATATAAAAAATCGCCCCTACATTAATAGTAATTTATTAATGCAGGGACGAAATTAATCCGCGGTGCCACCCAGCTTGAAAATTTATATATTTTCCACTTTTATTTTTAAATTCATTATTGCTCCAATCTGTTTCGCTTAATTAGGTTGACCATAAAGGGCTTTCAGCCGGTGACCCTTTTTCTCTTTCTGTAATTTCTAATTGCTTTGAATTGTATTAACGCAATTTTATTTGCTATATTTTACACTTAATTATTTTAATTGTCAAGTTTTTTGTTAGAAAATTCCTAAGATTTTTCCATCTTCATCAATATCAATTTTTTCTGCAACTGGATTTTTAGGAAGTCCTGGCATTGTTGTTATTTTTCCTGCCAATACTACAATAAATCCTGCTCCTGCTTTTAATTTGACATCACTAATACTTATTTCAAATGGTTCATCACATTCCAAATTTTTAGGATTATCTGAAAATGAATATTGAGTTTTAGCTATACATACTGGTAAATTTCCATATCCCATTTCTTCAATTTTTTCAATTTTTTTTGCAGAATCTTCTGAATATATTACTCCTTTTGCCCCATATACTTTCATTGCAACTTTATTGATTTTTTCAACTATTGTTTCATTTAAATCATATATATATTCAAATCTATTTTCTTTTTCTGAAATTTCTACAATTTGATTTGCTATATCAATTGCACCTTCTCCACCTTTTTTCCAGCTTTCAATAATGCTTGAAGGTATCTCTCTTTTGGCTAATTCATTTTGTACAAATTCTAATTCTTCATCTGTGTCAGCATCAAATTTATTTATTGCAACTATAACATTTAATCCAAATTTTCCTCTTATATTATCAATATGTCTATATAAGTTACTCATTCCTTTTTCTAAACTATTCATATTTTTCTGTTTGATTTCGTCTTTCGATGCTCCACCGTGATATTTTAATGCTTTTATTGTTGCAACACATATAACAACATTAGGTATTATATTTGCTTCTCTACATTTTATATCTAAAAATTTTTCTGCTCCTAAATCTGCGCCAAAACCAGCCTCTGTAACAGTGTAGTCAGCCAATTTCATTGCCATTTTTGTTGCTATAATGGAATTACATCCATGTGCAATATTAGCAAATGGACCTCCATGTATAATTGCTGGTGTATGTTCTAATGTTTGAACTAAATTAGGCTTTATTGCGTCTTTTAATAAAACCATCATAGCACCTTCTGCTTTTATATCTCTTGCATAAATTGGTTCTTGTTTTTTATTATAACCAATAAGAATATTTCCTAATCTTTTTTTCAAATCTTTATTATCTTTTGCTAAGCACAATATTGCCATTACCTCTGAAGCAACTGATATATCAAAACCATCTTCTCTTGGAACAATTTTACTTTCTCCTGATAATCCTGTGTTTACCTGTCTTAATTGTCTGTCGTTTAAGTCAACACATCTTTTCCATACAACTTTTTCTATTCCTAATTCATTTCCATGATATATATGATTATCTATCATTGCAGATAATAAATTATTAGCAGAAGTTATTGCATGTATGTCTCCAGTAAAATGTAAATTAATGTCTTCCATTGGTGCAATTTGTGCATGTCCTCCTCCTGTCGCTCCCCCTTTTACACCAAATACAGGTCCAAGTGATGGTTCTCTTAATGCTAATATTGATTTTTTTCCTATTTTTCTTAATCCGTCAGCAATTGCAATTGATATTGTTGTTTTTCCCTCTCCCAATGGTGTTGGACTCATTGCAGTTACTAATATTAATTTACCATCTTTTTTATTTTGTAATTTTTTATTTATTTCTCTTGATATTTTTGCTTTATATTTTCCATACATTTCTATTTCGTCTTCTGTTATATCCAAATCTTTTGCAATTTCAGTAATTTTCTTTAGTTCTGTATTTCTAGCTATTTCAATATCTGTCATATTTTTCATCCCTTTCTAAAAACAGCCTAAGTAAAAAAATAATTTTTTAATTTTATGCAATCATACCAACCACAACACCTATAGTAGCACCAACTAACACTTGCAAAGGTGTATGTCCTAAAACTTCTACTAATCTTTCTTGTACTTCTACTCCTGAAAGTCCAGGTGTTTCTACAATTTTATTTAATAAATGTGCCTGTTTCCCTGCTGCTCTTCTTACTCCTGCTGCATCATACATAACTACCATAGCAAAAATCAAGGCAACTGCAAATATTGGACTGTCTGTGCCTTCACTTCTACCTACTAATGTTGATAAGCATGTAACAACTGCTGAATGAGAACTTGGCATTCCTCCTGCTCCTAAAATTCTTTTAAAATTGAATTTTTTTGTTGTTACTAAATCATATATTACTTTAAAAATCTGTATACATAGCCATACTAAAAATGGTACATACAAATATTTATTTGTTATTGCCATTTGTAAATTGTTCATTGCTCATTTCCTTCCTTATTCTTCTGTCTGAAAATTTTCTTCTTTTAAATCTCCATCTTTTTCTAATAAAATTGTTATCTTTTTTTCTGTTTCTTCTAGAATACTGTTGCATTGTTTTGCCATTTTCATTCCTTCTTCAAATTTTTTTACAGATTCATCAAGATTCAAATTTCCATTTTCTAATTCTGTTACTATTGTTTCTAACTTTTTCATTGATTCTTCAAAATTCATATTTTTATCATCCCTTCCTAAAGTCTCCAATTTAGTATTCACTAATACTCCAATTGGTAGTATTAACTTCGTACCATTTAATTACTACAGCATCTTTTTTTACTGCAACATAATATTTGTCTCCATCTTTTTCTTCAATATTAAATGTTACAGACCCATCTTCTCCCCATTCCTTTTTTGCTAATTCTATAGCTTTTTCGTCTTTGCTTTGTGCTTGATTAGCTACATTTTCTTGTTCTGCTTCTTTTTCTTCTTCTCCAACATATTCTTCTTTTGCAGGTTCTTGTTCTTGTGACAAGTTATCTTCCTTTTCTGTTGTTTCTTCTATATTAGTTTCTTTATTCTCTATTGTTGGTTTAGCAGTAGTTTCAACAGCATTTTTATTTTTTCTCATCTCTTCTTCATAAACTATTGAACCAATAACTATAGCTAAAGCAACTAATGCTAAAACAATTATCATTGTTAATATCTTTTGTTCTGTTTTCTTTTTCATCTCTTTTTCCTTTCTTTATTGCTTGTTGAAAAGTTATTCAATTACTGCAACTTTTTCTCCATCAACAAATTTAAGTTTTATTTTATCATTTTGTTGCAACTCTGCTGCACTTTTTATAATTTTTCCATCTTTCTCAGTCAATGTGTATCCTCTTGTTAGGGTCTTTAATGGACTTAATGCATCTAATTTTGTTACTAATTCTACATATGATGTATGGTTATCTTTTTGAATATTTTTAATCTTTGTTACTAGTCTTTGAACATTTGAATCTAATAATACGCTTAAATCGCGATGTTTTCGTAATGGATCAGTAAATACTCTTGATTTCATACATTTTTCATATCTTAGTCTCATAAGTTCAACTTGTTTTTTTAGTGATATTCTACATCTATTTTGATAATTATTAATTTTTTGTTTTAATTCATAAACATCTGGTACAGCTAACTCTGCTGCTGCTGATGGCGTAGGTGCTCTTAAGTCTGCCACAAAATCTGCTATAGTAAAATCTGTTTCATGTCCAACTGCTGAAATTACAGGCAATTCTGATTCATATATTGCTCTTGCAACAATTTCTTCGTTAAATGGCCATAAGTCCTCAAGAGATCCCCCTCCTCTACCAATTATTAATACATCTGCCAATTTTTTTTCATTCATTATTTTAATTTTTTCTGCTATCTGTTCTGCTGCTCCTGGTCCTTGTACTGGTACAGGTAATAATCGTATATACACATTAGGATTTCTTCTTGTTGATACATTTATTATATCTCTAATTACTGCACCTGTTTGCGAAGTTAATACTCCTATTACTTTAGGATATAATGGAATTGGCTTTTTATGTAATTCATCAAATAATCCTTCTTTTTCTAATTTTGCTTTTAATTGTTCAAATTGCTCATGTAAATCTCCCATTCCGTCTTCCATCATTGTCTTTGCATATATTTGATAAACTCCATCTCTTTCGAATACAGATACACTGCCAAAAACCATTACTTTCATTCCATCTTTTGGTTTAAAAGCTAGCCTTTCAGCATAGCTTTTAAACATAATACATTTTATTAACGAGTTTTCGTCTTTTAATGTAAAATATAGATGTCCTGTGTAATGGTTTTTAAAATTGGAGATTTCTCCTTTGACTAATATTGCGCCTAAGTTTTCATCCTCATCAAATTTATCCTTTAAGTATTTATTTAATTGTGTTACTGTTACTGCATTATATTTCATTAGTTTATCTCCTTATTAATTGTCTAATTCTTTAACTACACTTGCTAAAATTCCATTTATGAAATTTTTAGATGTTTCTTCTCCATATTTTTTTGCTAATTCTAAGCTTTCATTTATTGCTACTTTATATGGTATTTTTTTATATTTTATTTCATATATAGCAAGTTTTAATAAACTTAAATCTATTTTTGATATCCTGTCAATTTTCCAATCAGCTTTTAGATTTTTTTCTATTAGCCCTTGTATTTCATCAATATTTTCTTTTATCCCAATTATTGCATCTTTTATATATTCTTTTGCTTCATTATCTTCTACTTCATTACATTCTAAATATAGTTCAATTTGTTCTTCTAAGTCTTCTGTTTTTTGAATTTCTAAACTATATATTAATCTGAATGTTAGCTCTCTAATAGCTGACCTTTTCATTTTGATAGTTTTCTCCTCTCATTATAATCTATCAATAAAATCTTTTAATTTAATTTTTACTTCATCTTTATTTTTTTGTATATAATTTCCAACAAATGCTCCCATTAATATAAGTACAATTCCTATCATTAGTTCATATAGTCTTGTACATAATATTAATATTGCAACTATCACTCCAATTATTGCTCCTAAGTATTTAGATAAAAATTCTTTAAAACTTTCCATTTTCTATCATCCTATTCTTTACTTTTTTTAACTTCTTGCAAACTTGTTATTTTTACATTAACTTCTTGAACATCTAAATCTGATACTTTTTTAACTTCTTCTTTTATTTTGTTTTGTAAATTACTTGCAAGTTCTTTTATAACTATATTTTCATATACTGATAAAAATAATGTTATTCTTAATTGATTTTCACTATTTACATCTATTCTTGTATGGCAATCTTTTACATTATTAAATCCGGCTACTGCATTTTTTACAATATTATCAATTGTTTCTTTTGATATCATTAGTTGTCCATTTTCATTTTTTAATAATACTCCTTGTGTTTCTTTTACTTTTTCTTTAGATTTTTCATCAAAAAATACACATTTTATTGATAATAATATAAATGCAACACTTACTCCTAATGTTATTTTTGATGATATTTCCCCTGTTACTAATGCATACATCATATCTGTAACTACATCAAAATCAATCCAATTAAATACTAATAAACTCAACACTACTGATAATAATATTATTATATATGAATATACTATTAATGCAAATCTTTCTAAAAATTTCATATTAATTCATCCTCTCTTAGTACAAATTATATTATTCTTCTTTTGCCCCTTCATTTTCTTCATTATTGTTTTCTTCTTTTTCGTCTCTCTCAGTTTTTACACCTTGAACATGAACATTTACTTCTGCAACTTTTAATCCTGTCATGTTTTCTACTGATTTTTTTACTCTGTTTTGAATTTCAAATGCTACATCTGGAATTCTTGCACCATACTCAACTATAATGTTTACATCAATTCTTACTTCTTTTTCATCTGTATCTACTTTTATTCCTTTTGATAAACTTTTCTTTCCACTAAATACTTCTGATATTCCTCCTGCAAATCCTCCTGCCATTCCTGCAACACCAGGTACTTCTGATACAGCAACACCTGCTATTACTGCAACTACATCATTTGCTATTTTTATTCCATCATTTGATCCTTCTGTATTTTCCTCGATTTCTACTATTTCTTCTTTTTTTTCTTCTTGGTTTTCTTCCATATTCTTATCCTCCTTTAGATAATTTTTTCTTTTATAGTATATCAATTTTTTTCTTTTTTTACAACTCTTTTTATTAAGATTTTACAAAAGATTCACATTAATATTGCCTTCCCCAAATGACCATTTTATCTGCTTTTTTACCACAACATACACATGTTTCTCCAATATGTTCTTGTTCAAATGGCATACATCTAGACTTTGCAGATGTCAATTCTTTTATTTTTTCTTCACATTCTGCACTTCCACACCACATTGCTTTAATAAATCCTTGTTCTTTGTTCATATTTGCTTGGAATTCTTCTAAGTTATGCGCAATTGTTGTTTTTGCTTCCATTCTTTTTTTACATGTATCATACATATTTTGTTGAATTTCATCTAATAATTCAGTTATTTTTTCTTCCAACTCGTCTAATTTTACTGTTATTTTTTCAAATGTATCTCTTCTTACTAATACACATTCTTCATTTTCAATATCTCTTGGTCCCATTTCTAGTCTAAGTGGAATTCCTCTCATTTCTGAATCATTGAATTTAACTCCTGGTGATACTTTTTTTCTGAAATCTGCTTCTACTCTAAATTTTGTTTTTAATCTATGATAAATTGCTGAAGCTTTTTCTTCTACTCCTTCTTTATGTTGTGCAATAGGAATTACTTCAACTTGTATTGGTGCAACTTTTGGTGGTAGTTTTAATCCTCTGTCATCACCATGTGCCATTATTATAGCTCCAATTAGTCTTGTTGTAGCCCCCCATGATGTTTGGTATGCATATTCTTGTTTTCCTTCTCTGTTTTGAAACTTAACATTAAATGGTTTTGTAAAGTTTTGTCCAAAATAGTGTGATGTTGCAGATTGAAGTGCTTTTCCATCATACATCATAGTTTCTATAGTATATGTTTCTTCTGCTCCTGCAAATTTTTCGGATTCCGTTTTTATTCCTTTTATTACTGGAATTGCAAGTAAATTTTCTAATACATCTGCATATATATCTAGCATTTGTAATGTTCTTTCTCTTGCTTCTTGTTCTGTTTCATGTATTGTATGTCCTTCTTGCCATAAAAATTCTCTTGAACGCAAAAAAGGTCTTGTTTCTTTTTCCCATCTTAGTACACTACACCATTGATTATATACAAATGGTAAATCTGTCCAAGACTTTAACCATTTTGAGTACATTGTTGTTATTATTGTTTCTGATGTTGGCCTTACACATAATCTTTCATCTAGTTTTTCTCCACCAGCTTCTGTTACCCAAGCAACTTCTGGTGCAAATCCTTCAACATGGTCTTTTTCTTTTTGTAATAAACTTTCTGGTATTAATACAGGAAAATATGTATTTTGTACTCCTGTTTCTTTAAATTTTTTGTCTGTATAATTTTGGATGTTTTCCCATATTGCATATCCATATGGCCTTATTGCTATACATCCTTTTGTATCTGTATAGTCAGCTAATTCTGCTTTTATAACAATATCTGTGTACCATTGTGCAAAATCGTCATCTATATTTGTAATTTCTTTTACATAATTTTTATTATCTGCCATAATGCTTCTCCTTTTTAATTTTTATTCTTATTTATTACTATCTTCTAACTCTTGCTCACCCTTTTGGGGCATAGGAGCCTCTTCTATTAATTCATCAATTACAATTTGTCTGTTTGCATCAAGTTTATACCTTGGTAATTCAGGTAAATTTGCTAAACTCTCATATCCAAACATCTTTAAAAATTCTGTTGTTGTTTTGTATGTTGTTGGCCTTCCAGGTAAGTCTGCTTTTCCTGCATCTTCTATTAAGCCATAATCTAATAATTTATATATTGTTGCATCACTATTTACACCTCTTATTGCTTCTATTTCTGCTCTTGTTGTTCTTTGGTTGTATGCAATTATTGCAAGTGTTTCCAGTGCTGCTGTTGATAAATTGGGCTTTGTTCTTTTATCTAAAATTGGATATATGTATTCATAATATTCTTTTTTTGTACATAATTGATATCCGTTTTCTATTTTTATTAATTCTATTCCTCTTGTTTTGTAATCTTCTTTCATATTTTCTATTATTTCTTCAATTTGATTTTTGTCTATTTCTAATACTAATACTAATTCTTCTATTGTTACCATTCTTCCCGCCGCAAATAGTATTGCTTCTATTATCTCTTTTATTTTTTGTATTTCCATATTTTTATCATTCCTACTCTTTATTTTAACGGCTCTATTTTCTCATATTTTTTACTTTATGTCAAGGTTTTAAGTGTAAAAGAAATGTTCTTTTCTTCAATTTTTAATAGTTTCTTTCCTAGGTCTTTCCCTTTTTCATTTATTAGTGTTATTGTTCTTTCATTTATCGAAATATTTTTCATTATTACTTTCTTTTTCATAAAATTTTCCTCTATATTACTAATGCATATTATAACATTTAAAATGAACTATTATTTTTTAGTTGTATAAAAATAATAATTTCGTAGTTTTATTACAAACTACGAAATTGAAAGTTTTTTCAGATTAATTATTACTGGTTAAATGCTTTTCATTACATTTTCAATAATGCTTTTCATATCATCATTGAGAGGATCAAATGTCCTTAAATAATCAATAGTATTTTTAAGAAGTGACCAATCAACATATGTTAAGTCTCCTCCTGTAATAAACTTGACAACACCAAGTTCCTTAACCTCATCAGGTAATTGAATATCTGGATATGCTTTGCAAACAAGTACATTGGTTTTATCCCAATCTTCATGTAATTTTTTAATCTCAATTTTCTTACATTCCTCCATATTCAAATGTTCCTTATTTTCCTCAAAAATTTTTTGGAACTTGTCATCAATGTTCAAGCGTGTATATATAATTGCATCTGTTAAAAGATGCCAAACATACCCTCTATAAAATGGGTTTGCTTTTTGACTACAAGATAAGCTATCCCAGCATACCTTAACATTTGGGTTACTGCTCAATCCAAAATGAAGTCCTTCATCGCTGTTAGCACTTTCTTTTTGCTGAATACGAATTTTTAATTCACCATACTCAGGCATGTCTCTAGTCCGAAGAGTTTCATATTTAACTTGAGCCTTTTCAATTCCTCCACAAAATTTGACATGTTTCTTCAAGATGTCAGGTGCCTCTACTCCAAGAACAAAACTCCGATTCTCCAAAGAGTTCGCTCCACAAGAGGCAAGATGAATACAATAACCAGGCATAATACTATTCTCCTTTCATTATACTATAAATATATAAAATTATATCGTATTTTATTTGTTATGTCAATCTGCATTTGATATTATTTTAGGGTCTTCTGTTATAAGCTGAAATTATCGTAATAACTAGAAATAATGCAAATTCTGTTGCTATATATTTTATTATTTTTTGCGTTGTTGTCATTTAATTTCAACACCTCCAAATATTGCTGTACTATTTATATAAATTGTGTGACTATTTTCATCTACTTTTGTATTTGCTTTATTATCAACACCTCCAAATATAGGCATTGATTTAATTTTTATTTTTACATTTGATGGCACATAAATTTCTATTCCACCAAATGTACTACTTGTATTAATTACTACATCTGAATTTATAATTGAATTTCTTAAATCAAGTTTAACTCCACCAAATACAGCTGTTAAGTCTGCTCCTGTAAATTCCTCATTATCAAATTTTACATTCTGTCCTGAAAATGTTGCACAATATGAATTTTTTTCTTCTCTCTTTTCATTTAATTTTTTTATTTCGTCGCTTACTTTTCCTCCAATAGCGTCTTTAAAAATAATTGATAAACCAATTATTACTAAGATTGCTGGAAATGCTAATTTCCATATTACATCAAAATCAAAAATATCTTGGCATCCCAAAAGTAATGCTATTCCAATTAATAATCCTATTATGCTTCCTGTCTTTTCCTTGTCTTTAATTAGCCCCATAAAACATGGTATTATAATAAATAGTGTCCACCATCCATTAAAAAATATGTTTATATTTGTTATTCCTAATGCATTCCCTCCAATTATCAATCCTATAACTATTAATAATACTCCCCAGAATATGTTTTCAAATTTTTTCATTATTTTTCCCCCTAACTTTTTGTCTTATCATATAAAGATAAAACTTAAATATTTTATATCATTTTTTCAGTAGAAAGTAAATCAAAAACCACAAAATTTCAGAATTTTTTGTAGTTCCTCCTGTTAATATTTTTCAATTTATACCACAAAAGCAGATAATTATTAATTAACTATCTGCTATCTATCGAATTGCTTTATAAGGCAAATTCTGTGCAATTCTTTTGTTTTAATCTTTAATTTTATATTGTAAATTTTTTTTAAAGTAATTTATCTATAAATATTGCATACGCATCTAATGAATTATTTGTATTAACACAATTTATTGCCCCTATTAGTTTTTCGTTTTGAACTAAAGGTGCACCACTCATTCCTTGAACTATCCCTCCAGACAAATTAATAAGTTCTTGTGATTTTACTTTTATTCTAATATTTTGAGTTGAAGCAAAATAATTAGTTTCTGTAATTTCAACTTCGTATTTTTTCAAACCCTGTCCGTCTAAATTTATTAGAATATATGCAATTCCATTTTTTATATCAAATCTGTTTCCTGTATTTATACTCACACAATCTTTTTCTTTCTCTATAATTTTTCCATATATTCCATATTGATTACTATTATTTATTTCTCCTATTTTATTCTCTTCCTTTATGTCTGCAATTATTTTTCCTGTTTTATTTTGTTTTGCTTTTTTTATATAATCAAATTCAATTTCATAGCAACTGCCTTGCAAATCAATATTTTCTTTTTTTCCTGAAATAGAATGCCCTAATGCTGCAAAATTACTATTGTTTCTTTTTATAAAAGTTACTGTACCAACCGATTTTGAAGATGTCTTTACAATATTTCTTTCATTGTCAGTAGCAGTGTCTTTTATATCATTTAAATTAAACCCTATAACTTTACCACTCAAAAAAACATTTTCTGTTTTTTTATCATAGTAATAATAGATGCCTATTATAGTTGTACTAGTTATTACTAACAGTATAATGACTTTTTTCATTTTATATAAACTCCTAAAAAATTAATAATCCCTCTTTTGAATCTTATATAATTCTTTAGTATTATGTAAAGCATATATATTTTATCATTTTATTTACATAAAGTCAATACAGTGTTATTGTTTTTGTTTGTATTATATACTTCATTCGTAACACTACACTATCTGCTCTGACAAATTGCTTTTCCCTTTCTATGTTAAATCTACTATATTTTCTGTTAAAACTTCTATATCAATAGCATATTTCTTCATATTATCTCTATTAATATATACTGGAAATTGTTTTATATTTCTTTCCTCTATAGTGCTTTCTGGATCTTTCCAAATATTTCTACTTTT
>CAKPLT010000006.1 GCA_934167755.1 uncultured Clostridia bacterium
CTTATTCTCTTTAATGTTGGACCTTGATTTGCATATATTTCAGCAACATATAAATTTTCATGTTTCATTCCATGATTGTTTTCAGCATTTGCAATTGCTGATTTTAATAATTTTTCTATAATTACTGATGATGCTTTTGGTGTAAATTTTACAATTGCTAAAGCTTCATCAACATTTTTTCCTCTTATTAAATCTGCAACAATTTTTACTTTTCTTGAAGATATTCTAGAATATCTTAATGTTGCTTTTGCTTCCATTATTGCTGTCTCTTCCACTACAATTCCCTCCTTAAATTATTTTTTTATTTCTTTGTAGTCTTTTCTCCTGCATGACCTTTAAATGTTCTTGTAGGAGCAAATTCACCTAATTTATGACCTATCATTTCTTCAGTAATATATACTGGTACATGTTTTCTACCATCATGAACAGCTATTGTGTGTCCAATCATTTGTGGATATATTGTTGAAGCTCTTGACCATGTTTTGATTACTTCTTTATTTCCATTTTCATTCATAGCTTCTACTCTTTTTAATAATTCAGGTGCTACGAAAGGTTTTTTCTTACTTGATCTTGACATATGATTTTCCTCCTATCTTACTTTCTTCTCTTTACTATAAATTTATTTGTTGTTTTCTTTTTATTTCTTGTCTTATATCCTAATGCTGGTTTACCCCAAGGTGTCATTGGTCCTGAATGTCCAACTGGAGCTCTACCTTCACCACCACCATGTGGGTGATCTACTGGGTTCATTACAGAACCTCTAACTGTAGGTCTAATTCCTAAGTGTCTTGTTTTTCCTGCTTTTCCTAATTTTACATTTTCATGATCAGCATTTCCAACTACACCAATTGTAGCTCTACATCTTGCTAAGATTAATCTCATTTCTCCTGATGGTAATCTTACATGTGCATATTTTCCTTCTTTAGCCATAAGCTGTGCACTTTGTCCAGCAACTCTTACTAATTTTGCACCTTGACCTGGATTTAATTCTATATTATGAATTAGTGTTCCTACTGGTATACTTGATATTGGAGCACAATTTCCTGGTTTAATATCAACACTTTCTCCTGATACTACTTTATCTCCATCTTTTAACCCTTGTGGTGCTATGATGTAATTTAATGTTCCATCTTCATATTTTATTAATGCAATGTTAGCACTTCTGTTTGGATCATATTCGATTCCAACTACAGTTGCTTCCATATTATCTTTTAATCTTTTAAAATCTATTATTCTATATTTTTGTCTATTTCCTCCACCTTGATGTCTTACTGTTATTCTACCATATGAGTTTCTTCCTGCATTTTTCTTTTTCTTTGCAAGTAATGATTTTTCAGGAGTCTTTTTTGTAACTTCTGCATAATCAGAAACTGTCATATTTCTTCTTGATGGTGTATAGGCTTTGAAATGTTTCATTCCCATTTTAATCTTTCCTTTCTCATTCTCATTATTTGCGGATTTTTTCCTGTTCCGTTACAGATATTCTTTATTCTCCGGGCTCTTTCCCGATATCTTTTGCTAATTTTGTATTAGTTGATATTTGTTTATTTTTTTGTTCTGCCCTATTTTTTCTTTTTGCTTCAAAACACGATGTTTCTAATACTTTTTTGGATGTTTCTTTTTTAACAGATACTATTTTAGAATTGTATTTTATGATATTGTCTTTTCTTTCTATAAGTGTGTCTCCTAATTTTTGAATTAACTCTTTTTGTTCTTTGGATAAGCCATAGTTAGCATCTCTTATTATTTTTGCATACATTTCCAACACATTAGCATATTCTTTATTATTGTTCATTTCTTTTCATTAAGCTCCCATAAATTCATCAATTGAATCTTTAAATTTCTTAGAAGCTTTAACTTCTTTTCCACCTTTTCCAAGGTATGTTTTTTCAGATGGATTCATATCTATTGTAACAATAGCTTTTTTCCAGTCTGGAGTTTTTCCTTCTACATATCTAACTCTTTTTGTTTTTCCTTTAACAATCATTGTGTTAACATTTAATACTTTAACTTCAAATAATTTTTCAACAGCTTTTGCTATTTCAACTTTTGTTGCTTTTTTGTTAACTTCGAAAGTGTATTTTCCTGATTGCATTTCATCATTGCTTTTTTCAGTTATTACTGGTCTTACTATGATTTCTTCTGGTAACATTAGGCATACACCTCCTCTAATTTTTTAACAGTATCTAGTGGTAAAACTAGCTTGCTGCAATTTAATAAATCAAATACATTTATCATATTTAATTGAATAGCTTTTACACCTTCAATATTTCTACTTGATAAGTAAACATTCTCATTTTTATCTGTTAAGATAATTAGTGTTTTTCCTGTTACTTTTAAATCTGTTAAAGCTTGTGCCATAACTTTTGTTTTTGGTTCTTTAACTTCTAATTTGTCAACAACTGTTAATTCATTATCTAATACTTTTGCACTTAATAATGATTTGATTGCAAGTTGTTTTTCTTTTTTATTAACTCTATATTTATATGAACGTGGTTTTGGTCCTAAAGCAATACCACCTTTAATCCATTGTGGAGCACGTATACTACCTTGTCTAGCTCTACCTGTTCCTTTTTGTCTCCATGGTTTTCTTCCACCACCACGAACTTCTGCTCTTGTTTTTGTACTTTGTGTACCTTGTCTTTGATTAGCTAAGTAGTTTACTAATACACTGTGAACGATATTTTCATTTGGCTCAATACCAAATACAGCTTCACTTAATTCTACATCACTAACTTTTTTACCTTGCATGTTATATACATCTACTTTTGGCATTTCGTATTTCCTCCTTTTCTATAACCTTAAGCTTTTATAGCTGATTTTATTTTTAAGATAGCTCCTTTTGGTCCTGGAACACTACCTTTTACTAATATTACATTTTTATCTAAATCTACTCTTACAACATCTAAATTTTGTATTGTAACTGTAACTCTTCCCATATGTCCTGGAAGTTTTTTACCTTTAAATACTCTTCCTGGTGTTGATGTTGATCCCATTGAACCTGGTCTTCTATGATACATAGAACCATGTCCCATTGGTCCTCTGTGTTGTCCATGTCTTTTTATTACACCTTGGAATCCTTTTCCTTTTGATGTTCCTTGTACATCTATTTTATCACCTTCTGCAAATACATCTGCTTTTAATTCATCTCCAACTTTGATTCCTTCTATAGAATCTAGTCTGAATTCTCTTAAATGTTTCTTTGCTGTAACATTTGCTTTTGCAAAATGTCCTTTTTCTGGTTTGTTTAATTTGTTTTCTTTAACCTCTCCAAATCCTAGTTGTATTGCTTCATATCCATCATTTTCTAATGTTTTTACTTGAGCAACTACACATGGACCTGCTTCTAGTACTGTTACTGGAATAACTACTCCATTTTCATCAAATATTTGAGTCATTCCTAGTTTCTTTCCAATTAATGCTTTTTTCATTTTCTTTCTCCTCCTATTGGCTGATCTGCTAATTCTAAACTGCGTCTCGCGTTGTTAAGCTTCCTTATCAGCGTGGTTTTCGATTTTTAATTTTATATATTTGAAACTAGTTTTTAATTTCGATGTCAACACCTGCTGGTAGTTCTAGTTTCATTAAACTATCCATTGTTTTTTGTGTTGGGTAAAGAATGTCTATAACTCTTTTGTGTGTTCTCATTTCAAATTGTTCTCTTGAATCTTTGTGTTTGTGTGGAGAACGTAAAATTGTTACGATTTCTTTTTGTGTTGGTAGTGGAATAGGACCTGATACTTTTGCTCCTGTTTTCTTAGCAGTATCTACTATCTTTTCAGCAGACTGATCTAAAACTACATGGTCATAAGCTTTTAGTCTTATTCTAATTTTTTCACTTGATACAACTGTTTTTGCCATTGTAATTTTCCCTCCTTAAAATAATATTATAATTTTTAAATTACGCGTTGGCAAGTTATAACACATCCGGGTGTTTTGTGTTTACCCATTATAAAATCCCAAAAAATGCATGATTATTCTGGGATAAGTGCTTTATATAATATTTAAACTTACCGCCTGGTCTAGCCAAGACATACTCCACTGAAGTTCCCTCCATCCTTACGGGTGTAGCCACATTCAGCTTCAACGCTATATTTCATGCTTATCTATTATATAATGTTTTGTTACTTATGTCAATACTTTTAAAGCAATTTTTACATTTTTATGTTACAGATTAAAGGTTTTTATTAATTTTTTATAAGAAATACTTGAAATATAAGCTTTTTATTACATCCTCGGCTTATATTTCAAGTATTTCTTCATATTAATTTTAAATAAACCATTAACTTGTGACATTTTTATTTTTCTTTGAAGAACTTTGAATATTAAAATTTACAAATCTATAATAATTTCTTTTTCATCTTCTAATGTTAGTTTCTTATATGTAACTCCACATTCATCAAATAATCTTCGTGATGCTATATTATTTTCGGAATTTGCATATTTATCTGATAAATAGACAACTTCTTTTATCCCTGATTGGATTATTATTTTAGCACATTCATTGCAAGGAAATAAATCTACATATATTTTTGCACTTTCAAAATCTTTTTTGCTTCCCCTGTAATTTAATATTGCATTCATTTCGGCATGACATACATAAGGATATTTTGTATTTAAATTTTCTCCTTCTCTTGCCCATGGAAATTTTTCATCATCAAATCCATTTGGTGCTCCATTATATCCTATTGATAAGATTCTATTATCATTACTTACTATACATGCCCCCACTTGTGTACTTGGGTCTTTGCTTCTCATAGCTGACAATTTTGCAATTGCCATAAAATATTCATCCCAACTAATATAATTTTTCCTTTTTTCACTGTTTGCCATGATTATTACTTCCTTTCTTTTTCAAAAAAAGACCATTTTTAGTCTTCCTAAAATAGTCTTCTTTTGTTTTATTTTTCATTTTCTTTTACTACAATTAATATTGTTGCAATATACATTCCTATAACAAGAACCGGTGTAAATCTTCCTACTGGAATTCTTGTAATAGCAATAATACTTAATAAAAATAATTCTCCAAGAATAGGAATTGTTATAGTTCTAGCAAGAACTTTTAATATTCCTTTTTTATAATATCTAATAATCATATAGATTAATACTAAAACTCCTGAAATAACAAATGGTGTTATATATTTTTTATACATATCTATAATTCTTGTTGCTGGTATTACATTTATAGTTGTGTCTTCTGCTGTTTGTTCGAATTCGTAATTTTCTTTTATTTTGTTTACAATATTATTTTTTTGTTCATCCGTTATCTCTTTTGCTCTTATTGTAACCATATCTTTATATATTTCTATTGTTTGAGTCATACTATTTGTTCCTAATACATCATGTACAATTCCTTTTATTTTAGATTCATCTACACTTTGTCCTACATATACATCTATACTTTGACTTTGTTCAAATCTAAGTTCTTTTTTAAATCCATATATTCCTACTACAACTATTCCAGCAAGAATGATTAATGCTACAATAGCAATAGAAATAATTTTTATATTTTTTTGTTTCATATGTTGCCTCCTATTTGTTTTCTCTCAATTTTAATAGTGTTTTTGTTATGCATACATTATATACTGCTATTAACATAAATCCCCAGAACATTATCATTCCAAAGCTACTTAAATTTGTCCATCCTGAGAAACAGAATACCAATGTAATAATCATTACAGGTACCAATTTCAAAAATAAATCTTTATATGAGCTAACTGTTGCTTCATTTACAAAATCCATTTTTTTAATTTTGCTTAATATCATTTGATTTAATTTTAAATCAATTAATATTACAAAAATTATTGCTCCTACTCCTTCTATTGATATGCTTACATTTGTATATCTTAATAATAATGATAATAATGCAATAAATCCTATACATGATATACTTGAAAGTAATCCCTTTGTTTTATATTTTATTGTAAAAACAACAAATACCACTAATAATATTACAGCTAGTATTAAAGCAAAATATGCTAATTGTTCTTTTGATATGTCTGAATATACAAATCTATTATTTTGTGCTTTATATTCTATTGGATATTTTCCTGAATTTACAAGCATACATATTTCTGCTGCTTTTGCCATATTATTGTTTACTGATGTGTTATTAGATGTTTCTGAACCTATTTTTACTGTTATTTTATTTTTTTCTATTTTTTCAATATCATATTCAGTTCCAGCAACAGATAGTTTTGCTATTTTCTTTGTTTCTTCTGTATTTGTGCTATCAGTATTTTCTGTATTATCTGTTGTTTCTTCATCTGTTACATTTTCTGTATCTGTTGTATCTGTGTTTTCATCATCACTGCTACTTGTTGCAGCTTCTATATCTTTAATCTCATCTGCTAATACTGCATAAGTATCTTTTACTTCATCTATTTTGTCTTGTCCTTCTTTAGTTAATATTAATTCTAAATATACTTGATATGCATTGCTTGAATTAGTTTTATATGTGTATTGAGCTTTTTTTACCATAGAGTCACCTAGTAATTCTGTTTCTGTATCTTTTTCTTTTAGCTGAACTTTCCCTGATGCAACTAAATAATATGCTAAATCATCTGTATTATCATTCTCTGGCAATTCTACTCTTATTGTACCATCTTCTTTATTTAATGAAATTGTATAATCCTGTGCACCTAAGCTTTTTAATCTTTTTTCTATAGTATTTTTTACGATTTCATAGTTTTCTACTGTTAAATCTTCTGGATTTACTGTAGTTTTTTCTGTGCTCTCATCTGTATTTTTATCAGATGTAGTATCTGATGTTCCATCTGATACTTTTAATTCAATTACCCTTTCTCCGTCAAGTTCTCTTCCAAATGAATATTCTTTTACTTTATCTTCCATTCTATTTTGTGTTCTTATATATACACCACCAAATGCAACTAGTGATATTAATATAATTGCTAATATTATTGTTGTTATTTTTACCTTTTTCATTTTTATAATCGTTCCTTTCATTTTTATAATAGCTTAGTTCCATTTATTACCAATTCAAACCATATATTTAAGTATTTTGCAGCATATTTGCTCATCATTGTTCTATCCATAAATATTTGAAAATAGTCTAATACTGGGCATATCTGAGTATCAATTGTTAATGTTAGTATTACTTTTCTTTCTGTTTCATTTATTTCAATTTTTGCATCTGTTACTGCATAGTTTACTCTGTCATGTATATCAAATGTTGACATATTTGTATTTATTACTCTATCTCTATGAACATCTGACTTGTCTGCCAATATTAGTGCAGCTGATATGTTGCTTACTGCCGTTCCTGTTCCTTCATCGTGATTTCCTATTGCCATCATAATTTCAGTTCTTTCTTCAGCATCCATTCCCATTTCTTTTAAAATGTTATATGCTAATATAGCCCCTGTATGAGCATGATCAACTCTATTTACACAATTTCCTATATCATGCATATATCCTGCAATTTTACCTAATTCAACCGTTCTTTCATCATATCCCAGTTTTTGTAAAATTTCCCCTGTCCTTTTTGATACAATTCCTATATGTCTATATGAATGTTCTGTATAACCTAATGCTTTTAATTGTTTTTGCGAAGCATTTACAAATGCTTGAACTTCTTCATTATTGATTACATCTTCTAATGTTATCATAATTTCCTCCTTTTAGTCTTTATGATTTTATCCTATTTTTTTAAAAATATCAACTATTTTTAGATATTTTTCTTCTAAAATATAAAAATAAGTTACAATTTATTGCCTTTAAAAATATTATATATGTTAGGAGCCATCCTAGGTGAATATATTATTTGAGATTTTGTCCTGTTCATTACATTCAAAAAGAAAATCTACCATAAAAAACTGAGCCTCTCTCACTCAGGCTTAAAATGTATATATGTATATGATTTTAAACTTTTCGAATGTGATTGGAGCAATATTAGAATTTCTTAAATAAATTTATGGAAAGAGTTCGCGTCGAACGCAGTGAGGACTAAGCGGAAGGGTGCCATAAATTTATTTTAGAAATTCTTATGTTGCGTATTGAGCCGAGAAAATGTTTCAAATCATATACATATATAATATTTTTAAAGGCTATGAATGTAGCAAAAATAAAGCTAACATTTCAACCATTAGCCTTATTTACACCTATAATTCCTCCAAGCATTCCACATGCCATTCCTGCTATTATTATTATTACTGATTGAATTGTCATTGAAAAATTATGATTAATTATTCCAGATAAAAAATATATACTTATTAAATATATTCCTCCAATTATAGCTCCATTTAATAAGCCATTCTTTCTCATTTTTAAATTTCCTATAGAGCTTCCTATAAATATACTAATTGCTGTAATCACTATTATTACTGGTGTAGTGAAAGATTCACTTATATCTGTATATGTTAAAATTACTGAAAATATAAACAAAAATATTAATGTAAATATTATTGAAATAATAACACCTTTTACAACATTTTTTACACTATCCATCATACCCCTCCTATTATATTTATATTCTATAATAAGAAGTTTTATAACTTATTTAAATAATTTATTATATTTATTATTATATCTTCTCTGCAAAATTCTTTTTTATATTCTTTTTTTAGTGATGTTGCAATATCTTTTACTTCTTCTGAAAATTTATCTTCATTAACATTAAAGCCTATACTTATCAATAAATATTGTATATTTCCACCTTGTGTATGCACTTCTGTTAATATGCCACATATTTTTTTGTCATTTAGCATTAAATCATTTGGCATTTTTATTTTTAATTTATAGCCATACATTTTATTTATTATTTGTTGAATCGATTCTGCAATTTTTGTTGTTATTCCTTCTAATTCTTCTATTTTACAACTCGGATGTTTTATAATTGTCATTGCAATATTTTTATTCTCTCCAGTATGCCATTTTCTTCCTTTTGTTCCTATTCCAGCTGTTTGTATTTCTGCTATTAAAATTTGATCTCCTTCTTTTTCTGTTTTTTTGGCATATAAATGTGTTGAGTCTATTTTCTTATAATATTTTATTTTTTGATGTGTTTCTTTTTCGATTTTTTCTATATTCATTAGATACCTCCCTCGTGCATTTTACTACTTTCAGTTACTTTTAGCAATACTTATTTATATCATATCTAATCCACCTGATAAATTATATATATTGGTATATCCCATCTTTTTCATCATATTATAAGCATTTCTACTTCTTCCACCATATTGACAATAAATAACTACTAGTTGATTCTTTTTAGGTAACTCTCTTTCAACTCTATTTCTCAGTTCATAATCTGGTATATTTATTGCACCTTGTAAATGACTTTCTCTATATTCTTGGTTACTTCTTACATCTAATAATATTGCACCTTGTGCAACTTTATTTTTCAATTCATCTATTGTTATATCACCATTTTGAAAATTTCTATAACACATCATTTTACAACATCTTCTTCTACAAAGCATTTTTATCACCCTTTATATTATATGACTAGCCACATTTTTGATATATTAATTTAATCAAAAAAATATCATTTTAAAGTTTAACAAGGTATTTTAAATTGATTTAAAATAGCGGAGCGTCCGCAGTTAAACGATAAAATGATATTTTTTATTTACAAATACATTTATGTTAAATTTATTTAGTTTTCAATGGGTGCTTCTACTGGGCAAACACCTGCACATGTACCACAACTAATGCATGCTGATTCGTCTATAACAAAACAACTTTCTCCTTGTGATATACATCCTACTGGGCATTCTGCTGCACAAGCTCCACAACTTATACATTTATCACATTGAATTTTATATGCCATTTTTTTCACCACCTCTCACTTCAACAAACATTCTTCTATTTTGTTTAGTCACAAAACAATACTATCTCAAAATTATACTTTCTTAGTTTTCTTTTAATTTTGCTTCCTTTTTTTCTAAACTTTCTAATTCTTTTAGCTCTTTTTGATATTCTTTTTCTTCACTATCTGTATGTTCTTTCTCTACATCTTTTATAACTTTAATATCTTTTGCATCATATCTTTTAATTTTAAATATTTCGCCATCTTTAATTTTAACTTTTACGACTTCTTTTAATGTTTCAAGACCTTCAACTTCCCCTTGACCATCAGGTGTTTTTACAATAGCGCCAACATTTGGTAATTTTTTTACTTTTTCTTCATATACTTCTTGCTCATATTTCAAACAGCACATTAATCTTCCACAATTACCTGAAATTTTTGATGGATTTAAAGATATATTTTGCTCTTTTGCCATTTTAATTGACACAGTTTCAAAATCATTTAAAAATGAACAACAGCATAATTCTCTACCACATACACCATTTCCACCAATTCTTTTTACTTCATCTCTTACTCCAATTTGTTTTAATTCTATTCTTGTTTTATATATTGCCGCTAAGTCTTTTACTAAATCTCTAAAATCTACTCTTCCATCTGCTGTGAAGTAAAATAATATTTTACTATTATCAAATTTATATTCAACATCTGTTAATGTCATATCTAATTTATGTTCTTTTATTTTTTTATTACATACATCAAATGCATCTTTTTCTTTTTTTCTACATTCTTCAGCATGTTTTAAGTCTTTCTGAGAAGCTAATCTTAATACTTTCTTTAGTGGTGCTACAATTTTTTCTTCTTCTATCATTCTATTAGGAACCACAACTTCTGCTATTTCTTCACCCTGTGATGTCTCAACTACTACACTTTCTCCTTTTTTTACTTCTAACCATTTAGGGTCAAAGAAATATATTTTTCCTAATCTTTTAAATCTAACTCCTATTATTCTTTTCATTTAATTCGTCCTTTCTTTATGTCTCATCTATGTTCTACCATTTCCTGCCACATAGAAAATATCATATAATCAATACACATATCATAATTACTATTTGCTTTTAATCTTTTTTTTGTTTCTTCTACAATTTCTATACATTTTATGTATTTTATATTTTGTTTGCTTAGCTTTAACAATAATACATTGATATATTCTAGTATTGAATTGATTTCTTCTTTTGATTTATATATTCCTTCTGACATTTGTACTATTTCTATTAAGTCATTGTTTCTCATATTTATTAAAATTTTTTCTATATTTTCATATATATCTTTTTTTTCATTTAATTTAATTGCTTTTCCTATACTTCCTTGTGCCAAATTTATTATATTTTCGCTTATTTGTTCATTTGGCATTGTATTTTTTACATATTGTTTTATTTCATCTTTTTTTAGTGGTTCAAAATGCATTCTTGTACATCTTGACTTTATTGTACTTAATAAATTGTCTTCATTTGAACATATTAGTATAATAGTGATATATTCTGGTGGCTCTTCTAATGTTTTCAATAAACAGTTTTGTGCTTCTTTTGTCATAGTATCACTATTTTCTATTATATAAACTTTTCTACTAGAAATTATTGGTTTTTCTGAAATTTTTCTTTGCATCTCTCTAATTTGTTCTATTTTTATTTTTCCATCTGATGATTCTATTAATTGGAAATCAGGATTGTTAGAAGAATCAAATTCAATACATGATTTGCATTTACAATTATAATCATGATTTTGCAAACATAGTATTTTTTTTGCAAGTTCTTTTGCTATAAGTTTCTTTCCAATTCCTTCTGTTCCCCAAAATATATAACTATGTGAAACCTTATTTAATTCTATTGCTTTTTCTAAAATATCTTTGTTTCTTTCATTTCCTAATATATTTTCAAACAATTTTTTAATCTACTCCTCCAAATTTTGAAAATGGCCAAAATCTAAATAATACTTTTCCTTCTATTTTTTCTAATGGTATACATCCAAATGATCTACAATCAGTACTTCCTGGTCTGTTATCTCCTAATGCAAATACATAATTATCTGGAACTGTAAAATTGTTAAAATAACTTTCATCTCTATTTCCTTGAATCATATCTGTAACAACACCTGAACGCAAATAGTCTTCTTTTAGTTTTTCTCCATTTATATATACACTTCCATCTTTTATTTCTACATAGTCACCTGGTAAGCCTATTACTCTTTTTATATAACTTTTCTTACCATTTTCTAATACATAATATGTGAATTTTTTAAATGTTCCTTGTGGTTGGTTATTATAAATAGCCACTGGGTTACTTAAATCTATTTTATCTGATGTTACTTTAGTTACACTTGGTGCTTCAAATGTTATTATATCTCCTCTTTCAGGCATTTTTTTCGTTGTTCTTCCCCATCTATTTAACCATAATCTTTCATTTTCTTTTAAAGTTGGTGTCATTGATGTTTGCTGAACTATTGTTGGTGTTCCTATAAAAAATCTTACTAATAAGGCTAATGCAACAGCAATAATTATGCAAATTAGCCATTCTATTACTTCTCTTAAAGTTGATTTCATCATTCTTTTCCTTTCTTCTTCAAAAATATGTCTTTTGTATACTCTTTTTTACATTTACTATTATATACTAAACCCAAAAAATTTTCAACAATTAATTTTCAATTCCATATGACATATATATTTTAAGTCTATAATTTTATTCATTACATAAACTCTCATTAAACATAAGTTTCGTAATGAATCGAGGAATGTAATGCAAAACTTATTTTTAATGTGAGCTTTAAATAATTATTTTTTATTTCTTATCTTCTTTTGCTTTAGTAGGAACTTTAATTACAACTTCAGTTCCTTTTCCAACCTCACTTTTAATATCAATACTTCCGCCATTTCTATCAAGTAAATCTTTAGCAATAGAAAGCCCTAGGCCAGTACCTCCCATCTCTCTACTACGAGCCTTATCAACTCTATAAAATCTTTCAAAAATTCTATCTAAATCCTCTTCTGGAATTCCAATACCATTATCGAAAATTTTTATATATGCATCATTATATACAAAGCCAACATAAATCTTAATCTCTCCACCTTCTTTTGTATACTTAATACTATTAGTCAATATATTTAGTACAATTCTCTCTATATCATCTTTGTCAGCATAAACTGGTGGAACATCTGCTGTTACAAAACATTTAACCTCATGATTTTTTTTCTTTATTTCGATTGCCAGCTTGTCCTGGCATTTTTTTACCAATTCTCCTAAATCAAATTGTTCTTTTTTGGCTACACTTCTATTACTATCATTTCTAGAAAGTGTAAGTAAATCGGTTACTAATTTTGCCATTCTCCTTGCTTCTGATGCAATTACATTCAAAAATTTACTTTGTGTTTCTTTATCATATTCTTCTTCAAGTAATGTATCTGCATACCCCATTATAGAAGTAATTGGTGTTTTTAATTCATGTGATACATCTGCAATAAATTCTTTTCTCATATTATCTAACTTAACATGTTCTGTTATGTCTTGGATTACAGCTATAACACCAACAGTTCTATCATTTTCTTTTTTAAATGGTGCAAAATATACATTTACAAATCTATCTTCAATTTGAAATCTCTCTTCTGTTTTTGTCCAATTTTCAAGATATATAATTTTTTCCAGATTTATATTTAAATGAAGCTTTCCAAATATATCTTCAAAGTTTTTATGTTCTGGTAATACATTCATCATTTTCTGAGCAGCTGGATTTATTAACACAATTTCTCCATTTCTATCAAAAGCAATTATTCCATCTGTCATATGCATAAATATACTATTATTAATATCTAATTCATCATTTGTTATACCCGTCCCCTTTATTAACCTTGTTTTTGGAAACATAACTTTTTTTCTTAAGTATCTTTTCATCAAAATTTCACTAATAATTAATATGACTATATCTATTACTACCAATAAAATTACTACCGTTTGAATATCCATGATGTATCCTTTCTAAGACAATTACCTTACTAATTTCTTTATTTCTTTATATATTTTTTCTTGAACATTTTTTACTGATTTTGAAAAAGCTTTTTCTTCCATTTTATACATTAATTCAGGATTTTTTATTATTTTTTCTATTTCTTCATTTAAATTTTCTTTCTTTAGTTCATCATTTAATATTATTTTTGCAGCTCCAACATCAGCTAATACTTTAGCATTATATAGCTGATGATTTTGACTCACATTTGGAAGAGGTACTAATATTGATGGCTTTCCTAAATTAGATATCTCTGTTATTGTCATAGCACCACTTCTTGCCACAATTACATTTGAAATATTCATTATTTCTTCCATATTATATATATATGGCAAAATTTTTGCATTCTCAATATTATCTATATCTATTTTCTTATCTGCCAATTCTTGTTTTATTATATCAAATTGTTTTGGACCAGTTGCCCAAATTATTTGATAATCTTTGTTTAGTTTATTTTCTAGTATTCCAATTATTGCTTCATTTATTTTTTGCGCACCTTGGCTTCCACCAAATACTAATACTATTGGTAGATTTTCTTTTTGTCCACCATTTTTTAATATTTCTGATTTTTGCTCTTTTGTATAGTTCTTTTTTTCTATTTTTACAGGAGTCCCTGTAAAGACTATATTTTTTGCATTTGGTATTCTTGATCTAGCTTCTTCAAATGATATTAATACTGTATTTGCTTTTTTTGATAAAACTTTAACAGCTTTTCCTGGAAATGCATTGCTTTCATGTAATACTACAGGTATTTTTTCTTTACTTGCTGCCCAAACAACAGGACCACAAATATATCCTCCTGCACCTACAATTATATCTGGTTTAAACTCTTTAATTATTTTTCTTGCTTTGCCAGTTGCCCTTAAAGTTGCACATATCTTTTTAAAATTTGCTATTGATATTTGCTTGCTTAATCCATATGCTTCTATAGTTTTTAACTTATATCCTGCTCTAGGGACTAAATCATTTTCTAAACCTCTTGTAGTCCCTATAAATATTATTTCAGAATTTGGTTCTTCTTCTTTTATTTTATTTGCTATTGCTAATCCTGGATTTATATGTCCTGCTGTCCCTGCTGCTGCAACTATAACTCTCATTTTATCTCATTCCTTCCATTTATTTGTTTCCTGCTCTAGAAACACTCAGTAAAACTCCGTACTTCACATAACAAAATAAACAATGCTGTACCACCATAGCTGAAGAATGGTAATTGCATTCCTGTTACAGGCATTGAAGAAGTTACAACAGCAACATTAATAATAACCTGAACTCCAACTAATGAAGTTATACCTACTGCAACTAAACTTCCAAACATATCTGGTGCTTTCATTGCAATTAAAACACCTCTCCATATAAATACTGCAAAAAGTACAAATACAAGCATACAACCTACGAATCCAAGTTCTTCTGCTAATACTGCAAAAATAAAATCATTATGTGGTTCTGATAAATACAAATATTTTTGTTTACTATCTCCTAAGCCTGTTCCAAACAATCCTCCTGATCCAATTGCATATAAACTTTGTATTACTTGCCATCCATCTCCTGTTGCATCTTGCCAAGGATCAGTAAAAGTTATAATCCTTCTAACTATGTATTGAAATTGTTTTTTAAAAGCATCACTTATATTATATAATACTGTTGCAATTACACCAATTCCTCCTCCTGCAACTATTCCTGTCATTAAAAATTGCCAAAATTTACATCCAGCCATAATCATCATTACACAACAAGTAATTATAATTACCATCGATGTACTAACATGTGGTTCTAATAATAATAAGCCAATTATTGGTACTAAATATAAAGCATGTTTTACTAAACCTTTACCGAAACTTTCCTAGTACTTCTCTATCTCTTACAAGTATTCCAGCATAAAATATTATCATCAAAATTTTCACAATTTCAGAAGGTTGAAAAGAAAAAGATTTAGTTATATATATCCATCTTTTTGCACCATGACTATCACTTCCTAAAACTAATACTGCAACTAGTAAAATAATAGACAACCACCATGATTGTTTATAAAACTTTTGATAAATTCTATAATCAATTCTTGAAATAAAGTACATTCCAATTAATCCTAATACAGCAAAAATCAATTGTCTAACAAAATAATAATAACTTTTTCCATCATATTTTTGCATTGCAGTTGGTGAACTTGCTGACAATACCATAACAAGCCCTAATGACAATAATAATAGAACCGTAATTACTAATGTAAAATCAACAGGATTATTTAAAAAGTTTGAAAATCCAGCCATTTTATTTTTTTTCTTTGCCATTTATTTCATTCCTTTCTCACTATACTATTTTTAATCCTGCAATACATGCAATCAAAGTAATAACACTAAATAACATTACAACTTGATTTTCTCTCCAATCTGATAATTCTAAGTGATGATGTATTGGAGCCATTTTGAACACTCTTTTTCCTGTCTTTTTAAAGTATATTACTTGAATTATTACTGAAAGTGTTTCTATTACTGGTATTATTGCTATAACTATTAAAATAAGTGGCATTTTTAAATATAATGCTATTCCTGATATAACTCCTCCTAAAAACAATGAACCTGTGTCTCCCATGAAAACTCTTGCTGGATGTATATTAAATATTAAAAATCCTAAAACTGCACCTATTACAATTGCTCCAAATACTACTATTTCCTTTATTTCAAACTTTGTTGCTATAATAGTTAAGCATGTAATTATTATTGTGCAAACACTTGATGATAATCCATCTATTCCATCTGTTAAATTTACTGCATTTGTTGTTGCTAAAATTACAAATATGGCAAATGGAATATATGCAAAAATTGGTATATTTATATATTGTTTTAATATTGGGATATAAGTATCTGTTCCTAAATTTAATCCTTTTATTAAATACATAACATATATTACTGATATTATTAATAATCCTAACATTTTCAAGCTTGGTTTTAAACCTTTTGTATTTTTTAATACTAATTTTTTGAAATCATCTATAAATCCTATAATTCCAAATCCTACTGTTAAACTTAGCATTGGAATTAAATTTTTTGCCAATTCTGCATCTCTTGATGAATAATAACAATATATAATAATTGTTATTATAGCAATTCCTAACATTATTATTATTCCACCCATTGTTGGTGTTCCTTGTTTTTTTAAATGACTTTCTGGTCCATCATTTCTTTCTATTTGCCCTACTTTTAGTTTTTTTAATATTGGTACTATTATGAATCCTAGAATTACTGTTACCACAAAGGATAACAATAATATTTTTGTTTGAAATTCCAATTTTATCAACCTTTCTTACATTTACTTTTGTATACTTTTTAACTATCCTATAATTTCATTTACTATAATTCTTTCATCAAATGGGATTTTTTCTCCATTTATTTCTTGATATGGCTCATGTCCTTTTCCAGCAAGAACAATAATATCTAATTTTGTTGCCATTTTTATTGCTTCTTTTATTGCTTCTGTTCTATCAACAACAACCTTATAATTTCCCTTTGTTTTTTTAATTCCTTCTTCTATTTCTTTTACAATTTCTTCTGGCTTTTCAGTACGAGGATTGTCAGAGGTTATAAATGTAAAATCTGCTATTCTTCCAGATATTTCTCCCATAATTGGTCTTTTGCCTTTATCTCTATCTCCTCCACAGCCAAATACAGAAATTACTTTTCCTCTTGTATAACTTTTTACTGCTGATAATATATTTTGCAAACTTTCAGGAGAATGTGCATAATCTATCATTATTGGAATTTCTTTTTTATTTGGAACCATTTCTGATCTACCTGGTACTTTAATTTCAAGTAATGCTTCTATTACTTTATCTGATGGAATACCTAATTTTTTAGCAACACAAATAGCTGCTAATGCATTATAAACACTAAATCTTCCTGGAATATCAACTTTTACTCTTTCATTTCTATCAGATATTTTCACTCTAAAATCCACATAAGAATTAGTTATTGTAATATCTTTTGCAAGAACTTCACAATAATTATCAATTCCATATGTCATAATCTTACTATCTGGAAACATAGCTGGTACTTTTGATACTTGTAAATCATCAACATTTACTATTCCATTATCACACATTTTAAATAATTTTAATTTTGACTCAAAATAGTCCTTCATATCTGGATGTTCTTTTTCACTAATATGATCTTCTGAAAAGTTTGTAAATAAAACTATATCAAAATTACATCCATCAACTCTATGTAGTTTCAAGCTTTGAGAAGAAACTTCCATTACAACATATTCTACTCCCGCATCCACCATTTGTGCAAAAGTTCTTTGTAATTCTATACTTTCTGGAGTTGTTCTACTACTTTCAGAAATCATTTTTCCATTTATATATGTCGCAATTGTACCAATCAATCCAACTTTGTGTCCTGCCTTTTCTAAAATCTCTTTAATCATAAATGTAGTTGTAGTTTTTCCTTTTGTTCCAGTAACACCTATTAATTTAAAATTCTTTGATGGATTTTCATAAAAATTACAACTACAAATAGCTAAAGCCTCTCTTGTGTCTTTTGCCATAATTAATGTAACATCATCTGTTAAATTTATTGACTTCAAATCACATCCTTCTTGTACCATAATAACTTTTGCACCAGCTTTTATTGCATCATTTATATATGCATGACCATCTGTGCTAAAACCTTTTATAGCAATAAACATATCTCCATCTTTTATATTTTTTGAATTACTGTCTAATCCACTTACATCTATATCTAGACTACCTTTAGCTTTTAATCCATCTATTCCTACTAATATCTTTTTTAATTCCATTTTATCCTCCTTTACCATTAGGAACACTCATTAATGGTAAACTTTTTTACCATTTGGGACACCCTTAGTTTTTCTATTATATTTTTTTCTATAATTGTTTACATTATATAACTAAATTTTATTTTTGTATAGTAAAAAAAGAAAAAAAATCACTTAATTATATTTATTAAGTGACTTTATTTTTTATGATTTATTTAAGCATTTCATTTAACATCCATAGTTTTTTTGAATAATTACTCAAATAATTATCAATCATTGCTGATGTTGCATACCATGAGTTCTTCTCCGCTTCTTGTTTTATTTGATGTGCCTTCTTGTCCAATATTTGTATATCTTGTATTAAAACTTCTATTATTTGTAAGCTTTTAATTTTCTCATTTTGTGCTTCTTGAATTTCAGAATGGTTTAAAAAATCTTTAATTGTTCCTAATGGTTGATGTCCTAGTGATAAAATATGTTCAGCAATTTCATCTATTTGCTCTCTTATTTCATCATAATATTCTTCTAATTTTTCATGTGTAACAAAAAAGCCTTTTCCTGTAACATTCCAGTGATAGTTTTGTAATTTTACATTGAATATCTCTAAATCGCTTAGAAATTCATTTAAACATTTTACTATTTCTTCCATAACATACCTCTCTTTCAAATACATTATGTACGGGTTTTATTTTTTTATTCAGCTTTGTTTATTGTTTTAACTAAGCACCTTTTATTCAAATTTGCTACCTATTTCAATTTTGTTTCCTCTCAAAAAATCTTGAATATTCATTTTTTTTGCATTTTCACCTTGTATCTCTATTACTTTTATAATACCTTCTTTTGCTTTTATGTACAATCCTTCTTTACTATCAGCTTTTATAACTGTACCATTTTCAATATTAGAATTGACATCTTGTAAAATATCAACTCTCCAAAATTTAATCTTTTTGCCATCTAAATATGAATATGTTCCCATTATTGGATTTAAGCCTCTAACAAGATTTTTTATCTGTTTTGCACTCTTATTTTTCCAATCTATTTTAGACATTTCTTTGTCTAACATTGGTGCTACAGAAAAATCAGTACCTTGTGGAATTCTTGGTGCAGTTCCATCTTCTATTTGTTTTAAAGTTTTTACTAATAAATTAGCTCCTATTTTTGATAGCCTTTCCCATATTTCTCCTGTTGTGTCATCTTCACCAATTTCAATTTCTTCTTTTAAAATCATATCTCCTGTATCCATTCCAGTATCCATATACATTGTAGTTATACCTGTTGTTTTATCTCCATTTAACACAGCCCATTGAATTGGAGCCGCACCTCTATATTGTGGAAGTAACGATCCATGTACATTAATACAACCAAACTTAGCAATTTCTAATATTTCTTTTGGTAATATTTTTCCATATGCAACAACACATATTGCATCAGGTTGAAGTCTTTTTATTTCTTCTATAAATTCAATATTATTTTTTACCTTTTCAGGTTGATATATTTTTATATTTTTTTCAACTGCAAACTCTTTTACAGGTGATGCAATTAATTTCATTCCTCTTCCTTTTGGTCTATCAGGATTTGTTACTACTGCTAATATTTTATGTCCTGCATTATATACCGCTTCTAATGACTCTTTAGCAAAATTTGGTGTTCCCATAAATACTATTCTCATCTTTAATTCTTCCTTTCAGTTATAATTCTTGCAATATTTGAAAAATCTTGAATTGTCAATTCTTCTGCCCTAATATTCTCATTTAAATTTAAATTTTTTAATACCTTAAGTCCTTCTTCTTTATTAAGAAATACTTTCGTATTTGTCAATGCATTTAAAAGAGTTTTTCTTCTTTGCATAAATGCACTTTTAATAACCATAAACATTACTTTTGGATTTTCTATTTCTACAATAGGTGTATCTCTTAAATTCATTTTTATTACTTCTGAAGTAACTTCTGGTTCTGGTATAAATGAACTATTGGGAACCTCCATTATTTTTTCAGAATCACAATAATAATATACTGTATATGTAATTGTCCCTGTATTCTTGCTACCTGGTATTTCTATTAATCTATCTGCGACTTCTTTTTGTATCATAACAGTTATACTTTTAATATCAAGCTTTTCTTCTAATAATTTCATTATTATTGGAGTTGTAATATAATATGGTAAATTTGCAACCACTTTTACATTCTTTATTTTTCCTTGTTTTTTGTTTTCAGATATAATGTCATTTAAATCTAACTTTAATACATCTGCATTTATTATTTCAAAATTATTATATATTGAAAATCTATCTTCCAAAATATTTATCATCTTGCTATCTAACTCTATACATAAAACCTTTCCAGCTTTTTCTAATAGATATTTAGTTAATGTTCCAAGACCTGGACCTATTTCGATAACCATATCTTCATTAGTTATTTCACTACAATTTACTATATTTTCTACGACTTCACTATTTATTAAAAAATTTTGTCCTAAACTTTTATTTGCCTTTATTTTATATTTTTTCATTAAATATCTTGTTTCTTCTAAAATATTTTCCATTAGCAATTTCCTTTCTTTTACCTGTTAATTATACCCAATTTTCAGCCCATTTGTCAATATTTATATTTTACATAATATCTTTAATGTGGTTTATTTTGCACTTTCCATTTTTTATAATAATTTCTATAACACCAAATCTTACATTCCATCCATATAATTTATTTATATGAATATAAATTTTAGCTGATTTTTTAATATGCATTTTCTTAGTAGAATTTACTGCCATAGCTGGTGTTCCGTATTTCATATTATTTCTAGTTTTTATTTCAGTAAAAATTATACTATTATCTTTTTTAGATATAATATCTATTTCACCCTTTTGAGTATAAAAATTAGTTTCTATTATTTCATATCCATTGTTTCTTAAATAGTCTTGAGCAATTTTTTCTCCAATTATTCCAAATCTTCTTTTATTCATTTCGATTGCATTTCCTTTCAATATTCATTGTCATTTCTAATAAACCTTTGACCTGGCAATTCTATAATCTTGTCCTCTAATTGTAGCATCATAGTTTTATAATTAACTTCACTAATTGAAAGCCCAATATTTCTTGCTATTTGATTTAAATCTTTAGGTTCATCTGTAATTTCTTTATATACATTTAGTAATTCAGGTGAAATATTAAAATACAAATTTTTTTGTTTTATTTCTTTTTTACGGAATATAATTTCTGGGTTAATCTTGCTAAGTTCTTCAATAATGTCTTCTGCATTTATAACCAATTTTGCGCCTTTCTGAATAAGTTCATTTGTTAATATGCCTTTTTTGTTTTCTAAACTACTTGGAACACAAAACACTGGCTTTTTACTTTGATTTGTAAATCTTGCTGTAACACTTGTTCCACTTCTATAACCAGCTTCTACAACTAATGTTCCAACACCTAATCCAGCAACAATTCTGTTTCTTTCAAGAAATTTATCTGAATCTGCTTGTATATTATTTTCATATTCTGATATAACTGCACCTCCATTTTTTATAATTTCCTCTATTAATATCTTATTTGTGAGTTTACAAATGTTTTTCAATCCTGAAGGCAAAACCGCAATGGTTTTTCCACTATTTTTTAAACATTCTTCATGTGCAATACTGTCTATTCCAAATGCTAGACCACTAATAATATTTATTTTATATTCCTGTAACCCATTTACAAATTTTTTACACATCTTTCTGCCATACTCTGTATTTGTACGAGAGCCTACAACAGCTATTCCAATTTCATTCAAAATTTCCACATTTCCTAAAACATATAATCTTGATGGTGGTTTTTCTATATTTCTTAACCTTTTTGGATATAATTCACTAAAATATTCAATTATAATTGGCTCCATTTAATTTTCCTCCTAATTTTTATAAACAGTTATTAAACTTATCCAAACATCTATATTGAATTGCTTCTGCAATATGTTTAAATTCAATATTTTTGTTTTCTTCTAAATCTGCAATTGTTCTTGCAACCTTCAAAATTCTTTCATATGCTCTAACACTTAATTTAAATTTTTTGAACGCATTTTGTAACAGTTCTTCTCCCTTTTCATCTAATTTACAAAATTCTGCAATCAGTTTTGTACTAAGCTCTGCATTTGAATAAATTCCATATTTTTTATATCTATCTAATTGAATTTTCCTTGCATAATCAACTCTTTTTCGTATTTCAGATGATTTTTCTATATCACCTTTTATATTAATTTTTTCAAATTTAGGTCTTTTTACTTCTATTTGAATATCTATTCTGTCTAATAATGGTCCACTTATTTTTCGCAAATATTTATGTATTTCTTGTGTTGTACATTTGCACTCTTTTTCATCATCTCCATAATATCCACAAGGACATGGATTCATACTTGCAACAAACATAAAATTACATGGATATTTATAATTTCCGCTTAATCTGTTTATTATTACTTCTCTATTTTCTAAAGGTTCCCTTAAAGATTCTAAAATATTTCTATTAAATTCTGTTAATTCATCAAAAAATAATACACCACAATGTGCCAAACTTATTTCTCCTGGTTTTGGTACTTTTCCTCCTCCAATTATTGTACTTATTGGAATTGTATGATGTGGCATTCTAAATGGTCTATTTAATATTAAACCATCTTTTTTTAGTTCACCTGAAATACTATGAATTTTAGTAATTTCCATTGATTCATCTATTGTTAATTTAGGTAAAATTGTTACAAGTCTTTTAGCCATCATTGTTTTACCAGAACCAGGACTTCCTATCATAAGACAGTTGTGTCCTCCTGCTGCAGTAATTTCTAAAGCTCTTTTTACATTTTCTTGACCTTTAACCTCTGAAAAATCAATATTATATTCTTGTTCAAAATCTACTTTTTTGGGTTTAAATTTAGGAATTTCGTTTTCCTGATTCAAATATTTAATAACTTCTGTTATTGTAGAAACTGGTATAATATCAAGTTCAGAAATTACTCCTGCTTCATTTGCATTAGCTTGGGGCAATATCACAGTTTTTATTCCAAGTTCCTTTGCTTCGATACACATTGGTAAAACTCCATTTGTTCTATTTATTTTTCCATCCAAAGATAATTCTCCTATAAAAATTGTACTTGGCATTTTTCCTATATTAATTCGTGAAATACACCCAATTGCAATTAATATACCGTACTGCCATTGCTAAATCAAAGCTACTCCCTTCTTTTCTAATATTTGCAGGTGCTAAATTAATTAAAATTTTCTTATTTGGAAATTCTATTCCAGAATTTTTTATACCTGCTTTTATTCTTTTCTTAGCTTCTTTTACTGTTGCATCTGGCAATCCTACTATCTCGAATTCAGGAATACCATTACTTATATCTGTTTGTATTTCTACTAAATTTCCATCTAGCCCATTTAAGACTATCGACTTTATTTTTGATAACATATTTTACCTCCTAAAATTTTAGTTTTTTATTGATTTTTATAACTGTTTATTATAAAATGTATCTAGATTTTTAACAAAAGAATGGTGATAATATGAAAAAAAATAATAAAAAGAAAAAAATTATAAAACCAAAAAAGAAAATAGAAAAAAATAATATTAATGTTGCAAATAAAATTGCTCCATCAAGAATAATCTTTATTTTACTTATAGTTATATTTTTTATGATTGCTCTAATACTTCGTGTTGGATATTTACAATTTATTGATGGAAACCATTTGCAGACATTAGCAACTTCTCAACAGACATTAACTGAAACAATATCTGCAAAGCGTGGCAATATATATGATTCCAAAGGTAATGCCTTAGCAATTAGCTATGATACAGATAAAATTTATGTTGAGCCATCTCTTATAAAAGAAGATGCCAACAAAAGCATTGTAGCACAAGGATTATCTTCTATTTTAGAATTAGATTCAAATGAGCTACTTTCAAAAATAAACTCTTCAACAGGCAAAGTCCTTATTGCTTCTAATGTAGAGCAAAGTAAAATAGATGAAATAACTAATTGGAAAAGCAATTTAAAATTTTCTACTGGTATTAGTTTTGAAGAATCAACATCACGATCATATCCTTCTAAGACTTTAGCTTCAACAATTCTTGGTTTTGTTGGGACAGATAATCAAGGATTGGCTGGAATCGAGTCCTCTTGGGATTCTTTTCTTAGAGGAACTGCTGGCAAATCTGTAAGTTTGAAAGATGCAAATCAATCTGAAATTGCAAATTCAAATCAAACATATATTGCAGCAGAAAATGGTTATAACATTACTTTAACAATAGATTCTAATATTCAAAGTATTGTTGAAAAACATCTAGCACAAGCTGTTGAAGAATATAAATGTCAAAGTGGTATTACAATAGCAATGGATCCATCAACTGGAAAAATTTTAGCTATGGCAGACTATCCAAATTATGATTGTAACTCTCCGTATTCTCCAAACTCATATTTATCCAAAACATGGGATACTCTTTCATCAGAAGATAAAAATAGTGCATTATATAGAATGTGGACTCCAAAATCTGTTACTGATACTTATGAGCCTGGTTCTGTTTTTAAAATTATTACTTCTTCAATTGCTTTAGAAGAAAATATTGTAGACACAGACACAACAACTTTTAATTGTACTGGTTCTATATCTATCCCTGGCGAAGTTAGACCAATTCAGTGTCACAAGTATCCTTATTCTCATGGGGTTCAAAGCTTAAGACAAGCATTAGAAAATTCTTGTAATCCTGCATTTGTAGATTTAGGATTACGAATTGGTAAAGAACGCTCTTACAAATATTATGAAGCATTAAATTTTTTTGGAAAAACTGGAATTTCACTTTCAGGTGAACCTAAAAATGGTGGAATATTTTATGATATAAACAAAATTAAACCTCATGAACTTGGAACAATGTCTTTTGGACAGCGTTTTACAATTACACCTATTCAAATGATTACAGCTGCTGCTTGTATAGCTAATGATGGTGTTTTACTACAACCACAAATAGTAGATCATATTACAAATACTGATACTGGTGAAATCACAACTTTTGATGCTCAAGAAGTTAGGCAAGTATTTTCTAAAGAAACTTCTGACAAGGTTGCTTCAATGATGGAATCTGTTGTAGAAAGCGGCACTGGAAAAAAAGTAAAATATGATGATAGTATTAAAGATAATATGTCTGGATATTCTATTGGAGGAAAAACAGGAACTTCTGAACCGATAAATGGTTCTACTGACGGATATATTGCTTCATTTTTAGCAATTTCTCCTGTTGAAAATACAAAAATAGTTTTACTTGTTATTTTAGATACTCCTGGTGAAGGGGTAAACCATAATGGTGGGCAAATTGCTGCCCCTACCGCCGGAAAGATGCTTTCTGAAATTTTACCTTATATGGGCATTGAAACAGGAAATAAAGACTCTGAAAATAACGGAAATATATCAGAAAAAGATTTATATTAAAATTTTATGATTTGAGATACACCTTAGATGGTGTACCTCTTTATTTTTAGTTCTTTTTCTTATATTCTTCTAAAGCTATTGCTACTTGATCTGGACAAGATGTACCCCTTGCACCACATGGTATTCCTTTTAGCATTCCTATTACTTCATCTACAGTTTTTCCAACTACAAGTCTTGAAACTCCTATAGTATTTCCTGGACAACCTCCAACAATTTTTAAACTTTTTATTATATTATTATCAATTTGAAAGATCATCTGCATTGAACAAACACCTTTAGGTGTATATATATATTCCATTTTCTTCACTCCTTTATATAATTTTCTTAATTATACTAAAGTTTGTCGAAAAAATCAATATTATATCTTTTCCATTTTTCCATTCATTTTTATTCCTACCATTAATACATAGTCATCTTCTTTATCGAAATATTTTTCTAATTGTTCTAATTGGTTTTGTTTATTCTTTTCTTCTTCAATATATTTTTTTATTTCTATAAAATTTACTTCTGAACCAGATTCTAATATATGTGTTCTATTATTTTCAATTGTTAAAAATAAACTTTTTTTGTATTTTGTTTTATCTAATTCAGTAATTAATACCTTATTTATAGCACTTTCTATATTGTTATTTTTTAACATCTCTTCTTCATATATTGAACACCAATAGCAAAATATAGATTCTTTTATTCTATTATTTTTTATCATTTTTAAATACATTTCTACTTCTTCATTATCTTCTAAAGTTATTTTGCCTTTTACTAATTCAAATTCATATTCTGATGCATTTGGTAATTTTAAGTTTTTGTCATATTTTATTTTCTTGATTCTTAATCCTAAAAGTTGATTTAGAATTTCTCTTAATATTTCTTTATCTTCGTTATTAATTAATTCTTTTAATTTTGATACTCTATTTTCTATAATAATTCCTCCTTCATTTTGACCTCAATAAATAAAACTATAGTAAAAATAGTTAATTATTATTTTATTTGAATTTGATTTTTATTAATAAGATTATAAGTTATAACTTTTTGATAAAATGTAACTGATTTAAATTTCACTGAAAAAATTTATGTTACTAAAATTATATAATTTGTTATGATTATATTTTCTTTTTTATATTTTGTCAATACTTTTCAGATATTTTATCGAACTTTTTTTCGACGAAATTCGACATTTAAAATCTATTTATATTATATATTTTGTTTTTTATAAATTGAACAAGAACCGTTTTGACGGTTCTTGTTCTTTATTTATTCGGAATATAATATCCTACTCCTCTTTTTGTTATCAAAATTTGAGGATTTGATGTATCTTTTTCAATTCTTTCTCTAATTCTTCTAACAGTTACATCAACAGTACGAATATCACCATAATATTCATATCCCCACACTCTTTCAAGTAAAGCTTCTCTTGTTACTACCTGTCCTGGTTGTTGTGCTAAAAATTTTAATACTTCAAATTCTCTTAATGTTAAATTTATCACTTTTCCATCTATATGAACTTCATATTTTTCTAAGTCTAATACAAGTGACCCTACTTTTATAGTACTTTCTTTTTTCTGTTCTTTCTTTTCTTCTTTTTGTGCAGCAACCTGTTCTTCTATGTTTGCCTCTACTTTTCTTAGATTTGCTTTTACTCTTGCAACTACTTCTCTTACACTAAATGGCTTTGTAATATAATCATCAGCCCCAAGTTCAAGTCCTACTATTTTATCTAATTCTGCATCTTTAGCAGATACCATCAATATAGGAACATTATATATATTTTTTATTTTTTTACATACAGAAAGTCCATCAACTCTAGGAAGCATTACATCTAATAAAATTAAATCTGGTCTCTGTTCAATAGCCATATTTATTGCTGTTTGCCCATCATTTGCTTCTATAGTGTTATATCCTTCTCTTCTTAAGTTATGTACTAATAAATCTACTATTTTTTGTTCATCATCAACTATTAATATAGTCTTTTTTTCATAATCATAATTATTTTCCATGTTCGACATTCCCTCCTAAAGGTTCTTTTATTTTTAATTTCTGACCTTCGGTTTATGTTTATATTTATATCACAATTTTTAGTAAGTTACAAGGCTTTTTTTGAATTTCTATTAATTTTCGTTATTCGGTTTTTTAGTTAATTTTTTTCGTAATTCATTGAAATATAAGATTTGAATGAAATTTCAAATATGCACAGAGGATTACAATGAAAAACTTATATTTCAATGGATTATGATATAAATTTTAAAGCACTGATAAAGCTTTTAAAATTCCAAGCTTTCCATATTCATATGTAAGTCCACCTTGCATATATGCAATATAAGGTTCACGAATTGGGCCATCACAACTAAGTTCTATTGTTGAGCCTTCTGTAAATGTACCAGCTGCCATTATTACTTGATCATCATATCCAGCCATTCCACTAGGCTCTGGAATAACATTACTATCTATAGGTGATCCCATTTGGATACCTTGACAAAATTTTATTAATTTTTCAGCCTCTCCAAGTTCTATTGTCTGAACTATATCAGCTCTTGTTTCATCATATTTAGGATTTACATTATATCCAAGTTTTTCTAATATTCTACTTGCGAATATTGCTGTCTTAACAGCACTTGCTACAACACTTGGTGCAAAAAACAAACCTTTTATAAATGCTGTATTTTGATTCAATGATGGTCCTATTTCTTTTCCAACTCCAGGTGCAGTTAATCTTTCAGCACATAATTCTATTAAATCTTTTTTTCCCGCGATATATGCCCCACTTGTTGCAATTCCTGCACCTAAGTTTTTCATTAATGACCCAACAACAATATCAGCTCCAACATCAGTAGGTTCTTTTTCTTCAACAAATTCTCCATAGCAATTGTCAACCATAATAATTACATCTTTATTGATTTCTCTAATTGCTTTTATTGCCTTTTCAATTTTATCAATTGTTAAACTTTTTCTTGTTGAATATCCTTTTGATCTTTGAATTTCAACTAATTTAATATCATTTTTTGATACTCTTTCTTTTATTTTTTCAATATTAAAGTCATCATTTATTAATTCAATTTGTTCGTATTTAACACCAAATTCTTTTAAAGAACTCTTACTTTGCTCTTTGCTTATACCAATGATTGTTTGTAATGTGTCATAAGGTGAACCTGATATACTTAGCATTGTATCACCTGGGCGTAATATTCCAAACAATGTTACTGCTAATGCATGTGTTCCTGATATTAATTGGCTTCTTACTAATGCATCTTCTGTATTAAAAATTTTTGCATAAATTTCTTCTATTTTATTTCTTCCAGCTTCATCAATCCCATATCCTGTTGATGAATGTAAATGCATTTCTGACAATCCACATTTTTGAAATGTATTTAATACTTTTAGACTATTTAGTTCCTTTATTTCTTCTACTTTTTCAAATTGTATTTGAACTTCTTTTTCAACTTCTTTTGATAATTCTAATATTTCTTTTTTTATTCCAAATTGCTCGTACATACTTTTTCTCCTTTTTACAATCTGCTTATATTATAGCACTTTTTAAAGAAAAAGCAAGAATACAATTTATCTATCCAGTCTTACTCATAATATCTTTTTTCATTTTATTAATAATTTTCTTTTCAAGTCTAGAAATATAGCTCTGTGAAATTCCTAATTCATCAGCTACCTCTTTTTGAGTTTTTTCTTTTCCACTAATAAATCCAAACCTCATTTCCATTATATTTTTTTCTCTATCATTTAATTTTTTTATAGCCTCTTTTAAAAGCTTCATATCAACTTCATCTTCTAACTTTCTATATGTAATATCTGGGTCTGTACCTAAAATATCTGATAATAGTAATTCATTTCCATCACTATCTTTATTTAACGGCTCATCAATTGAAACTTCTGATTTTATTTTATTATTTCTTCTTAAATACATTAAGATTTCATTTTCAATACATCTAGATGCATATGTTGCAAGCTTTATTTTCTTTTCTACATTAAATGTATTTACTCCTTTCATTAACCCTATTGTACCTATAGAAATTAAGTCTTCTATTCCAATACCAGTATTCTCAAACTTTTTAGCAATATAAACAACCAACCTCAAATTTCTTTCAACAAGTATTTTTCGTGCTTCTACATTTTCATCTGTATCTAATTTTTTTATTGTTTCCTCCTCTTCTTCTGGTGTAAGTGGAGGTGGTAATGTTTGACTTCCCGCTACATAAAATATTGGCAAAATTTCTTCAATGTTTCCATCTATATATTTTGCACAAATAGAGTCAATACTTTTTTTTATAAATTCTATTATTTTCATAGTTTATCACATTCCTTGCATATATTTAGATTTCAGGCAAATCTATAAAGCCGTACTTCATCACCTCTTTTCGTGATTTTTATTGTACAACTTTTTACTTGCAAAGGCTGTCTTTTTCTATTGTAGAAAAAAAGAAATAATCGCTAATTTGCGATTATTTCTACTTGTTTTTTACAAAATTATTTCTACATTATCAAGTTGAATCACAGGTAATTTCTTTATTCCTGTATTTTTAGCATACATTACAGCAAGGAAACCATCTAATACAAAGCCATTTCTATCAATGATAATAGGTTTCTGAAAATGATGATATGTTTCATAATATTTTACAATTTTCTGGTATTTTTTGCTTTTATAATTTTCGTCTAAATCGAATATTACAATCAGACTAGATATTTCTTCTTCTCCCAACCATTCTTGTGGGATATCAAATTCTATCCATTCTCTTATATAGTCCTGATACTTCTTTATTTTCTTTCTGAATACATCTACTTCTCCTTTTTCTTTAGCCTTCAAAAATGCCTTATATTGACTTGTATTTAAATTTCCTTTTTCATTATTGCACTTTTTACAACTTGGTAGCATATTATTAGTAATAGTTGGTCCTCCAAATTCCTGTGGGTACATATGATCTATTGTTACTTCATCTTTTCCAATTTTCTCTCTGCAATAGCAACACCGGTGTTTTCCTTTAATTTGGTAAGTTAATTCAGTCATTACCTTCCGAAATGATAAGTCTCTACTAATTTTAAGCACGCCATCTTCAATAAATGCACCTTTAGAATTATTTTGTCCTTCCATAAAAAATTTTCTTGGTAACTCAATAATCATTTTATTACCTCCTCTATATTTTTTTACATTATATATGCTTTTTTAAATTAAATCAAGACCCACTAAAGCACGATATTCTCCCCTTTTAGTTAAAGATTTATCATATATCCCTATTATCACATTTTTAGTAATTTTTTTATCCTCTTCATTTTCAACTTCTATTTCATCAGCTTTAATTCCAAGTAACATTCCATTTGTTTTTCCCAAAGATGAAAATGGTATACATCTTAATTTTGATATATATTGATTTTGTTGTTCTTCTGGAATTTTACTTAAATCCCCTCCAAGTATCATATCTAAATTATTTAACATTTCCTTTGGAAGAATGTCATATAATAAACTACTTTCTACTATAACTACTGGAGTATTTGTTATAGGTTCTTTAGCTAAATTTCCAGTGTCTATCATAGCCTTTGTATTTACCATCTGTCCATTAATTTTTATTCTAATTTTGCAGTACATATTATTTGAATTAATTTTAGTCTTTATTATTTTTATAGAAATCTTAATTATAATAAATGCAACTATTGCACCTAAAAAAATAACTTTTAAAGCATAATCTCCAACGAACATCCCATTTCTTATTAAAGCATTTTGAGGTTTTATAACATAAATTAAATATAATGCCACTCCACCAAACACAAAAGATGTTAAATAAAATATAAAAACTTGTTTTAATAATTTTTTTATTGACTGTGGATTAAACCCTACATATACAATTATAATTGATAAAATAGCCTTTGATATTATTGATGTATATATCGGTAATTCTGTTACATATGTAATGATTGCATATATGCTCCCTATAGCACTTGCTATTATTATTCTTATTGTCTTTGGTTTTATTTTTAATATTATTCCAGTTGCATATAAGATTATTGCATTCATTACTAAATTTTCTAAAAATATTATATCTATGTATATAGTTATAACAAATCACCCTTTTCTTTTTTGCTATTAATTATATACCTTTACTTTTGCAAATGATGTTGAATTTTGAAAGTTAAAAATAAGAAATGCAAGTAGAAGTTACCAGTGGGGACACTCATTAATGGTAACTTTTTGACCAAATATGAGTGTCCCCACTGGTAACTTCTAAAAATGTTTTCCTTTTTTTCTAGAAATATTATTATTAATTTTATCATTTTGATAATCTATTTTATAATTTTTGCTTCTTGCAATATCTTCTATATAGTTTGTTCCATCAAATCCTGTTTCATTTTTACTTTCTGTATCAGCAATGTTATTTGCATCTTCTAATCCTGAATTTATTTGCATTTCTGCTGTTTCAGAAAGTACTTGATGTTCAGCAAGTGCCTTATCTAGTTCTTCTCCCCCTGGAAATTCTAAGTCTTCTTCTTCATTTTTTTCTTTTGAAATTTTAACTTTTAAAATAATTGCTATTACTATTAGTATTATTAAAACAGCTATAATTATTATTTTTATTATTTCTTCTTTTCCCCATGTTGATGGTTTTAACCAACTAACTTTTTCTTCTTCTGATAATTCTTTGTTAACAATTATTTGATATGTTGCTGTTTTATCTTCTTTCTCATTTCTAACTAAAATTGTTATTGTGTTTTCTCCTAATGATAATCCTTCATTTCCATATATTTCTACAGTTGTGTCATCATCTGTTGCAATTGTTCTTATGTCTAAAGAATCAATATCTTCTTTCAACTCCACTTTATATTCATATGTTCCTGTTTTAAAACTTGGATTTAATGTTAACCCATTTATTTCTAATGATGATAGCCCAAATTCGTCTTTTGAACTAGTTGTTGCAGTTGCATTTTTTTCTCCTCTTGTTACTTCTATAGTGTATGTTTGTGTTGTTCCATTTTCAGCTGTAACTTGAATTACTATAGTGTTTTTTCCATTTTTTAATTGTGTTTTTCCTGTTCCTGTTACTTTGGCTTTATCACTTGTTGCTTCTGCATATACTTCTACTTCTTCTACATCTTTTGGTACTTGTACACTGTATTGCGTTTTATCTTTTTTAAATCCTGAAAAATCATATTTATCTGGTCTTATTCCAAGACTTTTTAAAGTTGCATCTGAACTTACTTGTGTTTGTGCATTTTCTTCGTCTGCAGTTCTTCTTTTTATTGTTAGTTTATATGTTTGTGTAGTTTTTCCATCTTCTGCCATTACATTTACTTTTATTTCATTGTTTCCTTCTTTTAATGTAACTTTTCCAGTTCCAGATGTTACTTTTGCTCCTTTTACAGGTGTTGCTACTACAGTTATCTCTGAAACGCTATTGGGAACTTCGTGTGTATATTTATATATATTTTTTTTGAATCCTTTAAAATCATTTGGCGTTATTTCTAAGTTACTAAGTTTTGCCTCAGTTGATTTTGATTCAGTTGTATTGCCACTAGTTGTACCATTATTAGAATTATTCTCATTAGATGAACTTGTGCTCTTTATATTGACAGATACTGTTCCTGATTTTTTTTCATCATTTGCCGTATCACTATCAGCAATAGTTCCTGACACATTTATCTTTACAGTTCCTGAGGTTCCTGCTGTACAATTTACAGTTAAACTATTATTTCCAATCCATTCATAAGTTTTATCTACTTTCCCATTTTCCGCAGATATATTTACATATCCTTCTCCTCCACTTACTTTTATAGTAACCATAAAAGTTTCTCCTGGATTAACTTCACTCTTATTTGATGTAACAGACATCGAAACTGTAGCCCAAGACACATTATTACAAATATTTATTGTAAATATAAATATTAACATTAGTATAACATTTCTAACAGTATTTTTCACTTTTTCCTCCTATTATAATTCAATTTTATTTTTATTCATTATATAATTTTTTATATTCATATAATCTGATGGTGTTATATTTCCATCTTTATTAACATCTGCACTTGTTAAAGCAGCTCCATCTATCTTATTTCTATTCATTATATGATTTTTAACATGCATATAATCTGATGGTGTTATTTCTCCATCACCATTAATATCTCCAAGCACAGAAATTATATAAATATCATTAACCTTATAACCTGTTGCAAGTTTACCATTTACTGATTCTCCTGATGCATTTTTCACAACAACATCATTTCCCATAAGAAATTTCAAATCATCAACTATTGCATTAGGAACAACAGTTATTGTATTTTTAGAATTATCAATCTTAACCTTATTATCTTTATTTGATGTATCAGGCTCACTTGGTGTATCTTGACTTACAGGCACCAAATATAATTTATAACCTGATTCACCTTCTTTTGTTTCTCTAGCAGCATATCCTTTAGTACCGTCAGCCTTCATAACATAATCCCAGTAAGTACCACCTATTTTCTCTGTTGCTTTATTCAATCTAGTAATTATTTCATCTCTATAAACAATACCAACTTTATCACTAGATGTACCTGGTTCTGCCCTCAAAAATAATGTATTTGTAACATTAACCCTTACCAAATCAGTAGTTGTTGGTATATTAGATGATGTTGTTGAAGGTCTTGGTGATGCAGTTTTAGGCATATTTTTATAAACAGGTATTATAAAAGTATAATTTGCATCAGCTGAGCCAACACTTTCAAAAGTTTTTCTTAAAGTTTGCCCTTCATTCTGTGCAGCTAAAATATTTTGCATATATTGATGCCAATATAACTTGCCATCTGAGTTTTCAACATCAAATTTCTGAAAATACAATGTATTTTGTCCTTTAGAAATATAATCTTTAGCAATTATTTCAGTTCCTCCAGCAATTGATTTTTCCATTGAATTCCATCCATATGATTGTGCTGATTTCAATCCATTTAAAATAATATTATCTTTTCCATTTCCACTTGCACCCATGTTGAACACATTATAATATCCAACATATTGACCATTATGACCTTTTCCACTAGATAAAGTAGAACCGTTTTTTCCTTGTTCTTGCAAAATTCTTGCTACTATGTAATATGCATTAACATTATATTTTTTAGCCGAATCTATAATTGTATTTATGTAAGAATCATTATTCAAAAATGTTCCAGCTACCATTGCTCTTAATGTCTGAACATTGCAATCAGCATCTGATAATTGCATAAATTGAAATATATCTGAATAATTTGTTGAGTTTCTTGGATCCATCATATATGCAAGAGCAGATTCTGATGCACAATGTAAACCACTATCATATTTTTTATCACCACATATTTTGCAAATCCATTCACCAGTATATCTACTATCTGTTGAAGTAATTAAATTTCTTGGTTTAGCATTATGTCCTACATATTCATTTGCAATTGCCTCATTCCATTTAATATCAGTATATAAAATTTTGAAATTCCAATTTGGATGTTGGCTTTTTAAAGTTTGTAACATTTCTTTTATTTGAGGGTATTGATTTGAATCAATTGAATTAATATCAGTAGACACTGTTTGATTTACTGCAAAAGCAGAAAATCTGTCATTTCCACTAATTATATTTATAACTATATATGATATTATTAATATAAGAATGATTAATAACTTTTTTATAATCTTTTTCATCTATTACACCTCTTTTGTTTATCTTTTTTATACAATTTTATCCTATTTCTTCGCTATAAGTATATCATTATTCTCCATTTTTAGTCAACATTAGACAGTGATTTTTTTATTACATTTGTGTTACAAATGCTTTTGTGCTATAATATATGAAAAAATGAGAATTGGAGTTTATTTATGATAGAATTATTATCACCTGCCGGTGATTTTGAATGTTTAAAAGCCGCTGTACAAAATGGTGCAGATGCAGTATATTTTGGAGCAAGTTCATTTAGTGCAAGAGCATTTGCTTCTAATTTTGATGATGAAGCTTTAGAAAAAGCAATAACATATGCAAAACTTAGAGGAGTAAAAACAAATTTAGCGTTAAATACTTTAATTAAAAATGATGAAATGAATGATGCTATAGAATTAGCCCAAAAGGCCTATTCATATGGCATTGACGCTATAATTGTTCAAGATTTAGGATTAGCTTATTATTTAATTAAACATTTTCCAGATTTAGCTATACATGCAAGCACTCAATTATCTGTTCACAATTTAGAAGGTGTACTTAAATTACAAGAAATGGGATTTTCTCGTGTTGTACTTTCGCGTGAACTTTCATTACAAGAAATTGAATACATCTGTAAAAATTCAAATGTTGAAATTGAAGTTTTTGTTCATGGTGCCTTATGCATTTCATATTCAGGACAATGCTTGTTTTCTAGTATGATTGGCGGCCGCTCTGGTAATCGTGGTCAATGTGCACAACCATGCAGGCTTCCTTATGAATTAATAAGTTCAGATGATAATATCTCATCTTCTAAACTAAAAAATTCAAAGGATTTTTCATACTGTACAATTGATAAAGGCTATTTACTAAGTCCTAGAGATTTATGTGGATTAGATTATATCCCAGAACTAATAAAAGCTGGAGTTTCTTGTCTAAAAATTGAAGGCAGAATGAAAACTCCTGAATATGTCGCGACAGTAACTAGAATTTATAGAAAATATTTAGATATAGCATTAAATGCAAAATCTAATCAACAAGCAGATATTTCTACTGACAAACATGATTTGTTACAAGTATTTAATCGCGGTGGTTTTTCGGATGGACATTTACCTTCATCCCCTAATAAAAACTTAGTCTTTAAAGAAAAATCTAATAATATGGGAATTTTTCTTGGAACAATTTCTAATTTTAATCCTAATAAAGGACACATCACTTTTATAACAGCTGATACTCTTGCTATTGGTGATAAAATTGGAATTGAAAATAAAAGACATGAAACTTCTTTATATACAATTTCTGAATTGATGATTAATAATAAAAATATGCCAAAAGTATTATCAGGCAATAAGGTGAAAATTGGTAGAATGAAAGGCGATATTTCTGTAGGATATAAAATTTATAAAATGTCTGACAAACAATTAACATCTTCAGCATTTGAAATGATAAATAAAGAAAACAGAAAAATCAACATAAATTGTAAATTGATTTTAAAAAAGGATTTGCCTATTGAATTAACAGTATTTGATGATTCTGGAATTTCAGTTAAAGTCAACTCAAATGTTACTCCTGAATCAGCAATAAATTCACCTATTACAAAAGATAGGTTAATAGCACAAATTTCAAAAACCACTAATACACCTTTTCAATTTAAAAATATTAAAGTAGATTTAGATGATGGATTATTTATTAAAGGAATAAGTTGTATTAATGAACTTAGACGAAATGCACTTTCTCAATATGAAGAAGAGTTAATTAGTTCTTTTAGGAGAAATGCTAATAATATCAATTTAAAATTAAGTAGTAATTCAAGTATTACTCCTTCTGCCTTTAATACTAAAAAAATTAGTATTTTGCTAAATTTACTTAATAATGACTTTGATTACACAAAATTGAAAAATGTTGACAATATCTACATCCCTTTTAAATTTTTTGTTTTAAAAGAATTTGAACCTACTATAAAAAGTATTAATGCAAATTTTAACACATATATTTATATGCCAACAATAATTAGAAATGACTATACAAAATTAATAAATAATAACTTACCTAACATTTTAAAAAAACACAACATAAAAGGATTTGTACTTTCAAATATTGGAAATTTAAAATTATTAGAACAATACAAAGGAAAATATAATTTCATTTGTAATTATACATTAAATGTTTTTAATAATTTAACAATTAATGAATTAGATTGTAATACTGTAACATTATCACCAGAATTAAATGAAACTGATATAACTAACATTATAACTTCTGACAAAAATACTTCTTCAACACCGAAAAAAGAGTTAATTGTTTATGGAAAAATACCTTTAATGAATTCAAATTATTGCTTACTTGGTAAAACAAATAAATGTTATTCTTCTTGTGCTCATCTATGTAATTCTTCTAATAAATTTTATTTGAAGGATAGACTTGGATTTTTATTTAGAGTTGTTCCTGATAATATTGAGACTGTGACAACTATTTATAATAATAGAATTACTTCTATAAATTATAAAAACATTAATATTGATTCTGTTAGATTTGATGTTTTAGATGAAACAATAGATGAAATAAATTCGATTATTAATAAACTAAGTTAAGGACAAGTACATATTTTAACTTTTACACAAATAATAACAATTACTAATAATAAATAAACTTTAAATGAAATGACGAATATAATTGAATAAACTTTAGAAATTCTTACGCAACTTTTATGGAAAAAGTTCACGAGAGTGGAAGGGTGCCATAAAATAAGTTAGAATTTCTTAAGTTTCGTAATGCGTCGAGGAATGGAATTAAAAGTTTATTTATTATTAGTAAATTTAATTTATTATAAAAGTTAAAATATGTACCTGTCACTTTTATTTTAAATACATCTTCTCTAATTCTTCCACACTTCCATGTCTTATAAACTCATCAGGATACGCATAAGATTTAAAATTTATATCTTTTAAATTATTATCAACAATCAATTCTTTTACGGTTGTAGCTAAGCCATTTATTTTAGTACCATCTTCTATTGTAATAACATTTTTTGTTTTATCAATACTCTTTAAGATAGTAACATCATCAAAAGGCTTTAAAAATCTTGCATTTATAACTTCTACTTCAATTCCTGATTTGCTTTTTAATTCTTCTGCCATTTTCATTGCTCTAGCAACCATTTTTCCTATAGCTATTATTGTTGTCCTCTTTCCATCTTGAGACTTATTTTCATCTAATATTCTCAACATCTCAGCTTTTCCAAGTTCTATTTTTTCGTGTGTTTCAAATTTAATTTCTGAATCTTCTCCTCCTCTTGGATATCTAATAACAACTGGTCTTTTTAATTTTACAGCAACTTCAAGCATATCTTCTAATTCTCTAAAATCTTTTGGAGCCATAATAACCAAATTAGGTACTAGTCTAAAAAATGCCATATCTAAAGTACCTTGATGGGTTTCACCATCAGCACCTACAACTCCTGCTCTATCCACACACATAATTACTGGCAAATTTTGCATTGCTACATCATGAATTACCTGGTCATAAGCTCTTTGATAGAAAGAAGAATATATTGGAACAATTGGTATCATTCCTTCTCTTGCCATTCCTGCTGCCATTGTAATTGCATGTTGTTCTGCAATTCCAACATCAAAAAAACGATATGGAAATTCTTTCGCAAATTTACTTAACCCCGTTCCTGCCTTCATTGAAGCTGTTACTGCCACAATTTTGTCATTTGTTTTTGCTATTTCAACTATTTTATCTCCAAAAACTTTTGAATAATCTTTTCCTTTTTTCTTTTTTAGTTCTCCTGTTTCTATATCAAATGGAGAAATTGCGTGAAATTTATCAGGATTTTTTTCAGCAAATTCATATCCTTTACCTTTTTTAGTCAAAACATGTATTAGAACAGGTCCTTTTACTTGTTTACTCATTTCTAATATACTTTCAAGTTTTTCAATATTATGTCCATCAACTGGTCCTAAATATGTAAAACCAATATCTTCAAAAAACATCTTATGTATCACAAGTTGTTTAATTGCTCTTTTTATTCTTTGAATAGCCTTTACTGTTGTTTTTCCGACTATTGGTATTGAACTAATCTGCTTTTTCAATAAATAATTAGTTCGTGTATATAATTTTTTGACTCTTAATTTTCCCAAAAAATTATTTAAACCTCCAACATTAGGTGAAATACTCATTTCATTATCATTTAATATAACCGCCATTTTGCATTTACTATATCCTGCATCATTTAATGCTTCTAAAGCCATTCCTCCAGTTAAAGCTCCATCTCCAATTACAGCTATAACACTATTATCCTTTCCTTTTAAGTCTCTTGCTCTTGCCATACCTAAAGCAGCTGATATTGATGTACTACTATGTCCAGTATTAAAGCAATCAGCTTCATTTTCTTTGGTTTTTGGAAAACCTGCAATTCCATTTAACTTCCTTATATTTCTTAGTTCTTCCTTTCTACCTGTTATAATTTTATGAACATAACTTTGATGACCCACATCCCAAACTATTTTATCATTTGGTACATCAAATATGGAATGTAATGCTATTGTTAACTCTACAACTCCTAAATTTGAAGCTAAATGTCCTCCATTTTTTGATACAACATCTATTATATATTTTCTTATTTCTTCTGCTAATTCTTGTTTTTGATTTAGTGTTAATTTTTTTACATCATCTGGTGAATTTATTTGTTCTAACATTTTGTTTCTCCTACTTTCTTTAATATGTGCTTATTTTATCACATTTATTATTGTTTTAGCAAGAAAAAAGGGAAATTATGTACCCGGTCCCAAATTGACCTTTGGGGGCAATTTGGGACCGGGTACATAATTTCCCTTTTTCATTTATTTCAAATATATAGTTGGATTTAAATATTCTCCATCTTTAATCAGTTCAAAATGAAGATGACACTCCATACTACTTTCAAAAGCTGCTGTATTTCCAGCTGTTCCAATAGTTTGTCCTTGTGTAACTTCTTCACCTGCAACAACAAATTCAGCTGTTAATAAATTTGCATATACTGTTTGATATCCATCATCATGTTCAATTACAACTGTTAAACCATATCTAGGATCATTAACTATTGATTTAACAATTCCATCTGCAGCTGCTTTTATTACACTTGTTTTATCTGCTTTTATATCAATTGCAGTATGTGTTATCCATTCCTTTAAAGTTTCTGAATAAATCAAATTATCTTTTGCATATTCACATATTATATCACCTTCTGTAGGTTTTACAAATGTTATTTCTTTTTTTGTTTCTATCATATTGTTTTGTGCATTAGTATTTGAATTTGCTTCAACTTTTGTATCAGGTTCATCCACTTGGTTTGTTTCAGCTTTTGCATTACCATTTGAATTCTCTGCATTTGTTGCTTTTACACTATTTGTTATATTTGCATTTGTTTCTGCATTGTTTACAACACCTGTTGATCTAGTGTTTTTAGTATTATTTGATGTTGTTTGATTTGAGATATTCTCTTCATTTTTAATTTCATTCGATTTTTCTTGTTCTTGTACAGATTTTCCTATTTCTGTACTTACACTTTCTGTATTTTCTCCTGTTTGGCTTTCTTGAACTATTTGTCCAGAACCATTACCTAATTTTGATGTAGTTCTACTTAGCATAAACATAATTATTCCTAAAGCTATTGCCAAAATAAAAAATATAGCTGTTCCTACATATATAAATAATTTATCATTTTCAAAAAATCTTTTTCCTCTTTTCATAAACTCCTCCTTGATTACTTTATTAATACAAGTATTTACTTTTTTTCAAAGATTATTCATTTAAAGAGAATTTAACTCAACTATTTCCACATTTGTATAAAAATGCTTAATAATTTCTTCAAATGTTGAGCCTGATTTTGCTAAAGCATCAGCCCCTGTCTGGCTCATTCCAACACCATGACCATATCCTGTTACTGAAAATGTAATATTATCTCCATCTATAGAAAATGTAAAATTAGTTGATTTTAATCCTAATATTGTTCTTGCCTCAGTACCAGCAATTTCTTTATTTCCAAACTTAATTGTCTTTACTCTTCCACTTGTTGTAAGTTCCATTATTTTTATGCAATCCGATTGAGAAAAATCAATTTCACAGTCAGGATATCTTTCTTTTATTTTGTTTAATAAATCTTGCTTAGAAATTTGAACTTGTGAACTGTATTGTGTATATCCATCTTCACCTGATGTTTCTACAGATTTTAAATATGGGTAATCAATTTCTCCCCATATGTTTACTGAACTTTCTGTTACTCCTCCACTGTTTGAATGAAAAAACGCATTTATAAGTTCACCATTATATGTAATAATTTTTCCTTTTGTTGAATTTACTGCTTCTGTAATTTTGTTCCAATTACTTTCAGCCTCTTCTGCACTCCATTTTGACATTCTCTCTTCTTTGCTTATCCATGCTTGGCAACATGCATAATTATCGCATATGTCTGCACCAGGATGTTTACTTGAATTATGGCTAATCTGATAAATTGTATATGTTCTAGCAACTACAGCCTGGGCTTTTAATGCTTCTGCTTCGAAGTTTGCTGGCATTTCACTTGAAACTACTCCATACAAATACTCATCTAAATCCACTTCTTCTATCTGACCTGTTGTAGAATGTAATAATTTTATTGTTCTTGAATTATCATCACTTCGATTTTGTTGATTTTCTTCTACATTTGTAGTTATTTGCTCTACATTCTTGCTCTCTTGTTGTTCTGTTGTACTGTCTTGATTATTGGCTGTTTCAACTACTTCCTGTGATTTGCCAGGAGTTACTGTACAAATTGCAGGTGCTATAAAAAAAACTATAACAAATCCTAAAAAATATATAAAAAATTTCTTCATTCTGCCTCCATATAGATTACTCAAATTCATTCTCCCAAAAACTTAGCCTATGAGTTTTTTCTTCATTTTGTCTAATATTTTTCTTTCAATTCTAGAAACCTGAACTTGTGTAATGCCTAAAATTTTTGAAACCTGCATTTGTGTTTTTTGCTTATAATATCTAAGCATTATAATCTCCTTTTCTTTGTCATTTAATTCACAAATCAACTTTTTAATAGTAATTCTATTAGTAATCTCTGTCTGCTCATCTCTTCCAGTAGAAATTTGTTCCAAAATACTTACTGTTTTATCTGTTTTATTATCTTTATATTTTGCACTTTCAATAGAATCAACTGGTCTTGTTGAATCCATTGCCATAGTAATTTCTTCTTTTGAAATCTTAAGTTCTTTTGAAATCTCTTCCAAAGTTATATCTCTTCCATATTTATTAAAATATTCTTTTTGTAATTCTAATATTTTTATATTTAATTCTTTAATACTCCTACTTACTTTAATTGGTCCATCATCTCTTATGTATCTTTTTATTTCTCCTAAAATGTATGGTACTGCATATGTTGAAAGACGAACTTCAAATCTTGTATCAAATCTTTGTATTGCTTTAATAAAACCAATACTTCCAATTTGATATAAATCTTCTATATCATATCCTCTTCCACTAAATCTTCGAACTATGCTCCAAATTAGTCCATTGTTATCTTCTATTAATTTTGTCATATCTTCTTGACTACCATTTTGGGCTTTTTCGATGATTTTCATATTATTCTCATACACTATTCATCTCCCCTTATTGTAGCTTCTTCTCTTGTTTCAGTGTTTTCACCAATTACACTAAATGCAAATTCTTCTTTTTTATTAGAACTTTTTATAGTCTTTCTCATAGTAACTTTTGTTCCTAATCCTAATACTGATTCAACCTGAACATCATCCATAAAACTTTCCATTATTGTGAACCCCATTCCAGACCTTTCTAAATTTGCTTTTGTCGTATATAGTGGTTGTTTTGCTATTTCTACATTTTCAATTCCTTTTCCAGAATCTGATATCTCTATAAATATTTCATTTTTTCTAATTTTACACACAAGTTTTACTGTTCCTAAACTCTCCTCATATCCATGGATTATTGAATTAGTTACAGCTTCAGATACAGCTGTTTTTATATCTGCTATTTCTTCAAGTGTCGGATCTAATTGTGCTACAAATGCTGCAACAGATATTCTTGCAAATGCTTCATTATTTGATTTGCTTAAAAATTCTATTTTCATTTCATTATCATATATGTTGTTCATTTCGTACCTCCTTTTTTGTTTTTATTTCTGGAATAATTTTTAACACTCCACTCATTTCAAATATCTTTCTTACTGGTGTTGTTAAATTGGTAACTTCTACTTTTCCTCCAAGCATATCTACTAATTTATATCTTCCTATTAATAGTCCTATTCCTGCACTGTCCATAAAAGAAACTTTATTAAAATCAAATATAACTTCTTTAGGCATATATCTTTCAATTTCATTATCTAATCTCCTCCTTATTTTCTGAACAATACATTCATCTATATCTTCGCTTATTTCGAAGATTAACCTCTTGTCCTTTTTTTGATAAATACTCTCCATAAACTCTCCTTTCTTTTTTCTTTTGTCTTATCTATTATCAATTTTAGTAAAATCATTATATACTCTTTTCCATTTTTTTCCAAGATTAAAAATTGAGAAGTTTTGTCGAATCCCAAAGTTTTCGACAAGAATTTACTTTTTTATGTAAATATGTTATAATATATATGTAAGATTATTTATATATACATTAAGGAGGAAAAAAACATGAAAAAAGAAGTAGAAAAAAAAGCAGTACTTAATGAAGATTTAAATGAAGAACAATTAGATCTTCAGATACGGCAACTTATTCTAACAGCAAAAGAAGTTAACTGTAATGAACTTCAATTAGTTGAAAAAATATCTATGTATTGGAATAAAGTAAAACAGCCAGATAAAAAAGTTGAAAAAAATATTGATGACAAAGCAGGTCAAACAGAAATTTTAAGCAAGGACGAGCAAAATTTTGCAAATAAACTTACTAAATTTTTAGAATATTATCAAAAAGATATTCTTTTTACTGACACAGAATATTGGAAAGATAATTTTCAAGTATATAACACATCTGAAAGTTTTAATAATCGACTTGCCAACGAAAAAGTAATGCAGAAGGTAATTGGGGATAATTTTAATATCTTATTATCAATGTTTATATTATTTAATAGGAAACAAGCTATAAATCAAAAAAATATTAATTGTATAGTAAAACACACTCTTAAATATAAATATAGACCAGAATTCTCGGATATCTCAATTTCACCTTTATACATTTTCTTTTTTAACAAACTATATTTTCAATCCGAAACTGATTTACCTATTTTTTCCAAAAATGATCACATTGTTTGTATTGGTACCAGCATAGTGAACCGTTCAGGATTTAAAGAATTCGAAAAATCCAACTCAGGTTATTTTAGGAAAACAAAATCACGCGAAGTTGCTATTGCTGCTATTTGGTTTATTAACAACTACTTCTAACTCTTGCAAAAAAGGTCTCAAATCGAGACCTTTTTCATATTATTACATAAGTATATATTTTATTTTTCAATAATAATTGTCACTGGACCATCATTTAATAATTCTACCTTCATATCAGCACCAAAAATTCCCTTTTCAACTTCTATTCCATTTTTTGCACACTCATCACAAAAATATTCATATAAAGGTATTGCTTCTTCTGATCTTGCAGCCTCAGTAAAACTTGGTCTATTGCCATCATTACAATTTCCATACAATGTAAATTGAGATACTATAAGCAATTTTCCATCAACATCTTTTAATGATAAATTCATTTTATCATTTTCATCTGTAAACACTCTTAAATTACATACTTTTTTAACCAAATAATCAGCTTGTTCTTTTGTATCTCCAACTTTAATCCCTATTAATACTAAAAAACCTTTATCAATTTTTCCAACTATTTCTTCATGTACTTTTACACTTGCATTTTTTACTCTTTGAATTACTAATTTCATTTTTGCTACCTCCGCATCTTTCTTATAATACAATAAATGTCCCTTAAAATAGGGACACCTGCTTATACTATTATTATTGTTGATTTTGTTGTGGTTCACCTTCCTGTTTTGCATTCTCCTGTGTTTCCACTGCCATTACTTCTGTAACTTTTTCAACAGTATTTTCTCCTTGATTATCTTCTACTGCTTCTTTTGCTCCATCATCTTCATTTATCTCATCTGAAGAATTATTATCTTCCTTTGAACATTCAGAACAATTTGTTTCTTCTGAATTACTAGAACTTTCAGAATTATTTTCCACATTTACAATTTCAGCTTCTTTAACTTCAATTTCTGGTTGTTTTGCACCACATTTTGGACAATATGTATTATCCAATTCAATTTCAGCATGGCAATTTTCACATTGTTTCTTTTCTTTCAATTCTAATATTGTTTTTAAACATGTTTCAATTTCTGCTGATAGTACATCAATTTTTGTGCATTCTTCTTCTAATTCTGTTTTTATATCAATATTTTCTTCTCTAATATGTTTTTCATAAACTTTTTTTCCTATTTCTTTGTATATGTCATTAATATTTGATTTATTCTCATTTATTTTCATTCTTAATTTTGCCTCTTTAGCAATTTTGCTTGTTTTTTCTGCAGTTACATCATATGCTTTACTTGCTTTTTTACCTAAATTATCAAAAAATCCCATTTTTCTTTCTTCCTTTCTAATAGTAAAAACTTGTTATTATACATATTTTTAACCTTTTATTTTATTTCTATTCTAAAAATCATAACACAGCTTAATTAAATTTCATTTTTTCTAGCCCTGTTCATTAAAGCATCAACAGCATCTTCTGGCTTTAGTCCCTTATATAAAATTCCATATACTGCTTCAACTATAGGCATTTCTATATTATGTAATTTTCCTAATTCATATGCTACTTCAATATTATCTATACTTTCAATAGTCATTCCAACTTCTTTTTTAGTTTCCTCTAAACTTAGTCCTTGACCTATTAATTTTCCAGCTTTTCTATTTCTACTATGTTCACTTAAGCATGTAACAATCAAATCACCAAGTCCACTTAAACCATATAAAGTATCTTTTTGACCTCCAAGAGCCACTCCAAGTCTAGAAAGTTCAGCTAATCCTCTTGTTATTAAAGCTGCAAATGTATTATCACCAAGACCAATACCTGCTGCTACACCTGCACAGAAAGCTATTATATTTTTTAATGCTCCACCAAGTTCAACACCTTTTACATCTTTAGAAGTATATATTCTCATCTTACTAGACATACATGTATCTTGAACTAGTTTTAAAACAGAATCATATTTTGATGCTACAACTAAAAGAGTTGGTGTAGCAACAGAAACCTCTTCTGCGTGGCTTGGTCCAGACAATACTGCAATTTTTGCATTTGGAATTTCTTCCTGAATAACTTCATCAAGTGTTAACATACTTTCTTTTTCAAAGCCTTTAGAACATATTACAATTGGTTGATTTTTAACATATTTTTTATATTCTTTTACAGTTTCTCTTGTAAATTTTGATGGTGTTACATGTAATATAATATCTGTATCTTCTATTGCCTTTTTATAAGATGTTGTACATTCAATTCCATCTGGTATTACTATATTTGGCAAAAACTTGCATTTTCTTTCTTTATTAATTAAATCTTTTTCTTCTTCTGAAAATGACCAAAGCTTCACCTTGTTTCCTAGCTTTGCCAAGTGAATTGCAAGAGCAACTCCCCAACTACCGCTTCCTATTATTGCTATATTTTTCATTTCTTCCTCCTTAGTTTTTAATTTATTTTTTCTTAAAACTTATTTTGTTTTCTGTTCCATTTAAAATTCTTTGTATGTTACTTCTATGATTAAATGCAACAATTAATGCCAAAATTATACTATATACAAAATAACTACTTCCATCTGATATTGTATAATTTGTATGTATAAATAATACTAATACTGGGAATAAAACAGCTGCACCAACTGACCCCATTGATACCATTTTTGTTAATGCCATTAAAACTAGTGCAAACACTAAACAAATTAATCCAATTTTCCAATTAGTCATTAATAAAACTCCTAATGAAGTTGCAACACCTTTTCCACCTTTAAAGTTAAAAAATACTGGAAAAGTATGACCTACTACAACAAGAATTCCTGCAATTTGTACTAATAATGATTTATCAGAATTTTTTGCAATTGCACCTACAATAATTGCAAATATTATTGCAGCTACACCTTTTAACGCATCACACAAAAGAGTCAATACTGCGGCTTTTGTCCCTACAGATCTAAGCATGTTTGTTGCCCCTGCATTTCCACTTCCTTTTTCTCTTACATCAAATCCTGCCATTTTTTTGCTTATTATTACTGAAAAACTTACACTTCCTATTAAATATGCTACTAATGCTACTATTATATATGCTGCCATTTTCATCTACTCCTTTCATTGGGAAATTTTGTACCTGGTCCCAAATTTTCCCTAAATGGAAATTTAGGACCGGGTACATTTTTTCCATTTTATCCTTCCATTTCTTTATCTAATTTTTCTCTTGCTATCATTCTAATTGGTGTTCCTTCTAGTCCAAACTCTTTTCTTAATTGGTTTATCAAATATCTTTGATACGAAAAGTGAAATAATTCCTTATTATTAACAAATATTACAAATGTTGGTGGTTTTGTAGATACCTGTGTTCCATAAAATATCTTTAATCTCTTTCCTTTATCTGTTGGAGGTTGAACTAATGCAATAGCTTCATTTATTACTTGATTTAATACAGATGTTGAAATTCTCTTTGCATTTTGTTCTGCGACATTGTTTATCATATTAAATAACTTGTCCACTCTTTGTCCTGTCTTTGCTGATATAAATATCATTGGCGCATATGATAAATATGATAATTTATTATATACTTCTTTTTTGTACTTTTCTAAAGTACCTGTTTCTTTTTCATATTCATCCCACTTGTTTACAACAATTATAACACCTTTTCCTGCTTCATGAGCTTCACCTGCAATTTTCGCATCTTGTTCTGTTACACCCTCTAAAGCATCTATCATCATCAAACATACATCAGCTCTTTCAATTGCTAATAATGTTCTCATAATACTAAACTTTTCTATCGACTCTGTTACTTTGCTCTTTCTTCTTATTCCAGCAGTATCTATCAATACATATTTTCCATAGTCATTTTCATATTCAGTATCAATCGCATCTCTTGTAGTTCCTGCAATCGAACTTACAATTGTTCTATTTTGACCTAATATCTTATTTATTAATGATGATTTTCCTACATTTGGTTTTCCTATTACAGCAACTTTTATCCTGTCATCTTCATCTTCACCCTCTTGCTTTTCTGGGAATTTTTCGTATATTGCATCAAGTACATCTCCTATTCCTAAAGCATTTGCCGCTGACACAGGATGTGGTTCTCCTACTCCTAAATTATAAAATTCATAAACATCATTTTTATCTCTACTCATATTATCAGCTTTGTTACAGACTAATACTACTGGTTTTTTTGATTTTTTTAACATTAATGCAATTTCTTGATCCACAGCTGTTACACCTTGTTTTATATCAGTTAAAAATATTATTACATCAGCTATTTCAATAGCCATTTGTGCTTGTTGTCTCATTTGAGATATAATAATATCTTCTGATTCTGGTTCAATTCCAGCTGTATCAACTACTGTAAAATTTCTACCTCTCCAATTTGTTTCTGCATATACTCTATCTCTTGTTACACCTGGTGTATCTTCAACTATTGATATTCGACTTCCTACTATATAATTGAAAAATGTTGATTTTCCTACATTTGGCTTTCCTATGATTGCAACTGTTGGTTTTCCCATCTCATTTCCTGCCTTTCATAATTTTGGGGAAATTTAGGACCAGGTACATTTTTTCCATTAATGGGAAATTTAGGACCGGGTACATTTTTTCCTTATTTTCATTTATATTTTACTATTTTCACCGCAAAATATCAAGTGTTTTACCATTTTTTTCTTTTAAAATCAAACTCCATAAAAATATACATACTAAAAATATTGCAATATTTTTTAAACAGTAAACCGCAATACTACTACAAATAGTTAAAACAATTATTATAGTTTTTGACACATTTTTTATAATGTTTTTTGATTTATCCTTTCCAAATTCTATATGTAAAATTCCTTTTATTATTCTTCCACCATCTAATGGATATAATGGTATTAAATTGAATACTGCTATTAATAAATTTGAATATACTGCATCTTGTTTTTCTATATATGGAATATCAATATATGTAAAAATAACAACTAATATCATACTTAATATTGGTCCAACACTTGCAATAATTATTTTTTTTAATGTCAAAACATCTGCATTTTTTATACTTTTTTTATAATCTATAAAATTTGCTTTAAACGAACTGGAAAAACCACAAGGTAATATTTCTATTTTATCTGGTTTCATTTTTAGCATTAGCCCTGCTATAATATGTCCTAATTCATGCAAAAAAGAAAAAAACATAATTATCATATAAATCTTTATTTGATTAGTAAAATAAAATATTGCTAAAAAAATAAAGATTTTTAAATCTATTCTTATTTTCAAATCTTCCTCCTAATATAATACATCTATATAAACTTTTTATAATTCCAAAACTAATTGTGGATTTACATATCTATCTTGATACCTAATTTCAAAATGCAGATGTGGTCCTGTTGTATTACCTGTTGAGCCAACTTCCGCTATTTCTTGTCCTTGCTTAATTGTATCACCTTCATTTACATTTAACTTACTACAATGTGCATATACTATAATAACATCACTTGTTTGAATTTTTAAATGTTTGCCATAATCACCTGTTGTTGATGAAAGTATTACGGTTCCATCTGTTGCAGAAACAATTTTTGTTCCTGTCTCTGCTGCTATATCTGTACCTGTATGATTTTTAGGCACTGTCTCAGTTGTTGGATTTCTCCATCCAAATGCTGAACTTATTTTTCCATTAACAGGTTTTATGAAACTAATTGTACTTTTTATATAATTTGCATCTTGTTCCATTTGTGATAATTCTTTTGTTTCATTTTCTTCTAAAGGGGCTATCATTTCTTCTGCTCCACCTATATTTTCATCATTATTTATTTCCTGATTCTTCGATTCTGTATTTTCTGCATTTTGTTCATTAGCATTTTCATTACTTATGTTTTCTCTCTGTTCATTTTCACTTTGTTGTTCTTCATTATTTTTGGGGCTTTCACTCTCTATAATTTTGTTATATGTATCTACTACTTTATTTGAAATTATTGAATACAATTCAATAAAATTTATATCTTGTGATAATATTTCTTTTGCTTTACTTGTAAAATCCGCTGAAAATATATAATTATTATTAACAATTAAATAAAATATTCCATAAATAATTAAACACCCAATAATTTGTCTAATCATTTTTCTTAATAATTTGATATTTTTCTTTTCATTTGGAATTCTCTTTAATGTTTCTCTTACAGGAACTTCTTGTTCTCTTCTTTTATAATATATTTCTTCTGCTCTTTTTATTTTATCTTCAACAGACATTGCTCTCTCCATATTTTATTTAGCTCCCTTCTCATTATAAACTGCAAAAAACACTTTATCTACTGCATTTACTAATGTTTATGCATGTATAAAGTGTTTTATGTTATTATATGAAATTTATTATAAGACTGATAACAAAAAGAATAGTTGAAATCATACTATAATATTTTAATCTTTTGTATTTTATTACTATACTTTTGTCATTCTTTTCATTTTTTTTCTTATTTTCTATTTTATTGATATAATCAGAAACAAGCATTTCGGCTTCTTTTAAAATACAATCTTTTGACTTGGTCTGAATTTCCATTGCATTCATTTTTTTTCCTTTTTCTATAAATTCTGTTTCTTTTACTCTTTGATTTTCTTTGAAAATAATTATCGCTTCTTCTACCATATTTGATGGTAGATTTTTTAGTACTACCATATTTTTCATATCGCTTGATTCCATTATATCACTCCTTTGTGAAATTTTATATTCTAATTTTTTCCACTTTAAGTAATTTTATACAAATTTTTCAAATTTGTTATTCACATTCTATTTCTGCAGCGGTTATTGTATAATTATATACATATTTTGCATAGCTTATTGTACTTATATTAATTATTATAGTGAAGATTGATATTAGAATTAAAATAATTTGAATCATAATTTTTTTTATTTTTTCTGTTAACATTATATTTTCTCCTGTTCTGCTTTCACTTTTATTTGTATATCTTCTTTTTTATCTAATCTGACCTTATCTATATTTATATATATTATTTTTATTTTGTAATTTTTCTCTACTCTTTCATTTGCATTTATTAAGATTGGTTCTGTTTTTGAGTTGTGCAATATAACTTGTTTTTCTTCATCATATAATTCAAATTGTAAATAATCTTCAAAATTTGAAACAATTTCTATTGTATATAAAAAACTTATTTCACTTACATTTGTTTTATTAAAGTTTTTAATTGAAAACTCATAAAAACCTATATTATTTTCCTCATTTATTTTTATAATTTTTCCTTCTTCAATTTCTAAAATAGGGATAGCTATATCTTGCACAATATTTAAATTTTCTGTTTGTATATATCTTGCATAAGATATATGAGTTGAAAATAATAGCATATTTACTAATATTATTATAAAAAATTTTTTATTAGTTTCTATAATCTTCATAAACTATTGTGCTTGTACTCCTTTAGCTATTATATCAAATGAATAATCTAATAAAGAAGTTCCATCTTTTGTATCAATATTATCATTTTCTATTTTTGCTACATCTGTATTACCTTTTTGATATGGCCATTCCCATTTTATAGTAACTGTTTTACTCCTTTCGTTTGAAATACCTATATTTCCTTTTATAACTCCAATTTCATTAAGATTTTTGTAATTATTTCCATTATATGTAAACACTATATTGGTTGGCTTATTTACTTCGTTTACAAATTCTACTGTGTAATCAACAGCCACATCAGACCCAGTGGCATCAAGTGTTATTGAGAATTCTCCTGATGTACCTGGTGCAATTTTTCCATTTACTAATGTTGCTTTATTAGCTGTATTTCTTAATGTTATATTTTTGACTTCTTCTCCTGCATTTTTAGCTATTTTAAATGACCAATTTGCAATATCTGCACCTCCTGTTCCTTTTTCTTGTGACATGTATCTTGCATATGTATATCCTCCTGCTCCTGATAATAATAACATTATTAAAGTTATACATAATGATATAAATATTCCCCTATATTCTTTACTTGCTTTTCTTTCTTCTTTCAAATTTAATTACTTCCTTTCTTTATTTATTTTTATTACATACCTGTAACTGGTAATTTAGGTATTTCAATTACTGGCACTATTTCTTCAACTTTAGGTTCTTCTTTTGGTATTTCTTCCACTGGTGGTTCCTCTGGCTGTTCATCAATATTAATTGTTACAATTTTATTGTTATAAATCTTAATATTTACCTTTTCATTCAAGCTTATATTTATTTGATGTAATTCCATATCTAAGGCATATCCATCTGGTGCTTTTATCTCTCTTATATAATATGTTCCTGGCATCAATTTTTCTAAAACAATTTGCCCTTGTTCATTTGTTTCTGCAATTCTAATAACTTTTTTATTATTATCTAAAATTTCAAATTTAGCTTTTTTTAGTACTTCTTCAGTATCTACATCTCTTTTTTCTATTATTATTTCTGTGTCATTTTTTTCATATTTTTGAATTATCTCAGTATCTACATTTTCATACGAAAACGCAGTTAATGCATAATCTTGTAAATCTCCACTTGGAGCCTTTCCAAAAAATATTGGTTTGGTTTCCATTTGAGTTTGAATTTTTACCTTAAATTCTCCTGATTCTTCTAAACTTGATATTGGTATTAAGATTTTAAAACTTTCGTTTGAATTAAATTCTCTTTGTTCTTCATTTTGTAAATTAGTAATTTTAGTTTCTTTTGGTTGATTATCTAAAATTAATGTAAACTTTGAAATATTAATATTACTCGTTAATTTAAATTCTTTTGAAATAAAGTTGTTTTCATTTTTATCAATTTCCCATTTTTCACTTTGTACTATTTTTACATCAGTATCATTACAATTTTCTGTTGAATTTCTTGCATTTTCCAGAATTGTTCTCATTGCATTTATTGTTCTAGTCCCTGCATCATTTATAGCAGTATATTGTTCTAATCTTGTATTATATATATAGCAATATATTGCCTGTTTAGTTGCTATATATGCCTCCTGTTCATTAGCTGCACCTAATTGTTCTGGTTTCTTATATGGATATCCATTCACAATTACTCTCCACAATCCTAAATCTGTAAGCTTTCCTTGATTTGCCACTTCATATTTAGCAATATAGTCTCCAACTCCGTGGAGTTCTCTATTCAAACAATAAACTGGATATTCTTTTCCATTTTCTTGATACACCGCATGTGCTGTTTTTACAATTGTTTGATCTTTTTTTATAATCCTATCAAAATAACCTTTCGTATATATCGTAATTTGTCCTCCTTCTTCTACCGCTTGTACTGTATTTATTAGTATTGCAATATTTAGCATTATAATTGTTAACACTATTAATATTGTTTTTATAATTTTTTTCACTGTTCCTCCTCCTCTTTTTCTACTGCTTGTATACATCTTCTGTATTCTGGTTGATTTTCTACACATGTTATTAATGTTAACATATCTTCTTCTGTATTTTCTAAGAAATTCCAATCTGTATCTTTTATAATTCTGTTCTTTTTCACTTCATATGTTTTTTCAAATTCATTATATTTATATCTAATTTCATCTCCTTCCTTTAATAATTTCAAATCTTTAAAATAATTAACATCGTATCCTCTATTATGTGCTGCAAGTCCAACATTACCAGCTTTTTTCGCTGTCTGTATAAAATGCCCTACATATTGATTTAAAATTTCTTTAGTAGTTCCTTCTTTAATATTTGCTACCAAATAAATTTTAGGAATTTCTATTTGCCAAATATCACTCTTTTCTGATAAATCTTCATTATCTTCTTTATCAAATTTTTCTGTATTTTCTGTTAAATTATTTGCATAAAAGTATTCCTGCTGATTTTTCATTATATTTTGTGAAATTTCTGTTTCAAGTTTATGTTGCTTTATAAATACTGATATTAATATAAAAAATATTGCAGTTAACACATATAAAATATGCTCTTTAGTAAATTTAAACATGCATTTACTATCACCTGCCTTTTATTAAATTGTTTTTTTGATTTTTTTCGAAAAAAAATTTGATTTAATATTTCTGAATTTAAATTCTATATTATGTTATCATCCATTCTATAATTTGTCAAGAAAAATCGTTCGACAGTTTTCGACATTCTTATTAGTCTGAACACTCTTTAAGTTACTAGTTAATGGTAATTTTCTTTTATCTATTGCACATTTTTTATTTTAATGTTATGATTTATTTATATTATTTTAAGGAGTTTACAAATGAAAGAAATAAAAAAAGTTTTTGATTTTTACGATCAAACATACCTCAAGTCTTACAATCTAGATCAAGCTATAAGGTATCAACTAAATTTATTAGATTCTTTAGACTTATATACAAGAAAACACTGTGAAAATGTAGCAACAATAACTTGTAATTTATGCAAAAAATTACATCTTTCAAAAGGATTTACAGAATATTGTGCAATCTGTGCTTATTTACATGACATTGGTAAATTATTTATCCCATATGAAATTCTTCAAAAACCTACTCAATTAACACCTGATGAATATGAAATTATGAAAAGACATACTACTCTTGGATATAGATTATGCCTAAAAGATGCAAAACTAAGGCCATATTATGCAGGTGCATATTATCATCACGAAGCACTTGATGGAACAGGCTATCCTCAAGGTCTAGTAAAAAAAGATATTCCTTATGAAGCTCAAATTATCAGAGTTGCTGATGAATATGATGCTCTTGTTCATAAAAGACAATATAAATCTCATATTGGAATTACAGATGCGTTAAAAATTATTATTGAAAATACTCAGCCATCACCTAATGCTCCAAAAAATATATGGTATGATAAAGCCGGAAAAAACAATAAAAAAATAGTAAAAAAACTACTTAAAGTTGTAGTAGATGATATAGAATATGAGATTTCTTGCACAATCGATTATGTTAAAGATTTAGAAAAAGAACTTGATAGGTTAAAAAAAGTTGAAACATATATAAATAAAAAAAATAATTCAAAAAAGCGCAAAGACATTGTTTATTATGAACAATATATAGATTTATTATTACTACCTGGTGAGTCTGAAAAAGATTTTAAAAAAATATATCAAGAAGCCAAAGATGCATATGAATTAAGAAAAAATATGTTAGATAATTTATATAAAGAAATTAAAAATGTAAAAAAACTTCGAGTATAATTTATTTAGGAAAACAATGAAAAGGCGATAATGCCATCACCCTTTCATTGTTTTTTAAAATTTATTAATAAAAAATTCCATAATCTTATCTAATATACTTGTTTTTTCTTCTTTTATAAATTTTTGATTTGTTTCAACATTATCTGATTTCTCTAAATTTACAGGTGTTCCTACTTTTTTTTGCATTCCTAGTTCATCAGTTGCTTTTTGTTGAATGCTATTCCAATCTAAAGCACTCTCTACTTCTGTTATATTTTTTTCTATTTGTCCATTTTCTTTTTGTACAGTAGCTAATTTGTTTTCTAGAGATTTTTTCTGATTAAACATTTCCATTATTGCAATTTCTCTATAACTTAGTGTAAGTAACATGCCAAATATAGCCAAAACAATAGCCATTTGCCATACTTTAATTTTTCTCTCTTTAGCTTTTTGAACTTTTCCATTTTTTAAATTTGTTTTATTAGTTTTAGATTTTGTATGTGTACTTTTTTCTTTACTTTTAATTGTCTTGGTTACATTTTTCCTATTAGTATATTCTGGTTCATATTTTCTTGGACTTGTTCCATATTGATATGATGTTCTTGGCATGTTCTCACCTCTTTTCTCTTTAGTCGTCAAGGATACATCTTCTTCACCAGTATTCCTTAAAGAATAATATATTCCTTCTCTGTGTGAATAAATAATTCCCTTTATTTATATTTTTATTTCTTTTCAAAAATTCTTAGTTTTGCACTTTTTGATCTTGAATTTTCTTCTTGTTCTTCTTTTGTTGCAATTATTGGTTTTTTATTTATTATTTTTCCTTCAGATTTTGCACCACATACACAATATGGTAAATCTTTTGGGCATGTGCATTTTCCTTGTGCATCTACAAATGCATTTTTTACTGCTCTATCTTCTAATGAATGAAATGTTATTATACACAACCTACCACCTGATTTCAAATGCTTAATACATTTTTGAACAGTTTCATATAATGGTCTTATTTCATCATTTACTTCTATTCTTATTGCCTGAAAAGTCCTTTTTGCAGGATGTCCATCTTTTTTTGCAAATGCTGGCATTGATTTTTCTATAATATGTACTAATTCTTCTGTTGTTTCTATTTCTTTGTTTTTTCGATATTCACAGACATTTTTCGCAATTTGCCTTGAAAATCGCTCTTCACCATATTCATAAATAATATTTGCTAGTTTTTCTTCTGAATAAGTATTTACAACTTCTTTAGCTGTTAATTTTTGAGTCTTATCCATTCTCATATCTAGCTCATTATTTCCTAAATAGCTGAATCCTCTTTCTCTTTCGTCTAGCTGATATGATGAAACTCCTAAATCTAAAAGTATTCCATCAACTTCTTCTATTCCTAAATTTTCTAATATTTCTTCAATTTCATCATGGTTTCCATGTACATATTTTACATTTTGGAATTCCTTTAAGTTTTCTTTTGCTGCACTAAGTGCTTCCTCATCTCTATCTATTCCAACAAGCAAACCTTTAGGCGCTAATTGTTTTAAAATTTGTTTGCTATGACCCGCTCCACCTAAAGTTCCATCTACATATATTCCATCTTTTTTTATATTTAATCCATTTATTGTTTCTTCTAACAATACTGGTTTGTGCTTAAATTCCAACTTTCCACCTCTTTTTATAAGACTTTTAGTAAATAATGCAGCTGAAGTTTTTTGTAAATCTCCAGCTGCTTGTCGTCTTATGTTTTCTTTTTCTAATTACTTGGAATTTATCTTTAGCATTTTTTTCTTTTGTATGATTTCTTTTGTATGATTTCTTTTGTATTTTTGTCTTTAGTATCTTTATATAAACTTTTGCAAGTTATATACTTTAATAAATTTATATTCCTAGCATTGTCATGTTTTCTGCTATTTCATCAGCGGAAATATTTTCATCACATTTTTGCCAAATTTCTTTGTTCCAGATTTCTAATCTAGTTCCTACACCTACTATTACAGCATCTTTTTCTAGCTGTGTAACTTCTCTTAAATTTGCAGGTATTAAAAATCTTCCTTGTTTGTCTATTTCACATTCTGTTGCTCCTGATAAGAAAAATCTAACAAAATTTCTTGCATTTCTGTCTGATAGTGGAAGTGCTTTAAGTTTTGTTTCAAAATTCAACCATTCATTTTGTGAAAATACGAATAAACATCCATCTAACCCTTTTGTTATGATGAATTTTTCTCCGATGTCTTGTCTTAATTTAGCTGGCATTATTAACCTGCCTTTTGTGTCTAAAGAATGTTCGTATTCACCTATTAGCAATTGAATTACACCTCATTTCTTTTTCTACCACTTTGCTCCACTTTTCTCCACTTCGATACAATAATAATACATTTCATATTATTTTGCAAGTGTTTTTAGTAATTTTCTTAAAAAATTTTTATTTTGCATTACAATTCACAACTCAAAAAAAGATTATATATGTTGAGAGGCTTCCTAGGTGATTATATATATTTGGGATTTTGTCCGTTTGATTGGAGTGAAAAATAGAAAATCTTAAATAAAAAACCGAGGAATGCTCCCAACATATATAATATTTTTAAAGACTGTGAACCGTAACTATTTTACAAGATTCTTAATTACTTTTACAAGATAATCCACTTGTTCAAATGTGTTACCATCTCCAAAAGTCGTCCTAATAGCTGAATTTAAAAATTCCTCTGGTACATTTATCGCTGTTAAAACATGTGATGGTGTAGTATTTCCAGAAGAACATGCTGAACCACTTGACACACAAATTCCTTTTTCATCTAGTTTAAAAATCATTTCAGATGCATCAATTCCTTCAAACGAAACATTTGCATTTCCAGGTAATCTATTTTCCATACTTCCATTAATTCTGATTTTCTGAGGCATTTCTTTTTGCAATTTGATTAAGTAATAATCTCTCAATTTACTTAAATTTCTAATATGTGTATCCATATTTTTATTAGATAACTCACAAGCTTTTCCTAGACCAACTATTCCAGCAACATTTTCTGTTCCTGCTCTTTGATTTCTTTCTTGATGTCCTCCATTAATATATTTTTCAACATTAATTCCTCTTTTTATATACAATGCTCCAATTCCTTTTGGTGCATTTATTTTATGACCTGAAAGTGAAAGCATATCAATTCCTATTTTTTCAACATCTATAGGCATATTTCCAATTGCTTGAACAGCATCTGTGTGAAATATAATATTTTTAGAATGTGCTATTCTAGAAATTTTTTCTATAGGTTGTATTGTTCCAATTTCATTGTTTGCTGTCATAATACTTATTAATATTGTCGATGGTCTTATCGCATTTTCTAACTCATCAATTTTTATTACACCATTTTCATCTACATTTATATACGAAACCTCAAATCCTTGTCTTTCCAATGTTTCACATGTTTCTAGAATTGCATGATGTTCTATTTTTGATGTTATTATATGATTTCCTTTTTCTTTGTTTGCATAAGCAAATCCTTTTAATGCTGTGTTATCACTTTCTGAACCACTTCCTGTAAAATATATTTCATGTGGACTACAATTAATTAATTCTGCTACTTGCACTCTTGCTTTTTCTATTGCTTTCTTTGCTTTTCTTCCTATTGAATACAATGATGATGCATTTCCATATTCTGTTGTTAAATATGGCATCATTCCATTTAATACTTCTGTTTTTATTTTTGTTGTTGCACTATTGTCTAAATATATAATATCCATAGCATTCTATCCTTCCATTTATTCTTTAGATATTATATGTTACATAAATGAAAATAGTTATATAAAATTTTAAAATATATAATAAAACACCAACCTTAATTATTAAGATTGGTGCTTACTTACTTTATTATACTATTTCATTTTTTTCTTGCTCTTTAGGTTTTCTAGCCAAGAATGGATATATTAATGTTAAAATTAGCCCTATTAATATTAAATAAAAACCTACAGAAAAATTTCTTGTTACATTCATTAACATTTTACTTGTTGTATTTATAAATAATATACAACTTATAATAGTAGGAATTAATTCCCAAAAACCTTTTTTTAATATTATTAAAATTACTGCAACAATTGTCAAACCAACAACAAATTGTCCATCCCCAATAATATAATTAATTGATATCCCCATAACTGTTACCCAAGGTAAAAAACATCCTAAAATTATTAACCCACATCCTACAAGTCCTATAATATTACTCATTTCTTTTATTTTTTTCATACAAACTTCTCCTTTATTTCAAATTTATTATATATTCTTTTGTTTCTGCTGTCTTATAATCAATTTTTGTAATAATTAGTTTCATTTTATTACTTTTATCTGTTTCAAAATATAAATCTCCACTTATATTTTCTCCTGCAAGTACAATTGGGCTTATTGATTTCGAAAATATTTGTTTATCTGATATTTTTTCAGAGTTATCTTTTTCTAATTCAAAACTTCCAATTGTTATAAAATCTTCCTGACCTTTATTACTAATTGTCAAATTAATCTTTACATACTTTGCTCCATCATTTTCATCTTGAATTTCCTCTACCGAATTCACAATTATGTTCACTTCATTACTAATTTCTATATTTTCACCTATATTAGTAACACCATCCTTATATTCAAAGTTTTCTCCTTTATATTTTAACATACCAAATATTATCACTATAAGTACAACTAATATAACTAAGTTTTTTATTCCAAATGTACTTATTTTTTTATTATCTAAATTATTATCTTTCAGTATCGATTTTATTATTGATATTACATAAATAAGCACTATAGCTTCAAATAATATTATTATCGTTATAGCTAATTGATTTCCACTATGAAGAGCATAATCATATATTCCATGATATATGCTTGGAATTATTATGCAAAAAATCATATTTATTATGTATTTAAATTTTTTATTTTCTTTTTTATAATTTATAGCTATACTAATTAAAATTCCCATAATTAAGCCATACATTACATGACCTGTAATTGATAAAAGTCCCCTAATTACTCCTGATCCAATTAAGTCTTTAGCTTCAATCAAATACAAAATATTTTCAAATCCTGCAAATGCTAATGCAGAAAAACCGCATAATACGACTGGAGCATAAAAAGTTTTACAATTTTCGCTTTTTATACCTAAAAAATATGCTGGAATAAATTTTGCAATTTCTTCTAACATACCTATTCCAATAATATTGGCCATTAGCATTGTATATATATTATTTTGTACCATATTAGCAAGTACATATTCTTCAGCAAATGCAGCAATACATGCAAGAATAATTTCACTAATAATTATTTTAATTATTAATTTTTTAGGAATATGTTCATTTTCTTTTTTATTAAGACATTTAGCTGCAACTATAACAGGCACAGCTGCTAAAATAATGAATATTAAAACATTCAAATTAATCACCTCCTTGCATCCCTCTTTTAGTTCTAATATGTTTAGTATTTTTATACAAGTAAGTACTTTTTTATTTTTTCGGATAATAACTTATTGTTTTTGAAAAAAATATTATTGTGTCTAATTTCATCCATCCACTTACTCCTTCATTTGTATTATAGTTTCAGTTTATCATATTATATTTTTTTATGCAATATATTTTAACTCTTTATAATTATACTTTAATTTTGTTTGGTTTCGTAATGAATCGAGAAATGAAATGCAAAGCTATTATTTTATGATTTTATTTTTTTCAAAAAGCGTACCTATCCCATTTTTTATAATTTCCTTATTTTATCAATATTTTTCATAACAGTCTCATACCCAAACTTGTAGCACTTATCCAACTTTTCAATATCAAATAAGCCTGCTCTATCAGTCGGAACAGTAAGAATCAAATCACTCTGTTCAAAACTCTTTTCAGAAATCTTATTTCCCATAATATCAAGAGTTTTCATTGTTATATCCATAACATCACTATCAATTTCAACTGGATCAGCCTTGAAATTCACAGCAATGACTTTTTTATTATATATCTGTTTTAATGGCAAAACTGGGGTATTATCTAAAACTCCACCATCCATAAAAATATGATTTTTATATTCACATGGACAAAAAAAGGCAGGGAAGCTACTACTTGCTCTTACTGCCTTTCCTATTCCTATTTCTGTAATAAAATTATCACAATAATTATCTCTTTTTGCACAATTTGTTAATATATATTCTTTCGCTTCCGAAATATCAACAGTAGAAATAACAAGTGGCATTCTTTTTATATCTCCAATTACTCTTACTCCTTTTCTTAATGCAAGTTCATTAAACATTTTTTCCATTAATGTTCCATCATTAAGACCTGATATTCCTAGCTTTTTTCTTTTTACCAAACTTCCTATTCCATTTATTATAGGTGCATTTCCTATATTTATGATTTCTTGAGCATATTTTTTGAATAGCACATATATGTAATACGGTTTATAACCCATTGCATATAATGTTGCAACAATGCTACCTGCACTTGTTCCAGCTATAGCCTCCACTTTTACCCTATTATCCTCTAATGCTTTTAAAACTCCTGCATGTGCAATTCCTCTAATTCCACCACCAGCTAGTGCTATTCCAATTTCCATAAAAACCTCCACTTATAATTTTCTTTTCCTAAAAATTATTTACTATTTTCTATGTTTTTAAACACTATTTTGTGATAATTTTTCCATTGTCATCTAGAAGAGTCTCTTGTTCATCATTATAAATTCTCACACCATCATCAAGTATATCTATATTAGCATTACTCATCTCTAATGCTAAATCAAATTGATTATCATAAATATCAGTTTTTTCATCAGAAAAATCTCTTGCTTGGAAAATGTTTTTTCCTTTAATTAATTGAATCAAATCATAATTAAAATCAACAACAACATTTTCTTCTAAATCAATTACTCCAACTTTATCCTGTTCGTTTGTTGCAATAAAATATTTATCATATGCATATTCTAAAAAATGATAATTTTGTTGAGTAATTTGTTCAAAATCTGAATTTAATATAGAATATTTTCCATCTTCAATTTTTATAAAATACTTGGTACTTGATGTGCTCATAATATATGTATTAAAAGGAATATCAACTGTTTTTCCATCTACATCAAAAACTTTTTGTTCTTCTCCTTTAACTCCATATAAATAAATTCCATTTACCGTTAATTCTGAATATTCTGTTGGTATGACTTCTACACCTTTTAAATTTACAGCTCCGAACTGGCCTGTCCTCTCAACTATAAATATTTGTAAATCTTGATTATAGTCTATAGATTGATATTGTGTATTAATTATTTTACTGTTATTTATAAATACACCATATTGACCATTTTTAGCAGCAATTAAATATATATCATTTTTCATCTGAGTCAATCTTTTAATTTGATTATATTCTTCTGTTAAAACTTGCTCTCCATCATAATCATAATATCCATATCTATATCCATCACTTGTTGTTACACGAACAATATAACCAGATTTTTTGTAACCATTTTCATCTGTATAATATCCATCAGAATCTATAGAATCATATTTATTAGGTATTTTTACATTTCCCTTTTCATCCATTATTCCATACTCACCATTTTGCTTAATTAGAACTTCTCCTTCTTTTTGAGCAAAATTTGTAAGTTCTTCATATTTTGCACCTGTAACAGTGTTTCCTGCAATACTTAATAAACCATATTTACCGTTTTTCTCATATTTCAAAATATTTCTTTCATATTTCGAATCATCATATTCTATTAATTCAACATTATCATAATTGGTAAAAATCTCTTTATCTGTGGCATCAACAAATTTATGTTCCTCACCATTTTTACACATAAATACTGCTCTATGTTCATTTGGAATAATTATATTATCATATTGTGGTTCTATAACTGTTTCTCCATTTTCTGCTACTCCAACTTTACCATCTTTTTCTATTGTTGAATAATTTATTGTAACATCTTCTTTTTCAGTTTTTAATTTTTCCCTATTGGGTATATATATTGATATTACTAAACTTATTAATACAATAACAACAACTATTGTTATACTTATTTTTTTCGACATATTAATCCTTCTTTCGTCTTTGATATTTTTATTTTACTATTTTAATACTTATTTTTCAATATTTTTTCGCATTTTCCTTGTTTTTTTTGATAGAGTATTATATAATCTTTACATAATAATGAAAATGATTATCTTAAGGGGGATATACTATGACAAATTTAACAATAAAAGATTTATACAGAAATACTTCAGAATATGAAAAAAAATCAGTTACTCTTGAAGGATGGGTTAAAACTGTTAGAGATTCAAAAACATTCGGATTTATAGAACTAAATGATGGTTCTTTTTTTAAGAATGTTCAAATTGTATTTAATGATTCTTTAGCAAATTTTAGTGAGATTACAAAACTTACAATAAGTTCTTGTATTAAAGTTACTGGAACAGTTGTTATTACTGAAAATGCAAAGCAACCTTTTGAAATTCAAGCAACTGAAATTATTATAGAAAACTTATGTGATGCAGATTACCCACTTCAAAAGAAAAGACATTCTTTTGAATATTTGCGTACAATAGCTCATCTTCGTCCTAGAACAAATACTTTTAATGCAGTATTTAGAATTAGAAGTGTTGCAGCATTTGCAATTCATGAATATTTTCAAGATCGTGGATATGTTTATATTCATACTCCTATAATTACATGTGCTGACTGCGAAGGTTCTGCTGAAATGTTTAAATTAACAACTTTAAACCTTGATGAAGAATTACCTAAAAAAGACGGACAAACAGACTTTTCTCAAGACTTATTTGGTAGAAAAGCTTATATTACAGGATCTGGTCAATTACATGGTGAAACATTTGCATCTGCATTTGGAAAAATCTATACATTTGGTCCAACATTAAGAAGTGAAAATTCAAATACAAAAACACATGCAAATGAATTTTGGATGATTGAACCTGAAATATCATTTTGCGATTTAGATGGATTAATGGATATTGAAGAAGATTGTTTAAAATATATAGTTAAAACAGTTATGGATAAATGCCCTGAAGAAATAGATTTTTGCAATACATTTATTGAAAAAGGCTTAAAAGAAAAACTAACAAAAATATTAAATTCAGAATTTGTTAGAATTGACCACAAAGAAGCTATCAATATCTTGAAAAAAGCTGATAGAGAATGGGAATTTAAACCAGACTATGGTGAAGACTTAGCTAAAGAACATGAAAAATATATTACAGAATATTTTAATGGTCCAGTATTTGTTAAAAACTGGCCTAAAGATATTAAATCTTATTATATGAAACTTAACCCAGATGGTAAAACAGTTGCTGCTGTTGACCTTGAAGTTCCAGGTGCTGGAGAAATTATGGGTGGTTCTCAAAGAGAAGAAGATTATGAAAAATTATGTGCTAGAATGAAAGAAATGGGAATTGCAACAGATCCTTTATATTGGTATCTAGATTTGCGTAGATATGGTTCTAATATTCATTCTGGATTTGGTCTGGGTTTTGAAAGATTACTTATGTATATTACTGGTATAGAAAACATTAGAGATGTTATTCCTTATCCTAGAACTCCAAATAATTGCGACTTCTAAAAATAAAAAAACAGGTACATTTTTGTTGCCTGTTTTTTATAATATATAAAAAAGAAAATAATAACTTTGCATTACATTCCTCGACTCATTACGAAACTTAAGAAATTCTAACTTATTTTATAAAAGATGTATCATAATTATTATTCACAAAATCCTTATTTTCCAAAATCTGATACAAAAAATCTCTATTAGTATCAATGCCCTCAATAACCAACTCAGCAATAGCACTTTTCATTTTCTCAATAGACTCTTCCCTATTTTTGCCATGAACAATAATTTTAGCAAGCATTGAGTCATAATTTTGTGGTACAGTATACCCATCATATATAGCAGTATCCACTCTTATCCCATTGCCACCTGGTAAATGAAGTCCTGTAATAGTTCCAGGACAAGGCATAAAATTCTTACTTGGATTTTCTGCATTTACGCGAACTTCAAGGCTATGTCCATCAATTTTTATATCTTTTTGAGAATATATCAATTTTTCTCCACTTGCAATTTTAATTTGTTCCTTTATAATATCAACATCAGTTACCATTTCTGTTACAGGATGTTCAACCTGTACTCTAGTATTCATTTCCATAAAATAAAAATCTTTATTTTTATCAACTAAAAACTCTATTGTACCAGCATTACTATATCCAATTTCTTTTACAGCTTTTACAGCTTTTTCTCCCATTTTATTTCTTATTTCATCAGATATAAAACTACTTGGTGTTTCCTCCATAATTTTTTGATTTCGTCTTTGTATTGAGCAATCTCTATCTCCTAAGTATATACAATTTCCATATTCATCAGCAAGAATTTGAATCTCTATGTGTCTCGGATTTTCGATAAATTTTTCCATATACAAACTATCATCATTAAATGAAATCTTAGCCTCTTGTTTTACAATATCATATTCTTTTTTCAATTCTTCTTCTGTGTATGCAATTCTAATTCCTCTACCTCCTCCACCTGCTGATGCTTTTAAAATTACAGGATATTTAATATTTTTAGCAAGTTCAAGTGCTTGGCTTTTTGACTTAACCAAGCCTTTTGAACCTGGTACCACTGGAACTCCAGCATTTTTCATAGTTTCTTTTGCCTTTGACTTATTTCCTAATAATTCTATCAATTCATATTTAGGACCTATAAATTTTATTCCAATGTCTTCACATAATTTAGCAAATTTAGCGTTTTCAGATAAAAATCCAAAACCAGGATGTATACTGTCAGCTCCTGTTAAACATGCTGCTTCTAATATGGCTTTAATATTTAAATAACTTTTACTTGATTGAGCAGGTCCTATACAAATGGCTTCATCAGCTAAAGTTTTATGTAATGCATTTTTGTCTGCTTCTGAATACACAGCTACTGTTCTTATTCCCATTTCTCTACATGCTCTAATTATTCTTACTGCTATTTCACCACGGTTTGCTATTAACACTTTTTTTAACATATTTCCTCCTAAATTTTACACAACTGCAAAAGTTAATTCACCTTTTGCTACAACTTTGCCATCAACTGTTGCAATAGTTTCTCCAACTCCAACTGGACCTTTTCTTTTTATTATTTTTACTTCTAATTTTAAAACATCACCTGGAACAACCATTTTTTTAAATTTCATTTTGTCTATTCCTCCAAATAATGCATTTTTTCCTTTATTTTCATCCATACTTAATATTGCTACAGCTCCTGTTTGAGCTAATGCTTCTGTTATTAGTACTCCTGGCATTATTGGATTTCCAGGAAAATGTCCTTGAAAATACCATTCATTTATATTTACATTTTTATACGCTATCGCACTTTCACCTGGCACAAATTCTTCTACCTTATCTATCATTAAAAAAGGTGCTCTTTGTGGTATTATTTTTTCTATTTCTTTTATATTTAACATTAAAAATTTCCTTTCTATAAAATGCTATTCAAAATCATATTATTGCTTTACTTTATTTTAAATAAGACACTTCCATATTCAACCATATCTTCATCTTTTTTGCAAATTTCTACAACTTCTCCGTCAAATTCTGCTTCTATTTCATTCATTAATTTCATTGCCTCAACTATACAAACAACTTGACCTTTTTTTACTTTGTCTCCAACTTTTACAAATGGTTCTGCCTTTGGTGAAGATTTTGAATAAAATGTTCCTACCATTGGTGATTTTATCTCATTATATTTTTCATCATACTTAATCACATCATCAGATACTTTTGTGATTTGATTAATGTCATTTGATACATTTTGAACACTTGTGATAGTTTCTGTATCATTTTTTTCCTTATTCATTTTTATTTTTAATCCATCAGGGAATTCAATTTCCAATGTATCTAATTTTGAACTTCCCATATCTTGTATTATCTTTCTTATTTCATTATAATCCATTTTTTCTCCTTTACAAATTTAATTTATGGTGATATAATATTTACATAAAAAACTAGGAGGATTAACCTATGGAATCATTTTATAATCGGTGTTTAAAGCTCAGAAGATTTTATCTTAAAAGAGAAACAGATAACACCAAAATTATTCTTTTATCAAAGTTATTTGCTCTTTCATTTTACAATGAAGAGCAAACACTAGATGACTTGCCAAAAGAAAAGTCTCTAGAAATTGATTGTTCTGACTTAACCATATATGTCCCAAACATTGAAAATTCTTTATCACAAGTTTTATTTGATTTAGAATTTACTAAATTTAATATTTGGCACAACAAAAATTACAATCTTTTTCACAAAATAAACTTCATTATAAAAGAATAGTACCCATATCTAACACCGAGAAGGAAGCCACAATGTGGCTTTCTTTTTCCCATTTCTTAGTCTCTCCCAATCTTATTTCATCTTTTTTAGCAATATAGTTGCATTGTGTCCTCCAAATCCTAATGAATTTGACATTGCGTAATTTACTTCTACATTTCTACCTTTATTGGGAACAATATCCAAATCACATTCTTCATCAGGAACTTGGTAATTTATAGTTGGTGGAACAAAATCATCTTGAATTGATTTTGCACATATAACAGCTTCAATTCCACCGGCTGCACCAAGTAAATGCCCTGTATTACCTTTTGTTGAACTCATCATTACTGTTTTAGCAGCATCTCCAAAAGCTGTTTTTACAGCTTCTGTTTCTCCCGAATCATTAAGATGTGTAGAAGTGCCATGTGCATTTATATATGTAATTTCTTCTGGTTTAACAACAGCTTCTTTCATTGCAATTTTCATTGCTCTTGCACCACCTTCGCCACCAGGAGCAGGTGAAGTTATATGATAAGCATCTGAAGTTGCACCATAACCAACAACTTCAGCATAAATTTTTGCTCCTCTTGCCTTTGCGTGTTCAAGCTCTTCTAATACAATAATTCCTGCACCTTCTCCCATAACAAAACCGCTTCTTTCTTTATCAAATGGAATACTAGCTCTATTTTTATCAGTTATTTGAGTTAATGCTTTTATGTTTGTAAATCCTGCAATACCTGATGGAGTAATAGAAGCTTCTGTTCCTCCAGCAATAATTACATCTTGATATCCATGTTTAATCATTCTAAAGCCTTCACCAATACAATGAGTACCACTAGCACAAGCAGTAACCATAGAAATTGATTCACCTTTTGCTCCAAGATCTATCGTCACATTTCCCGCAGCCATATTACCTATTGTCATTGGAATATACATTGGAGAAATTCTATCTGGACCTTTTTCAATCATCTTTTCTATATTTTTTTCAATATTTTCAAGTCCTCCTATACCAGAACCAACTATAACTCCAACTCTAGTCATATTTTCCTTTTCTTTATCTAATCCACTGTCTTTCCAAGCCTCTCTTGATGCTACAATTGCAAAATGTGAAAATCTGTCCATTCTTTTTGCTTCTCTTTTATCTAAGTAATCTTCTGCATTAAACCCTTTCACCTCGCCTGCTAATTTTACTTTAAAATCACTTGTATCAAATCTTGTTATTTCATCAATTCCACATTTTCCTTCTTTGATTCCATTCCAAAATTCTTCCACATTATTTCCTATTGGAGTTATTGCTCCAAGTCCTGTTATTACAACTCTTCTTTCCATTTCAATTTCCTTTCTTGGTAAATTTTGTACCGGGTACATTTTTTCCCTTTTGGTTTTAGGAAAATTTTGTACCGGGTACATTTTTTCTCTAGCATACCATTCCTCCATCTATGTTAATAACTTGCCCTGTAATATATGAACTTTCTTCACTTCCTAAAAAATAAACCACATTAGCAATTTCTCTTGCAGTTCCCATTCTTTTCATAGGAATTTGAACATTTATATTTGCTTTCACATCATCTGATAATATACTTGTCATGTCAGTATCAATAAATCCTGGTGCAACTGCATTTGCTCTAATGTTCCTTGATGCCAATTCTTTTGCAATACTTTTCGTAAATCCTATTATTCCTGCTTTAGATGCTGAATAATTAGATTGACCTGCATTTCCTGTTACACCTACAACTGATGATAAATTTATAATTCTTCCATTTCTTTTTTTCATCATATATGGTGTTACTGCTTTTGTCACTAAAAAAGTTCCTTTCAAATTGGTTTCTATTACTTTATCAAAATCTTCTTCTTTCATTCTCATTAACAATGTATCTCTTGTTATCCCTGCATTATTTACTAATACATCAATTTTTCCAAATTTCTCGATTGTTTGTTTCACGACATTTTCTACTTCTTCTGTTTTGGATACATCGGCTTTCACAACCAAGCTTTCTACTCCATATCTATTAAAATCTTTTTTCAGTTCATCTATATCTGTTTTTTCTGATACATAATTAATTACTATATTATATCCATTCTCTGCATATTTTAAAGCAATTTCTTTTCCTATTCCTCTTGACCCACCTGTTACAAAAACCACTTGTTTTTCTTCCATCTTTCTTCTCCTTTTATATTTACTTACTATAATACTTTGTTATTTATTTATAAATTTTTCTAAACTTTCTAAATTATTTATATTATATAGTTCAGCCTCTGGATAATCTTTTTTTACAAAACCTGTTAATGTTCTTCCAGGACCAATCTCTATAAATCTTTCAATATTTTGAATTTTCATAAGTTGTATTGCTTTGTCAAATCTTACTGGGCTGATTATATGTTTTGAAAGTATTTCTTTAATATTATTTTCCTCAGTATAAAACTCTCCATCTAAATTCTTAATAACCTTTACTTCTCCTCCCTTTTCAAATTGAACTTTATCAAGCTCTTTTTTAAATAATTCACTTGCTTTTTTTAATTTTTCAGTATGAAAAGGTCCACTTGTTTTTAATTTTATAACTCTTTTGGCTCCATATTCTTTTAATTTTTCTATTACAAAATCAATGACATCACTTGTTCCTGATATTACTGTTTGACTACTGCAATTATAGTTTGCAGGTACTATAAATTTTCCTATCTTTCTTATTTCTTCACAGATTTCTTCTATTTTTTCAGCATTTAGTCCAATTACAGCTGCCATTGAATATTTACTACAATTTTCTTCACTTTCATCAGAAAATTTTGACATATAGTAACCCCTTTTCTGAATTAGCCTTATACCATCTTCGAATGATATATATCCACCATATATTAATGCTGCATATTCCCCTAAACTTAGTCCAACTGCTATGTCTGCTTTTATTCCATTATTTTCTATTATTTTTAAAATTGCTAAACTTGTTGTTAATATTGCTATTTGTGTATTTTCTGTCTTCATTAATACATTTTCTGGACCTTCAAAACATAATTTTTTTATATCTATCCCTGTAATTTTGCTTGCTTTTTCATATACCTCTTTTGCTTCTTCATATTTTTCATATATGTCTTTTCCCATTCCAACAGTTTGTGTACCTTGGCCAGGAAATAAAAATGCTGTTTTCATATTGTTCTCCTTTTTATATTTTTTAAATTATTTCATTTATATACCTTTTATCTTAATCTTTCTATTAGTATGACTGGTCAAAATAGTCTTTGGCACAAAAAAGACATCACCATTAATTTTATTAGTAATGTCCTGTTTTAGTATTTTGCATTTTATTGTTCTATTATTTTCATAAATTATTTAATATCATATATTTATTAATTAATTTCAATTAATATACTCCCTGTGTTAAGTCCTCCCCCATATCCCAATAAAATAATTTTATCACCCTTTTTTAATAATTGATTTTGCGTCATTTCTTGTAATGCAATTGGTATACTTGCACAAAAAGTATTACCGATTTTATCTATATTAATAAACAATTTCTCCATTGAAACACCAAGCCTATTTGCTATAGCCTTCATTATTTTAAGGTTAGACTGATGTGGTACAATATATTTTATATTTTCCATTTTTTCTCCTGATTCTTCTAACAGTTTTTTTATATTTTTTACAGATTCAGTTACTGCATATTTATAAATTGCTAAACCATCCATTGAAATTTTACTGTTCGAAGCATTTACTAATATATTATTAAAATCTGGTATTGACTCTATATTAGAAAAATATAAATTATTATTTGCTTTTTCAAATAATGTTGCACCAGCTCCATCTCCTAAAATTATTGCAGTATTAATATCATCATAATTTGTATATTTAGATAATGTATCAACTCCAACAACAATTGCTTTTTTTATTTTTCCACTATCAATATACAATTGAGCAATGTCCACTGCATTTATATATCCACTACATCCAGCTAAAATATCAAGTGTTATACATTTTTTTATATTAAAATTTTTTTGTACATAATTAGATATTCCTGGCATCAATCTATTTGTACTTGTTGTAGCGACTATTATTAACCCTATTTCCTGCACATCAATTTGAGTTTTTTCTATTAATTTTTGAACTGCAATTGTTGCCATTTCTTCTATTGTCTCACTTTCTACAAAATATCTTTGTTTTATTCCTGTTCTTTTTATTATATATTCTTCTTCAACTTTAAACAAATTAGCTATTTCTGAAGTTTCCAATTTTTTTTCTGGTAAGTAACTACTACATGCTACTAATCTCATATATCATACACTCCCATCTATAATTTATCCTATAATTCTTTGAAATTATAACATTATCTTTTTGGTTTTGGCAATTCATTATAACAAGCAGTCAGTAACAGCTAAAAATTATGTATCTTGTTCATTTTTTCTATCATACTATTTACAAATCTTCCAATATAAGTTAAAATAATGACTGGAGGAAATAATTATGAAAACTTACAAATTCATTTCACACAATAGTAACGAAACAATGGAATTTGCTTCTAAATTAGCAAGCAAATTACATATTGGTGATGTTGTTGTTTTATCAGGTGAACTAGGTTCTGGAAAAACTAAATTTACTGAGGGTTTTTTAAAATACTTTGGTCTTGACAAAGAAATTTCAAGCCCAACATTTAATATTGTTAACGAATATAAAAAAGATGATATAAAAATTTATCATTTTGATGTTTATAGATTAGAAGATATTGACGAATTTTATGCTATTGGTGGAGAAGAATATTTTTCTTCTGGTATCTGTATTATAGAATGGGGTGAACTTATTGAAGAAGCTCTTCCTAATGATTATATAAAAATATCTTTTGAAAAGGATTTAAATGATGAACATATAAGATATTTAATTGTTACCAGTAGGGAGGCTCTTCTTACCAATAGGGACACTCATTAGTGGTCAAAAAAGTTACCAGTGGTGACACCCATATTGGTAACTTTTTATAATTTTATACTCCAATTATAGAAAATCCATTATCAGCATAAATTATTTCGCCTGTAATTGCAGAAGACAAATCGCTAAATAAAAAACTTGTTACATCACCAACCTGTTTAGGTGTAACATTTTGATGTAATGCAGATTTTTCTTCAACAACATTCAGAATTGTATTAAAATCTTTAATTCCTTTTGCAGAAAGAGTTTTAATTGGACCTGCTGATATTCCATTTATTCTAATATTTTCTTTTCCTAAATCTTTTGCTAAATATCTTATATTCGCTTCTAATGCTGCCTTTGCAGCTCCCATAACATTATATCCTTCAATTGCTTTTTCAGAACCATAATATGTATATGAAACAATACTTGAATTTTTATTTAATAAATCTAATCCAGTTGCAACTCTTGCAACTGCAATTAAAGAATATGCACTAACATCACAAGCATGGGCATATCCACTTCTTGATGTTAATATAAAGTTATTTCTTAAGTCTTCTGTATTTGCATGTGCTATAGCATGAAGAATACCATCAATTTTGCCATGTCTCGCTTTTACCTGTTCAAAACACTTTCTTATACTCTCATCTGAACTTGCATCACATGCATAAACTGAAGAATTTGGAATTTCATCAGTAAGTTCTTTCACCTTTTCAATTTTTTCCATAGAACCACATGTAAATATTACTTGTGCACCTTGTTCATAAGCTGATTGTGCTGCTCCCCATGCAATACTCCACTTATTCCTTATGCCCATTATTAATACTTTTTTTCCTGTTAAAATCATTATTTATATCCTCCTTTTTAGTCAATGGGAAATTTTGTACCCGGTACGTTTTTTCCCTTTTCTAATTTCCCATCTTTCTAAATTTTTCATATCTTTTTTCTATTAATTCTTCTTTGGAAAATTTCCTTAATTCATTTATAGCTTTTACAATATACATTTTTAAATCATTTGTAACTGCTGATAACTCTTCCTGTGCTCCATTTTTAGGCTCTGAAATTATTTTGTCTATAACTCCAAATTCTTTCAAGTCTTGTGCAGTCATTTTCATATTTTCAGCAGCCTCACTTGCTTTAGAAGAATCTTTGTATAAAATACTAGCAAATCCTTCTGGTGAAAGTATTGAATATACTGCATTTTCAAGCATAACAATTCTATCACCAACTCCTATAGCTAAAGCTCCTCCACTTGAGCCTTCTCCAATTACAACACATATTACTGGTACTTTTAATTGTGACATTTCCATCATATTTCTAGCAATAGCTTCTCCTTGTCCTCTTTCTTCTGCACCAATTCCAGGATAAGCACCTGGTGTATCAATAAATGTTATTATTGGTCTATTAAATTTTTCAGCTTGTTTCATTAGTCTTAAAGCTTTTCTATATCCTTCTGGATTTGGCATTCCAAAATTTCTTTTCATATTTTCTTTAACAGTTTTCCCTTTCTGTTCTCCTATTATCGTTACAGGAATACTCATATTTGAATTTATTTTTAATAGCCCAATTCCTCCAACAATAGACTTGTCATCTCCAAAATTTCTATCACCATGTAACTCTATAAAATCTGTAAAAATTTCATCTATATAATCAATTGCCTTTGGTCTTTCTTGCATTCTTGCAATGCATACCCTATTCCATGCAGATTTCACTTATTTCAACTCCTCTTTTTACTTCTGAAAATTGTGTACCCGGTCCTTAATTAATTTAAAAAGGATAATTATGTACCCGGTCCTCAATTACACTTTTTATTTTTTATGTAATTTTATTATTTTGTATAATACATCTTTCATATCTTTTCTTTCAACTATTTTATCTACAAAACCATGTTCTAATAAAAATTCTGATTTTTGGAAACCTTCTGGCAGTTTTTGCTTTATTGTTTGTTCTATTACTCTTGGTCCTGCAAAGCCTATTAAAGCATCCGGTTCTGCTAAAATTATGTCTCCAAGACTCGCAAAACTTGCCGTTACTCCTCCTGTAGTTGGATCTGTAAGAACCGAGATATACAATAAACCCGCTTCATTATGTCTTGCCAATGCAGATGATGTTTTTGCCATTTGCATCAATGAAATTATTCCTTCTTGCATTCTGGCTCCACCTGATACACAAAATATTATTAGTGGTATATGTTTTTCTATTGATGTTTCTATAGCTAATGTTATTCTTTCTCCGACACAACTTCCCATACTTCCCATCATAAAATTTCCATCCATAACTGCTATTACAACTGATTCTCCATTAATTGTACAAGTTCCGCATTTAACGGCTTCTTCTATTTTTGTTTTTTCTTTTAATGCTCCTACTTTTTTTAAATATCCATCAAATTTCAGTGGATCCTTTGTTAAAATATTGGTACCAATTTCTTCAAATGATCCTTCATCTGCAATTTGATTTATTCTTCTTCTTGCAGATATTCTAAAATGTTTGCCACAATTTGGACATACACTGAAATTTTTGTGCACATCTTCTTTATATAAGATTTCTTTGCATTTATCGCATTTAATCCACTTTCCTATTAGCATATCTGACGCTTTTTCATTTTTTATTCTTTTCTCTTCCTTATTGACTTTTTTTACTTTGTCAATTACCATCTTCTTATTTCCTCCTGTCAAACTTATATCATCATAAATTTGATATTTTGTATTATATATTTAACAAAGCTCTTTTTCAATTAGACTGAATAGTCAAGATAGTCAAAAAAAAAAAAAATTGATGTAGAAAACTATATAAGTCTTCTACATCTACTTTCATTATAAATCTATATAATTTATCACAATATTTTCATCAAAAAATCATTTATTCTTAGACTCTTACAATTCCTCCAAGAACTTTTTTGTCTAAACCCTTTGAAAAAGTTTGTGCTCCACCTAAAAGAACTACAACATCACCTTTTTCAAGAATTTCCTTTTCTTTTAATTTTTGGATTCCTTTTTCAACAGTCTCTTCGATTGTTTCTTCACCTTCTACAAATATTGGAGTAACATTCCAAGCTAATGCTAATTGACGGAAAGTTCTCTTATTGTCTGTTATAGCTAATATTGGACATCCAGCTCCTAATCCTGATAATCTTCTTGCTGAATCACCTGTATGTGTGTATACAACAATTGCATCAGCATTGAAGTTTTTAGCTGTTACACATGATGAATAAGCAATTTTTGTTTCATCATCTGATAAATCAATATCTTCATTGTTATCAAATCTTTTCCAATAATGAATTTCTGGTTCTACTCTGTTTGCTATTTTAACCATTGTTTCAACACATTCTACTGGATAATCACCTTGTGCACATTCTCCTGAAAGCATTATTGCACTTGTTCTATCATAAATAGCATTTGCTACATCACTTGCTTCTGCTCTTGTTGGTAATGGTTGATGTGTCATTGATTCAAGCATTTGTGTAGCTGTTATAGCTGGTTTAAATATTTTGTTTGATGTTCTGATAATTCTTTTTTGAACTACCGGTGGTTCTGTAAAGTCCGTTTCTGTAGCCATATCTCCACGAGCTATCATTTGAGCATCTGCTTCTCTTAATATATCATCTAAGTTTGATAAACCTTCAACATTTTCAATTTTTGTTATGATTTGGATATCTTTTCCACCATTTTCATCTAATACTTTTCTAACTTGTCTAATATCATCTAAGTTTCTTGCAAATGATATTGCAACAAAATCGTAATCATGTTCACATGCTGTTTTTAAGTCTGCTATATCTTTTTCAGCTAATCCTGGTAATCTTATTACTGTTCCAGGTAAGTTCATTGTTTTTCTGCTTCCTAATCCATTTCCATGAACTACTGTACAAACTATGTCTTTGTCAACAACTTCATCAACTTTTAATTCTATAGCACCATCATCGATTAAGATTTTTGTTCCTGGTTGTACATCTTTGTATAATTCTTTGTATGTTACAGAAACTTTTTCTTCATCACCTGTGATATCTTCATTTACTAAAGTGAATTTTTGTCCATCTTTTAATTGAATTTTTGTATTTTTTCCTGTATATAACATTCCTGTTCTTATTTCTGGACCTTTCATATCTAATAACATTGGAATTGGTAAATCTAATTCTTCTCTCAATTTAATAATTCTTTCTGATTTTTCTGATTGTTCATCCCAACTTCCATGTGAATAATTTATTCTACATACATTTAATCCTGCTTTAAATAATTCTTCTAGTTTGTTTTCACTAGCTGGTCCTATTGTTCCTACAATTTTTGTTTTTCTTAAATTTTTCACTTTAAATTCCTCCCTAATTTTTACAATTATTGTTATTATACCATTTTGTTAAAAGCTTATACATTATAATATAATTTTTTTACCACAAAAACGCCCACTATGTCGGCGTTTACTGGCTTACTATTCTTCTACTTTTTTTGCAACTACTTCTTTTCCATCATAATATCCACAGTTTGAACAAACTCTGTGTGGCATTACTGGTTCATGACAATGTGGGCAAGTAGCAAATTTAGGTTGTTCTACTTTCCATGTTGATCTTTTAGAATGTGTTCTAGCTTTTGACCATCTTCTTTTTGGTTGTGCCATCTTAATCCCTCCTCGCATATAAGATATATGTATATATCCATCATTTTTTACCTAATTTTTGTCACTATAAAATTATACAAGCATTTTCGAATTTTGTCAACATTTTTTTGATAATTTATGCAACTTTTCATTTATTTGGAATATATTTTTAAAAAGCAATAAATAAGAACGGAGGAATTTTATGTGTGGAATTGTTGGTTTTGTAAATTTTAAACAAGATATTTCAAGATATAGAAACATTTTAATTAATATGATTAATTCAATTTCAAGAAGAGGTCCTGATGAAGAAGGCTATTACCTTAGAACTCATATAGCTCTTGGACACAAAAGATTGATTGTTATAGATCCTGATGGTGGAAAACAACCTATGCAATCTATAGACACAAATAGTAATTCAACTTTTTCCATTGTATATAATGGTCAAATTTACAACACAAAAGAATTAAGACAAACTTTAGAAGAAAATGGTTTTACATTTAATAGTTATAGTGATACAGAAGTATTATTAAAAAGCTATATCTATTATGGAAAAGATGTTGTTCATCATTTAAATGGTATTTTTGCATTTGCAATTTGGGATTCAAAAAATGAAGAGCTATTTATGGCAAGAGATCATTTTGGAGTAAAGCCTTTATTTTACACAATGCAAAACAATTCATTTATATTTGCTTCTGAAATTAAAGCAATTTTTCAATATCCCGGTGTGCAAAAAATACTTGATTCTCAAGGAATTTCTGAATTATTTGGAATTGGTCCTGCTCATACACCAGGAACTACTATTTTTGATAATATTTTTGAATTAAAACCTGCTCATTTTGCTATTTTTAATCGCTCAGGATTACATATAGAAAGATATTGGAAATTAAAAAGTGAGCCACATGCAGAAAACTTTGCGCAAACTTGTGAACATTTAGATTTTCTTTTAAAAGATGCTATAACAAGACAACTTGTTTCTGATGTTCCTTTATGTACATTTTTATCAGGTGGCTTAGATTCAAGTATTATTACAAGATATGCATCTGACTATTGTCATGAAAATGGTTTACCTCCACTTGATACTTATTCTATTGATTATGTTGATAATGATAAGAATTTTGTAAAAAGTGACTTCCAACCTAACTCTGATAATTATTATATTGATTTGATGGTTAACAAATTACATACTAACCACCATCCTATTGTTATTGATACACCTGAACTTGCTGAATATCTTGAAGATGCAATGATTGCTCGTGATATGCCTGGTATGGCTGATATTGATTCTTCTCTTTTACTATTTTGCAAATATGTTAAACCTACTGCAACTGTCTCTCTTACAGGTGAGTGTGCTGATGAAATATTTGGTGGGTATCCTTGGTTTTTCAGAGATGATGCTCTTAATAGTGGTACTTTTCCTTGGTCAATTGCAATTGATGAGCGTCAAACTTTGCTAAATCCTAGTATTGCTAAAAAAGTTGATTTAAAGGATTATATTAATTATAGATATCAAGAAAGTTTATCTGAAGTAGATATATTAGATTCTGATTCTTTAGAAACTGCTGAAAAAAGAAAAATCTCACATCTTACTTTAAATTGGTTCATGCAAACTCTTCTTGATAGATCTGATAGAATGGCTATGTACAATGGTTTTGAACTTCGTGTTCCATTTTGTGATTATAGATTAGCTCAATATGTATGGAATATTCCTTGGGAAATTAAAGCTCTTAATGGTCGTGAAAAAGGCTTACTTCGTTATGTTTCTCGTAAGTTCTTACCACCTGAAATTGTAGATAGAAAAAAGAGTCCTTACCCTAAGACTCATAACCCTACCTATCTTGCTAAAGTTAAGTCAATGCTTACAAAAATTATGGCTAATCAAAGCGCTCCTATTAATTATCTTCTAAATAGAGATTATATCTTAAATATTTTAGAAACTGATGGCAAAGCTTTTTCTCGCCCTTGGTTTGGTCAATTAATGACTGGTCCTCAACTTATGGCTTATTTGTGTCAAGTTAATATGTGGCTCGAGAAATATCAGCCTAAAATTAAAATATAATAAAGGTCGCAACCGCGACCTTTATTAGAAAAATCTATCGTTTCTTATTTTTGACTTTCTTTTAATATCCCTTATTTCCTGCATCATTTTTTCTTGCTCTTCTGATAAAAGTGACTCTTTTTTTCTTCTTCTGGGTCATCCTCTATCCCTAATTCTCTCGCACACTTTCTCAGTAAATTGTCTACAAATTCCATTGAAGGAACAATGCTATGTTCTTTATTTTCATCTTTCTTTAAAAAGTTTGGATAAATTTCTTCCATTGATATACCTCCTAGACACTTGTCTTATTTAGGTTAACATAGTTATTTATCTTTCAACTATTTGTTGGAAATTTTGTATCATTATAACATAAATCTTTTTTTTCTACAACTCATATTCAAAAAACATTTTACACTGTCTAACTTTCTACCAAATTGACTTTTCCATACAAATTTTGTATAATAATATTATATAAAAAATTATAAATCTCAGTTAATAATTTATAGGAGGTACTTTATGCCAAACAGAAAAAGTGGTTACAGAGACATGGAAAAGTTCGTAAAAACTCGTAATGCCCAAAGACAACGGTATTATAATCAAACAGCAATATATAAACCTAGTTACTGGACTTGTGAACAGGATACAATGGTTTTAGCTCACACTATTCCTGACTCTGAATTATCAGCAAAAATAAAGCATTCGGTTAGAGCTATTCAGCATCGCCGGCATAAATTAAAAAAGGCTATGAAAGAAGAGGTTAGCTAACCTCTTCTTTTTTCTATATTATTTCTTCTCATCATAATCATCCATAAAATGATGAACCTCGCCATCTTTAACATAAGAAATAAGAGTATTCAAATTAACATTTTTAGTACTATTATAAATATTCATATCAACCTTATCATAAACACTTCTCAACTGTTTTAGGAGTTTCTTCATTTCTTCTCTTTTAGAACCTCCACCACCATTATCACACATAGTACAATGTTCAGTAAATCTACAAGCACATTGAATAAAATGCAAATCATTTCTTTCTCTCCATCTAATTATTTTTTCAATCTTAAAGCATTTAAAACAACAGTTAAACTGCTAATTGTCATAGCAAAAGCAGCAACCATTGGATTCATTTCAATTCCAATAGGTTCTAATATTCCACAAGCAATTGGAATCATACAAATATTATAGAAAAATGCCCAAAATAGATTTTGCTTTATATTTCTTATTGTTTTTGTGCTAATATCTATTAATTCATTTATTTTTTCTATATTATCATTCATTAATATTACACTTGCCGAATCCATTGCAATATCTGTACCTGACGAAATTGAAACACCTATATCTGCTGTTACTAAACTTATACTATCATTTATTCCATCTCCACACATTATTACAATTCCATCTTTTTTGAATTCTTTTATCTTTTCTGCTTTTTCCTTTGGTGTAACATTTGAAACTACTTTATCTATTCCAATTTGTTTTGCAACAATTTCAGCTGTTTTTTCATTATCGCCTGTTAACATTACTACATTAATATTTTTATCTTTTAATTCTTTTATTACATTTTCAATATTATCTTTTAATATATC
>CAKPLT010000007.1 GCA_934167755.1 uncultured Clostridia bacterium
TTTAAGCCTTCTGTTGTTGTTCCTTCTACATAAGTTTCAACTTCTTCATCTTCTTCTAAGAATTCAAATATTCTTTCAGTTGCAGCAACCATTGCTTGTAACATACTTGATACTTGTGCGATTTGATTTATAGGTTGTGTAAATTGTTTATTATATTGTATAAAACTTTGTATATCTCCTACTGTAATGTTTCCATTAATAGCTAGGTAACCTCCTGCAATTGCTACACCTACATATCCAATATTTGATATAAAATTCATTATTGGATGCATTAATCCTGATAAAAATTGTGATTTCCATGCTGAACTATATAATTCTGAATTTGCCTTTTCAAATTCCTTTTGTGCATCTTCTTCTCCATTAAATGCTTTTACAATTGTTAATCCTGAAAATACTTCTTCTACTTGACCATTTACATGTCCTAAGTAGTCTTGTTGCTTTTTAAAGTATTTTTGTGATTTTCCTACTATTATTTTTACAAGAAATGCTCCTATTGGCATAACTATTAATGATATTAATGTCATTTGCCAACTAATTGAAAGCATCATTATTAATATTCCAACTAATGTACATATTGATGTTATTATTTGTGTAACACTTTGGTTTAAGTTCATTCCTAATGTATCTATATCATTTGTTATTATTGACAATACTTCTCCATTTGTCTTTTTATCAAAATAATTCATTGGAAGTGAATTTATTTTATGTGCTAAATCTTTTCTTAATTTATATGTAAGATTTTGAGCAATTTGTGTCATTGCAAAACTTTGGATGAAAGAAAATAATGCACTGACTACATATAGTCCTAATAGTGTTAGTAGGATTATTCCAACTTTTCCAAAGTCTATTCCACCATTTCCTGATATTTTATTTACTAAACCATTAAATATTTCTGTTGTTGCATTTCCTAATATTTTAGGTCCTATTATAGAAAATATAGTACTTCCTACTGCAAATATAAATACTATTATTAATCCGATTTTATATTTTGACAAATAATTTTTTATTAATTTTTTTGTTGTTCCTTTAAAATCTTTGGCCTTTTCTGTTGTATGGCCTGGTCTTGGCCCCATTGGTCCTGGCATATTATTTTCCTCCTTCCTTTTTATTTAATTCTTCTTCAGACAATTGTGATAATGCAATTTCTCTGTATGTTTCATTATTTTCAAGTAATTCTTCATGTGTTCCTTGCCCTACTATTTTTCCATCATCTAAAACTATTATTTTATCTGCATTTAAAATAGTACTAATTCTTTGTGCTACAATTATATTTGTTTTATTATTTGTTCTTTGTGCTAATGCTTCTCTTAATGCTGCATCTGTTTTAAAGTCTAATGCAGAAAAACTATCATCAAACACAAATATTTCTGGATCTTTTGCAACAGCTCTTGCTATTGATAATCTTTGCTTTTGTCCTCCAGATACATTGCTTCCACCTTGTGCTATTTCTGATTTGTATTTGTCATCTTTTCCTTCAATAAATTCTGTTGCTTGTGCTATTTCTGCAGCTTCTATCATTTTTTCATCTGACATACTTTCATCAGAATATTTTATATTACTTTCAATTGTTCCAGAGAATAATACTCCTTTTTGTGGTACAAATCCAATAGCATCTCTTAATTCTTTTTGAGATAAGTCTTTTACATTTACACCATCTACTAAAAGTTCTCCTCCTGTTACATCATAAAATCTTGGTATCAAATTTACTACAGTTGATTTTCCGCTTCCAGTACTTCCTATTATTGCTGTTGTTTTTCCTGATTCTGCTGTGAAGTTAATATCTTCTAGAATTTCTGTATCTGCATCAGGATATCTAAATGATACATTTTTGAATTCTACTAATCCTTTTTTACTTGGATCTAATTTCTTTGTTGTTTCTTTATCTTTAATACTTGGCTCTGTTTCTAATATTTCTGTAATTCTATTAGCTGATACAGATGCTCTTGGAAGCATTATTGAAATCATAGAAATCATTAAGAAACTCATTACTATTTGCATTGCATATTGAATAAATGCTAACATATCTCCAACTTGCATTATACCTTGGTCTATGTTGTGTCCGCCACCCCATATAATTAAGATTGATACACCATTCATAATAAGCATTAACATTGGCATCATTACTGACATTGTTCTGTTTACAAATATATTTGCTTTTGTTAAGTCTGTGTTTGCACTGTCAAATCTTTTTTCTTCTCTTTCTTCTGTATTGAATGCTCTAATTACAGATTTTCCTGTTAATATCTCTCTTGCTACACCATTTAATTTGTCTATTAAGTCTTGTAGTTTCTTGAATTTTGGCATTGCAACTGCAAATAGTATTGCAACAACTACTAATATTGTAATTACTGCTGCTCCTATTATCCAGGCCATTGATGTGTTACTTTGATGTATTACTTTTATTACTCCACCTATTCCTATTATTGGTGCATATACTACTGTTCTAAATAGCATTGCTAATAATTGTTGAATTTGTTGCACATCATTTGTACTACGAGTAATTAAAGAAGCGGTTGAAAATTCTCTTAATTCTTTAGTTGAAAATTTTAGTACTTTATTAAATATTTTTTCTCTTAGTGTTTTTGCCATTTTAGCACCAACTCTTGATGATAACATCATTATTGTAATACCTGAAGCCATACTTATTGCTGCTAAAGCTAACATTTTTAAACCTGCTATAATTATGTAATTAATTTGTAATTTATCTGTATTTACACCTGCATCTTTATATATTTCTTTTACATATGCAACTGCTGCTTGGCTTTTTATTGAATCTTGCATTTCGTCTATTTGTTTTGTTGATTCACTAAGCATTTGATTTAATTGTTCTTCTGGCATTGTTTTTAATATATCTATTATTGACATATTTTGAAGCATTTCTTTTTGCTCATCTGGTACATTTGCTAATATTTGTTCTTTTATTTTGTTTGCCATTTCTTCTTTTTGTACTGTTCTTGATATAATAATTGGTTTTGTCATTATTTGTTCAAGTTCTTCTTTTTCGTTTTCTTTTAAATCTTTTATAACATAGTTTCCATCTGAATTATCAGTTGTATAATTTTCTAATATTTTCTCATCGTCATTTGAGAATAGTAATATTGCATCCATGTCCTCAGGATTTACTGTTTCTGGTACTGCATATTCAATTCCACCTGCTTGTATACCTGTATTTACTATTTTGGAAGTATAATTAGGTAACTCCAAATCTACAGCTGCTTGAACACATAATAATGCTACAATTATAAGTACTGACATCCATGATTGTTTTAAGTTTTTTAATATTTTAAGCATCTTTTTCCTCCTTTTTTTCTATTCCATGTTTTAAATATTCTATTTCCTTTAAAAACATTGCTCTACACTCTTCTTTTGATTTATTTTTAAAATTTTTTATTAAAGCTCTCCTTGTAATTACATTTAACATATCACAGATTACTACTAAATCTTCATGATTTTCTATTTTTAAATTGTTTTTATCTATTTGCTCATAGTAGTCTATAATATCTTGTGGTTTAGTTTTTCTTACCAAATCAAATACATTTTCATCTGACGATTTTAAGTTTATAAATATTTGTTTAAATAATTCTTGGTCCGGGTTATTTGTGAATTCTTCTATCATTGAATCATATAAGAATATATACAATTTGAATATATCTCCATTTGTCTCTTTTACTTTGTCTTTCAGTTTTGTATTTAGTTTTTCAGAATTTTCTCTTAATATATATATAAGTAAATCTTCTTTACTTTCAAAATATTGATAAAAACTTCCTCTTGCAATATCTGCTTCTTCTACAATATTTTTTATCGAAACATTTTCTATTGGTACTCTTGCAAATTCTTTTTTGGCTGCATTTATTACCTTTTGCTGTTTTTCTTTTGAAAGTTTTAAAAATGTTTCTTTTGGCATCTCATCACTTCCTTTCGACAAAAAAATAACACTATGTCATATATTATAATGACACAGTGTCACTTTGTCAATGCTTTTATTGTGAATTTTATGTGAATTATTATAAGTTGTTACAATTCACAGCTTATAATACTATATTTAGGAATTATCTTGTAATTACCAATTTAGTCACCTAAACAAATTCCAATATCTCTAGCTGTTTTTACCAAATCATCATCCATTGTAACTTTTCTTAAGTTACTTTCTGCTGTATTTCCAGAAACAGCACCAATTTTTGTATTATTTCCTACAACATCCTCTAATGAAACACTATCTAATTTTCCGTTTTTTAAAACTGCTAAAACGCCAAATTTTCCGTTTAAAGCAAGTTCCATAGCCTTTGCTCCATATTTTGTTGATAAAACTCTATCAAAAGCTGTTGGAGTTCCACCTCTTTGCATATAACCAAGTGTTGTATTTCTAGCTTCTAAACCTGTTAATTTTTCTAATTGTCTAGCTACAACTTGGCCAACTCCTCCAAGTTTATTATTATCTACACCTGCTCCATTATCTCTAGTTCCTTCAACAGTAATTTCTCCACCTTTTGGAGCAGCCCCTTCTGCAACTACAACTATACTGAATTCTTTTCCTTTAGCTCTTCTTTCATTTATTTTATCAACTGCTTTATTTATATCATAAGGAATTTCTGGGATTAATGCAACATCAGCACCACCTGCTATTGCAGATTCTAGTGCTATCCATCCTGCATATCTTCCCATAACTTCTAATACCATTATTCTGTGATGTGTTTCTCCTGTTGTGTGTAATCTGTCTAGTGCTTCTGCTGCAACAGATACTGCTGTATTATATCCAAATGTGATATCTGTACATGCAACATCATTATCTATTGTTTTTGGAACACCTATTACATTTACACCTTTTGTAGAAAAATCTCTTGCTGATTTTTGTGTTCCATCTCCTCCTAATGTAAATATGCAATCAAAGCCATCTTTTTTGATATTTTCCACACATATATCTGATAAGTCTTTGTATTTAACTTCTCCATTTTCCCCTACTACTTTATAGTTAAATACATTTGCATTTGTTGATGATCCTATTATAGAGCCACCTTTTGGTAATATTCCAGATGCACTTTGGTCATTTGCTGTACTTAATCTCACATAATTATTTTTTAATAATCCATTATATCCATCTATAAATCCATAACATTCTACATTATTATGTTCTGCTGTTTTTATTATTGCTCTTATTACAGCATTAAATCCTGATACATCTCCACCATTTGCTAATATTGCTACTTTCTTTAACATTTAAATTCCTCCTATTGGGTCTTCCCATAAATTATTAAAATTTTACCATAACTGGTAAAATTTGTTTCTTCTTTATTATATCAATTTTTTTATTTTTTACAATACTTTTGTGTTATTTTTTTAACTTTATTATTACTAGATAATGGTTTATTAAAGAAAAGTGACATAATCACTTTTCTTAATTGCAAATTAGCTTATCATGCAGTTCATCAATAAATTCATCTTTTACAATCTCTTTAAAAACAATAGATATTTTCGTTCTACTAATATCAATATTAAAAATTTCCAAACTATTTTTATTAGCAACTTCCAATATTTTATTAAGTATTTCATCTCTTGAACTAATTCCAAAGCCAACAACAGAAATTCTAGAAATATCTTTTTTTATAATACTTTTTACTCCAGAAGCTTCCATTTTATGTGATATTACAGTCCCAGGATTATCATTAAAAGTTGAACCAGTTATTACTGGTACATTATTTCTTTCGGCAATTTCCACACATCTATCATGTAAAACTTTAGCACCTTCACTTGATAAAGAATGCATTTCTTCATAAGATATATTTTTCAATTTTCTTGTTTGGGTTACTTTATTAGGGTCTCCAGTATAAATTCCGTCCACATCAGAATATATATAGCATTGTTTTGCTTGTAATGCTGCTGCTAGTGCCACTGCCGTTGTATCTGAACCACCTCTTCCTAATGTAGTAATATTGTTATTATCATCAATTCCTTGAAATCCTGCAACAACAACAATTTTTCCATTTTCTAATTCTTCTTCTATTCTTTTTGTATCTATATACTCAATTTTTGCGTTTTGGTTTTCTTCGTTTGTGTGTATTCCTGCCTGCCATCCCATAAGAGATACAGAATTATATCCTAAATAATTTAACAATATTGACAATTTGCTAGCACTAATTTGTTCTCCTGCACTTAATAATACATCCATTTCTCTTGCGTTTGGTTTTAATGATAATTCTTCTGCTTGACTTATTAATTTGTCTGTTGTTTTACCTTGTGCAGAAACTACAACTACTATGTTGTTATCTTCTTCATATAACTTAATTGTTTTGCTCGCCACAAACTGTAATTTTTCATTATCTGCAACAGAGCTTCCTCCAAATTTAATTACAATTGTATCCATATTTAACCTCTTTTGAATAAAAATAATAGTAATGATATTTAATTAAATGCCATTACTATTATTTTATTTTATCAAAAATTAAAATGTGCAAAAAATGTACCCTATAATGTACCCATAGTTTTGTGTCCACTTTTTAGGATTTTATCCTTTCAAACTGTGTCTATTTTATAGGTTCCATTCTTCTTAAAGTGTCCACTACTATGGGTACATTATAAATTTAACTTTTTAAATATGCTTCTATAAATCCATCTATATTTCCATCCATAACACTTTCTACATTTCCAACTTCATAATTTGTTCGATGGTCTTTTACTAGTGTATATGGGCAAAATACATAAGAACGAATTTGACTTCCCCAAGCAATATCTTTTTGTTCTCCCTTTAGTTCATCAATTGTTTCTTTTTGTTCTTTTTCTTTTAAATTAAGTAATTTGGATTTTAACATTCTCATTGCAGTTTCTCTATTTTGAATTTGTGAACGTTCAGATTGACAAGCTACTACTGTATTTGTCGGTATATGTGTTATTCTAACAGCTGAAGATGTTTTATTTATATGCTGACCTCCTGCTCCTGATGCCCTATATGTATCTACTCTTAAATCATCAGGATTAATATCAATTTGAATGTCATCAGTTATTTCTGGTAAAACCTCTAATGATGCAAATGATGTATGTCTTCTTCCTCCTGCATCAAATGGAGAGATTCTAACTAGTCTATGTACTCCCATTTCACCTTTCATATATCCATAAGCATTTTCTCCAACTATTTCAAAAGTAACACTTTTTATTCCGGCTTCTTCTCCTTCTAAGTAGTCAAGTTCTTTTACTTCATATCCATTCTTTGCTGCCCATCTTGTATACATTCTGTATAACATTTCGGTCCAATCTTGTGATTCAGTTCCTCCTGCGCCTGGATGTAGTGTTAATATTGCATTATTTCTGTCATATTTTCCTGATAATAATGTTTCTAATTGCAGTTTTTCTATTTCATTTTCTAACTTATTTGTTGATTTTAATATATCTTTTGCAACTTCTATATCGTTTTCTAAGTTTGCAAGTTCTGTTAATTCTTGTAAATTAATGATTTCATTTTCTATTTTTCTGTATTGTTCAACTTTACTTTTTAGTTGTTTTATCTGAAATAAAACTTTTGAGGTTTCCTTTGCCTCTTTTTGCCAAAACTCTTCTTTAGTTGTTTTATTTTCTAATTCTTTTAACTGCTTTTCTGATGCAATTATGTCAAAGAGACTCACCTAAACTTTGTATTTTTTGTTTTAATATTTCTAGTTTTCTTGAATTTTCTTCTAGTTCTAACAATTTCTCTCACCCTTTCACTCATAATCTTGTTCACTTAATGTTGGATATGTAAATACTTGCCCAGCATCGGTAAATTTTCCAGATGCCGTATGATTTTGGCTCATTGAATTAGAACCCTTCAAAAAATATTTATATTTTGATTTTTCTGGTAATTTTCCATTTCCGACCAAAATTGGGTCATCCCATGTTACATCTACTGCATACCATTTGTTAGCAAGTTTTACATAGTTCCAAGCATGACTTTCTGTTTGATTATTGCTATTGGTTCCTGTCCCTATTACTATTACATTATCAATACCAACTTCATTCATTAAATATTGAAAAGCTTTCGCATACCCTTCACACACGCATTTTCTTGCTACCAATGCTCCATATATGTTATATATATTATCTTGTGACAGAGATGAATCATACTCAATTGAATCAACTAAGTAATCATGAATCATTTTAATTTTTTCATAATCAGTTTTTCCGTCTAGATTTGATAATATATAATCTCTTACTTTTTCTATTTGTTCTTGATAAGAGTCAACATCTTCTTTACTATTAAACCCTTCTGTTAAATACTTACCGTTATTTCCACTATTGATGTATACATTATATTTTGTTCCACTTAATTTAGTAACTTTTTCTATATTTATATACATTCCAGTTGCTTCAAGATAAAATAGTTCTGGATTTTCATATATCAATGCTTCTATTGCAGATTGATATTGTTTTTTTAGTTCTTTTTCTCCGTTTTCTGTTATTAATAGTTTTTGAAATGCATTTCCAAAGTCAATCTTGTATGTTCCTGTTTTTAAATTTTCTCTATTTTCATATAATTTATCATATATTTTTTGAGATGTGCTATTTAATTGTTCATATAAATGCCTATATCTATTATTATTTGTTACTATTGGTTGTGTTGAATTACTCCCACTTTCAACACCACTAAATATATCTTTGTCTATTGAAATTGTATCTTCTGTATTTTTATCTTCTTTTGTTAAAAGTCCACTATATCCTTCAAAATTTATTTGAATTGGATCATTCCCTGTTATTTCCACATACACCGTATATCCAAATATTCCTACTATTACTATAATTGCTACTATTATTAGAATTAATATAAAGCTTAAGATTTTATCTTTCATATTTCCTCCCTATTTTTACGCAATTATAGTCTTTCTCTTTAATTGCACTACTTTAATTATATATTATTATTTTTTTGTTTTCAAGTTTTTTGAATATTTTTTCCTTTATTGTTTATATTATTATTATGAATTTTAAGGAAATTTTTAATAAATTAATTAAATATAACAATAAGAGTGGTTACTATTTTTCTCTTATTCCTCAGCATGATAACTCCTCTATAAAAACACCAGAAGAAAATTGTAAAGTTTTTTCTAACATTAAAGAAAATTTGGAATTTTTAAAAAGCAAGTATAATGCTTTAATCTGTTCTGATATTATAATAAGAGAATTTAATATGTTTGCCAACAATGCTGATCATAAATGTTTTATTATTTGTATTGATGGTCTGTTTGATTCAATTTCTATAAATGATTTTATTTTAGAACCATTAATGACTGGAAAAACTAAACATAATAAACCTTTTGATGGGAATTTGTGCGAATTTGTAGATAATTGTTTATTACCTCAAAATAGTGTTAAAAAAGTTGAAGATTACAAAGATGTTTTTTCTGGAATTAATATGGGAGATTGCTTACTTTTTATTGATACCCTTCCAGTTGCTTTTGATATTGATGTAAAAAAATATGAACAGCGTAGTATTAATACTCCTGAAAATGAAGCAGTAATAAAAGGGTCTCAAGAAGGATTTGTTGAAAATATTAGAACAAATACTTCTATTATTAGAAGAATTGTAAATACTGAAAATTTAGTTATAGAAACAATTCCTGTTGGAAAAATTAGTCAAACTAAATGTGGTGTATGTTATATTCAAAATATTGCAAATAGTGATTTAGTTTCTGAAGTAAAATATAGACTTAATAATTTAGATATTGATTCTTTAATTTCAACAGGTCAGTTAGAGCAATTAATAGAAAGTGATGAAGGCTTTGGAATACCTCAAGTTCTTTCTACTGAAAGACCTGATAAATGTGCTAAATATCTGTTTCAAGGAAGAGTTATTATTATCGTTAATGGTAATCCATATGCAATAATTCTTCCTGCAACAATTGAAGATTTTCTATTTTCTCCTGAAGATACAAATTTACGACCATTATTTGCAAATTTCTTACGAGGTATTAGAATTATTGCAACATTAATTACTCTTCTTTTACCTGGTGTTTATATGGCAATTACAAGCTTTCATCAAGAATTATTGCCAACAGAATTGCTTTTTTCAATTTTGTCAGCAAGAGAAAATGTCCCTTTTCCTTTAATATTTGAACTCTTAATTATGGAAATATCCTTTGAACTTATTCGTGAAGCTAATTTAAGAGTTCCTTCAACAATAGGTTCTTCTATAGGAATTGTAGGTGCATTAATTTTGGGAGATGCTGCTGTTAATGCCGGGATTGTTAGTCCTACACTTATAATTGTTGTTGCTATGACTGGTATTGCTTCTTTTGCTATTCCCGACTTTTCTTTTGGGTTCCATGTTCGTATATTTAGATTTTGGTTTATTGCATTAGGTGTTACGACTGGCTTCTTAGGTATTAGTGTTGGCTTATTTATATATGTTTCTATGCTTTGCAGTTTAAAATCTTTTGGTGTTTTTTATACCACACCAATTGCACCAAAATACAATACTTATGGTAATGGTTTTTTCATTCCACCAATATGGAAACAAGAATATCGTGCAAATTTTATTGCTCCTAAAAAGAAAATGGCACAAGATAAAATTAGTATGAAATGGAGATTTTAGAATAGTTACCAGTAGGACTTTACCAGTAGGGACACTCATTAATGGTAAAAGCTTATTATTTAATAATAGTTAAGTAATAAATAATGAATATCAATATTAATTACTCTAGCTTTTATTATACCTTTTACCATTAATGAGTGTCCCTACTGGTAAAGTCCCTACTAATAACTATTTTTTTCTACATTCTATCTGGCATTTCTATTCCAAGTAATCCTGCTCCTATTCTTAAAATTTTTCCAACTGAATAAGTTAAATATACACGAGCATTTTGAAGTGCATTATCTTCACTTATAATCTTATTTTCATTATAAAAATTACTGTATGCTTTTGCTATATCAATTAAATATCTTGATAAAATTGATGGCTCATTTTTCTCTGTAACTTGGATTAATACATCTTCAAGTTCATATATTAATTTTATTAGTCTTATTGAAAATTCATCTTGTAATAAATTTGTATCGATTTCTTCAATTGTAGGTACCCCTCCTGCTTTTTCTATAACACTTTTGGTACGCACATAAGTATATTGAATATATGGACCTGTTTCGCCCTGAAAATTCAAAATTGTATCCCAATCAAATATTTCATCTTTTATTCTTGATTGTGCCAAATCATTAAAAATAACTGCTCCTACTCCAACTTTTTTAGCAACTTCGTCTTTATTTTCAAGGTCCGGATTTTTTTGTTCTATTATTGTTTTGGCTCTTGAAATTGCTTCCTCAAGTAATTCACTCAATTTTACACTTGTTCCTTCTCTTGTTGACATTTTACCAGTTGGTAATAAAACCATCCCAAAAGCAACATGTTCTAATCCATTTGTATATTTTTCCTCTAAGCCAAGAAGTTTAGCAACTTCGAATACTTGTTTAAAGTGTAATACTTGCTCATATGATGTAACATATAATGCTTTATCAAAATCATATGTTCTTGCCCTATACAGAATTGCAGCTAAATCTCTTGTTGCATATGTTGATGAACCATTGCTTTTTTCTATTATGCATGGAGTGTTTATTCCACTATCTTCTAAATCTATAATCCTTGCGCCCTCTGATTTTATTAATTTTCCGCTTTTTTCCAAAATTTCTACAACCTCTGCCATTTTATCTGAATAAAAAGCTTCTCCATTCCAAGAATCAAATTTACTTCCTAATATATCATACACTTTTTGGAATTCTTTTAAACTTAATTCTCTAAATTTCTGCCAAACTGTTACACAATAAGAATCTCCATCTTCAAGCTTTTTAAAATTATTTCTGCAGTTTTCTAAAACTTGTTCGTCTTCTTTACAGGCTTGATTAATTCTTATATAAATCTTAGTTAATTCATCTATTGGATTTTCTTCAATATTATATTCATTTCCCCACATTTTATATCCTTCGATTAATTTTCCAAATTGTGTTCCATAATCTCCTAAATGATTTATTCCAGTTACATTATATCCTAAATATTTATATATTTTATACAATGCAGCACCTATTACAGTTGAACGTAAATGTCCAATATGGAATGGTTTTGCAATATTAGGAGCAGAATAATCTATTACTATATTTTTTTCATTTCCTATTGTTGATTTACCATATTCCTTGTCATTAGACATCTCTTGTAAAACTTCTTTAGCTAATAATTCTTTATTTGCAAAAAAGTTTAAATATCCACCTATAACTTCTATTTTTATTATTTCAGTTTCATTTAATTTAATATTTTCTTTTATTTCTGTAGCAATAGCTTGTGGTGCTTTTCTTAATGTTTTTGCTAACCTAAAACATGGAAATGCATAATCTCCATTTTCAGTTCCTTTTGGTTTTTCTATTGATTTTTTTATTTCGGTTTGATCTATATTTATAACTTGCGCTATTGCATTTGCTATTATGTCTTTAAAATCTATCATTTTTCTCTCCTTCTTACTTCCATAGTTCTTCTAAAACTTTTTTATATCTTACAAATATTGGATGATTAGCATCAACATTTTCTATGCAGCTTTTATATACACTTGTATAATACCATTTTTGTTCTTCTGGATTTCTAGATAATACTCTGTCTTCTCCAAATTCTTTTATATTAGAAATAGCATCTTCTAAATTATTTATTTTATCACATGCAACAATCAGTTTTGAACCAAGTGGGGCTGTTTTTATATGATTTATTGTATGTTGTTTTCTTTCCTTCCAAGGCAAACTTTTATCCGGTTCAGATGCATCATACACATAATCTCTAACCTTTTTTCCAAATTCTTTTTCTATATCTTCAAAAATATGTTGTGTATCTTCAACTACATCATGTAATATTCCTGCTGTAACTATATCTTCATCACATCCATTTCTTTGTAATATCATTCCGACTGTAAATGGATGGAATATCATATCTACATCTTTTTGTTTTCTTTTTTGACCTTTATGGGCTTTTGTTGCGTAAAAAATTGCATATTCAATTTTATCCATATTTATCTCTCCTTTGCGAAAAATATAATAATTGTTACAAATTATTAATGCTATTTTATATTATAGCATTAATATACCTATTTGTCAGCATTTTGGGATAAAATAGTTATAAGATTATTGACATTTTTTACTTATATGCTATAATAATTTTACATATAAAACCAAAGTATTTAAAGGAGGGCATTGTATGAATAGACGGCCTTTAACAATCGAATTTACCGGTTTACCTAATTCTGGTAAAACAACTTTAATTCACAACATTGCAAAAGACTTGCAAAATAGTGGATTAAAAGTAAAAATTATGCAAGAAGATGCTGAGCTTGTGCCAGCAGAAATACCTAAAAAAACTTGGATTCGGAATACTTGGATTACATTTGGACAATTACAGTCACTTTTGGAAATCCCATATTCCACAGAAGAAATTATTTTATTAGATAGAGGATATTGTGATGCATTGTTTTGGGCAAAATTCTTATACAAACAAGAGGCTTGTTCGAAATCACAGTCAGAATCACTTCTTAGAATTCTTCACGAAATGAATGATCAATTCAATTTGTTACCTGACTATCTTTTTGTAATTGATGTTTCTATTAGAGAATCTATGAAAAGAAGATTAGCTATGGGTGGCAAAATCGTTTTGACAAATGAGGAGTTCCTTAGTTTTTACAAAACTGAGTTAGAAGAATTTTATCGCGGCATTACTTGTCCAATGTGGTATTTGAATACAACAAGATTATCTATTGAAGAAGTAAAAGATGCTACTATTAAGAAAATCCAAGAAATAATTGCATAATAAACAAGTTATAAAACAAATAAGAGGTTTCCTTTTATAGGATTCCTCTTTTTGTAATTTCAACTCCATCTTTTGTATCTTTTATGTTATAGCCCTTTTCTCCTATTAAATCTCTTAATTTATCAGATTCAGTCCAATTTTTGTTGCTTCTTGCAATTTTTCTTTGTTCTACTAAATCTAAAATTTCTTGTGGAATTTGTTGTTCTTCTTTCTTTTCTGTTATTTTTATTCCTAAAACAGTATCAAATTTTTCTAATAATTGTGCTATCTTAGGTGACTTATCTGAATATTTTATAGCTTCCCAAACAACACTCATTGCAAGTGGCATATTTAAATCGTCATTTATAGCTTGATGGAATCTATTTTCCATATCATTTATAACATCCTCTGGTACTATATCTCTTCCATTTAAATGCTTTTGATATCCTTCTCTTAAACGATTTAAAGATACTGATGCTGCTTCTATTCCTTCCCAAGTAAAATTTAATTTTCCTTTGTAATGGCATGAAAAATTGAATAATCTATATACTAATGGATCATATCCTCTATTTATAATATCATCCATTAAATAAACATTTCCTAAGCTTTTTGACATCTTTCCACCATTTATTAATAGATATTCTCCATGCATCCAATAATGTGCTGGTATTTTACCACATGCGCCTTTGCTTTGAGCAATTTCATTTTCATGGTGTGTTGGTATTAAGTCTATTCCACCTGTATGTATGTCAAATTCTTCCCCTAAATACTTTGTGCTCATTGCTGAACATTCAATATGCCATCCAGGATAACTTGGTCCCCATGGGCTATCCCATTTCATTAAATGATTTTCAGGTGCTTTTATCCATAATGCAAAATCATATGGATTTCTTTTCTCTGGGTCAACTTCTACTCTTGCTCCTGCTTTTTGTTCTCTAAGATTTATTCCAGATAAAATCCCATATTCATCTAATTTTGATACATCAAAATATATAGCAGTAGAAGTTTCATATGCATATCCTCTTTCCATTATTTTTTCTACCATTTTTAACATTTCATTTATATGTTCTGTTGCTTTACATACTATTTCAGGTGTTTCTATATTTAATCTTTCTAAGTCCTTAAAAAATAACTTTGTATAATGTTCTGCTATTTCCATAGGAGTTTTGTGTTCTTCTCTAGCTGATTTTAGCATTTTGTCTTCACCTTCATCTCCATCTGAAACAAGGTGTCCAACATCAGTAATATTCATTACATGTTTTAATTTGTATCCATTATATTTTAACACTCTTCTTAATGTATCTTGAAATAAATTTGTTCTCATATTTCCTATTGTTGCATCTTTGTATACTGTTGGTCCACATGAATATATTTTTACCATCTCTGGTTCTATTGTTTTAAAAAGTTCTTTCTTTTTAGTTAAAGTATTATAAAAATATATATCCATTATTTCCTCCCTTTATATCCAAGAAAAGTGGCTTTGCCACTTTTCTTTAATTATTGGTTATTATTATCTTCTTCTGTTGTACTATTTCCTGTGTCACCTGTGTTATCTCCCGTACTTGGTGTTTCTGGTGTACTTGGTGTTTCTGGTTCTGTTGGTGTTGGTTCTGGCGTTGTTGGTTGTGTATTATTATTTCCACTGTCTGGTTTTTCTGTTGTTTTATCTGTTGATGTATCAGGTACTGTTGGTACTTCAACTTCTGTTGCTTTTTTATGTATTGTACAATATTCAGTTGGTACTGTTCCCATTGTAGAATTAATTCCTGGTGTAGTCCATAGACCTAATCTTTCTTTTTCAACGACATAATTAGCACTTCTTCTTTCTTTTGATGTGCAAAATTCATTTGCTAATTTTCCTGATTCTGTGCATATTGTATATTGACTCTTATGAGCATCACAAGTTTCAGGCAAATGATCTTTAACAAAAATTTCAGAATAAGTATTTGAACATTTATCTGTTGCAAGTAATCCACTTGTTCTACATACTGTTGCATGTACTATATTTTCTGGTTCACTAAATGTTGAACTCTCCAATCCTTTATGAATTTCTGACATTATTCCCGAAAACAATTGTCCCGCTGGGTTCGTTCCAGGAAAGCTAATTCTTTGAGGATCATCAAATCCATACCAAGCTGCACATGCATAATAATTTGTAAATCCACATAACCATCTATCTTTTGATGAGTTTGTTGTTCCTGTTTTAGCTGCAACATCAATTCCATTGATTGCACAGTATCTAGCTGTTCCCGCATATCCATCTGCCCCATTTATAACTGATTGCATTAAACTTTTAATAATGTATGCTGTTTCAGCTGAACATACTTTTTCTGTTTTTTGATTTGGCTCTAATACTACTTTTCCATTTGTATCTTCTACTTTTGTGTAGAATGTTGGCTCTATATATGTTCCATCATTTGCAACTGATGCATATGCCGCAGCCATTTCTAATGGACTTATACCATATGTCATTCCTCCTATTGCAAGTGATAAATTCTCGTCATTGTGATCTTTGTTTTCACTTGCATGTACAAGTGATGAAATTCCCATTTTTTCCATATATTCAATTGATTTTTGTGGTGTTAGTTCAGCCATAACTTTAATAAATGGTATATTTTGTGATGTTGTTAATGCTGTTCTAACTGTTCTTAATCCTGTAAAAGAATTATAGTTTTCAGGTTCATAATCTTTTCCAAATGTTGTTTTTAAATCTGCATAAATTGTTGCAGGTGTTATTGTTCCTTCTTCAATACCAGGTAGTACATCTGCCAAAGGCTTTATAGATGAACCAGTTTGTCTTTTTGAATTTATTCTGTTTAATCCTCTTGATGTTGTTTTATCTCTTAATTGTCCAACTGCTCCAACTACTTTTCCTGTTGATGGTTCTATAACAACTGCTGCTCCTTGTGCCAAAATCGGTGAACCACTTTCATCTTTTATTACCTTTCCTGCTTTATCCTTTAATTCTAATTTATACTTACCTTTTTTTGATTCTTCTTCCATAACATTTTGTACTGATGATACTTGTGTTGAATATATTGTTAATCCACTTGTTTGCAAATATGTTTCTGCTGCATCTCTTGAAACCTGCTTTTCATCCATTATTTGTTGTATTAATTGTGTTATTAGTGCATCAGTATGTGAAGAATAAACATTTCCTTTAACTCCATTTTCAAACTTGAAACCAGCATCTACTTCTGCAACTGCTGTATCATATTCTTCTTGTTTTATATAATCAAATTTTTTCATTTGTGATAATACTGTTTTAGTTCTTTTTGAAATCTTTTCAGTAACATCATTTCCTGAATATGGATTATAAGCATTTGGTGAATGGTTTATTCCTGCTAGAAATGCACATTGTGCTATACTTAAATCTTTTGCCGTTTTGTTAAAATAATATTCTGCTCCAATTTCAACACCGTGTTTTTCACTTCCACCATTTCCTATATATATCAAATTTAGGTACAATTCTATTATTTGGTCTTTTGACATTGCTTTTTCTATTTGGTAAGCTTTTGACCATTCTTTTAATTTTCTTACTACTCCTGCCGCACCTTTAGACGCTTTTTCTTGTGTAACATTTTTTACAACTTGCTGAGTAATTGTACTTCCTCCACCTGCTGTTGATTTTCCGCCATGTGTTACAAATGAAAGCACTGCTGCACCAGTTCTTTTTATATCAACGCCATGATGTTGTTCAAACCTTTCGTCTTCTATTGATATATATGCCTTTGGTAAATATGGTGACATTTCTTCAAGTGTTATAATTTTCCTACTTTCATCTCCATTTAATTCTGCTAATACATTTCCATCTGTATCTACTATTATTGAATTTTCTTTCATTATTAAGTCTGACATATTTATTGAGAAATCTTCTTTTTCAATTCCAAATATTAGTCCTATACCAACTCCTGCTCCAACTACAAGTAATATTACTAATATTATTAGCAATATTTTTAATGCAATTGCTAGTTTTGGGTGTTTATATTTAAACCTCATTTTAGTATCTTTTCTTTTTGATTTTGCATCCTTGTTTCCTTTTTTGGTTCTTTTTGTTGTTTTTCTTTTTCCCATTTTTATCTCTTTCCTTTCACAAGATATTAATTGGTTAAACATTTTACAACATTATAATACATTTCTAAAAAAAAGAAAAGTATTTTAAGAAATTCTTTAAATTTTTAATTATTGGTTAATAATTCTCGTAAATTACTACAAAATACATTTAAATATAAATTTTGAATGAAATGACGAATGTGCATGGAGAAATTTTAGAAATTCTTATGTGATTTTATGGAAAGAGTTCACGAGAGTGGAAGGGTGCCATAAAATGAATTAGAATTTCTTAAATTTCGTAATAAGCCGAGGAATGTAATGAAAAATTTATATTTAAATATATTTAGTGAAAAATAACAAGAATTATTAACCAATAAAAATTTTACCATTTATTCCAAATATTTCTTTTATAGAAACTTTATTTTTTTCTATTTTGCTGCGTATATGTTTAAAAGTATCTTTTCCATATAAATTAGCTTCAAGTAAATCTTTTGCTTTAAAATTTTGCATATTTTCTCTCCAAATAGTATCTTCTCTTCCAACTTCAATATCATAATCATTTATATTTATTCCATTAAATCGTTTTGAATATATTTTCATATTACCCTCTAAATTTATAATTATAGCATTTTCATTTATCTTATATCTATTGAAAACTTCTTTATTAAAATCTATGTTTAATATTATTTTTGACCTGAGTAAGCTTTTTTTCTGGTTATTTGAAACAACTATTAAAATTCCACTTTTTTCATATATTTCTTCTTCGATTTTTTTTAATTTTTCTATATGATTTGTTACAACAGTTATTCTTTTATATTGCTTTGCTAATTCTTTTATTATTTCTATACTAATATCTGTTATTTCATTTGTTGTTATTGCAATCTCAATTTCTTCTTTTTTTAAATTGTTTTGTCTTATTGCATAATCTAATATTTCAAAAGACAAATATTTTTCTAACCATCTTCCATCAAATATCTTTATATTACTTGAATTTAGAGCATTAATAAGATTTTGATTTTCAAATAATTCTTTACTTAATACAACATTTGTAGCTCCACATTTTATTAGTTTTTTTATTACTTTCTTTATATTATTTGTTCTTTCCAAGTCTGCATATATTTTGAAATTATCATTTTCTATTTTTGTTTTATGTAAAATAAATCTATGCTTATCCAATTTTTCAATATAAAATGTTTTCATTTTTTACACCTCAATTGATGTATATTCAATAGTGATACAATTTATACTCAAAAATAAAAAGCTGAGCTTGCTATATATATTATAACTAACTCAGTCTTTTGATTATTTTGAAAGTCCTTCTTTAATTATAGTCCAAACATTAGATGTTTCCATATCTTTTCTCCAACATGATGTTCCTCCTAAATTATACTTAGAAACTAGAGAAACTTTTTCTTTAATTGATGTTCCATCCTCAATCCACATTTTAATTGTATTTTTGCCAGATGCATATTCTATATAGTATTGTTTTAATGTATCATCCCATTGTTTTTCAACATTGTTAGGAATTTTGATATTCATCATACTAACAACAGTTCTGTCTTTAATTTGTCCATCTGCCGTAACTGTCCATTGCCTTGTATAAAATGGCATTCCTAAAATAATTTTTTGTGTATCTACTTGGTCATAATCTATTATTTTCTTCAAACTCGTTTCTACCCAATTTAGTCCTGCTGTAGTTCCTGGTTTTGTGCTTGATGTTCCATATTGGTCATAAGCCATAAATACTAAATAATCAGCTACATCTCCTAAGATATTTCTGTCAAAGCATAATGACCAATTAGGATCTCCATCTGGTGCTGTCACATCAACTGATGTAACTATTCCCATTTCTAACATTCTTGGCATTAATTCTATAATAAACCTTGAATATTTATCTTTATCTGCTTCATAAATATTTTCAAAATCAACATTTATTCCATCAATATCATATTGTGCACATTTTTCTACAATACTTTCTATCAATTCTTGTCTTTTTGTATAACTATTTAATATTGTAGATGTTATTTTTATTCCTGCTTCTGCATTTGATATCATTGGCCATACTTTATATCCATTTGAATGTGCCCATTCTATATATGATGTTCCTGCAGTTCCAACATTTTCTTTTAATGTTCCATCATTTTTGTCTAAATAAAAGAATGATGGTGATACTACATTTACTCCATCTATTGTTTGTCCTGTTCTATCTGGTGCTTTTACATATTGTGAGTAATAATCCCAAAACATATTTACTTTTCCGGTAATCTGTTTTGTTTTCTCTTTTACTTCTCTTGTTGTTGTAATGTCTGTTATCTTATTAGATTTTATATATCCTATTTTTCCTCTTTGAGTCCTTATCTTTGCCCAGCCAGATTCCTGTCCGTTATCAATTATAATAATATTTTCGCCTTTTTGAACTTTGTCTACTGTTTTTGAAAAACTTCTATTTTTGCTTTTTACTGACATTTTTGTTTTTGTGTTTGCTGTTATTTGTTCTCTTTCTAATGATTCAATTGTTATTACTTTTGTTTCTTCAATATTTTTTAATTCTATATTATACACATCTAGCATTTCACTTATTGGCATATATACAATATCATTATCTTTTAATGCATGGGCTGAAATCTTTTTTGTTGAACCGTTTAGTGTTAATTTATTTGCTTCAAATCCTATACTTGCAATTTTATCATCATATGTTGTAATTATTTCATTTGTTTCTTCTTCTATGTAGATATATTTATCAAAAAAGTTTTTCATATCGTCCATTGATACATATATAATCCCATTATCTATTTTTACTTCATTTTTTAGTCTTGCTGTTACATTATTGTTGTTTATTATTAAGTTTACTTTTCCATCTGTTTTTTCTTTTATAAGATTTTCTGCTTTTATTAATATAAAACCAACTGCAACTAGTACTAGTAATACTATTATTACTTTTTTTATCATATCTCTACTTTTGTTCATTCGTTTTTTCTCCCTTTTTTTATTTTATTATATTATACTGGATAAAAAATAGCAAGATTTTTCTTGCTATTTTTTATCTAATATTGCACAACTACATTTTTCTAAATACTCCTGCAACTTTTCCTAATATTTGACAATTTGGTACTATTATAGGATCCATTGTATGATTTTCTGGTTGAAGACGAATATGATCTTTTTCTTTATAAAATGTTTTTACTGTTGCTTCATCTTCTATTAATGCTACAACTATTTCTCCATTACTTGCATTACTTTGTTTTTTTACAAGTATGTAGTCTCCGTCTAATATTCCTGCTTCTATCATACTTTCTCCTCTTACTGTTAACATAAAGCTATCACAGTTTCCAACAAAGTCAATTGGAATCGGAAATGTATCTGTTACATTTTCTACTGCTAATATTGGTTGCCCAGCAGTTATTCTCCCTATAACAGGTACTTCTACCATTTCTTTTTGAGTATAGAAATTTTTATTAGATTCTTGTATTGGCTTTCCATCTGTTCCTTTTATTACTTTTAATGTTCTTCCTTTTTTATCTTCTTTTTTGATAAATCCTTGTTTTTCTAGTTTTGCTAAGTATCCATGTACTGTTGCTGTTGAGCTTAGCCCAATTGCTTTTCCTATTTCTCTTACAGATGGTGGATATCCATTTTCTTTTACTTGTTCTTCAATAAATTTTAATATTGCTTTTTCTTTTCTTGTAGTTTCTGCTCTATTTCCCATTTACATCACTTCTCCTTTTTAATCTACAAATATAATATCATAAAGCAAAAAAAATGTCAAACAAATTTTTGACATTTTTTTATTTTGTTATTTTTCTTATTTCATATTCTATTACACCTGCTGGAGCATTAACTTGCACTTTTTGACCTTTTTTTGCTCCTAAAAGTGCCTTTCCTATTGGTGATTCATTTGATATTTTATTTTCAGCTAAATTTACTTCTGTTGAACCAACTATAGTATATTCAACTTCTTCATCAAATTCAATATCATATAATGTAACAGTATTTCCTATTTGAACTGTTTTTGTATCTATTTCTTTTTCATCTATTATTTTCGCATATCTAATTTTATTTTCTAGTTCTGCTATTTTTCCTTCATTTTCAGCTTGTGCATTTTTAGCTTCATCATATTCAGAATTTTCTGATAAATCTCCAAATCCTAAAGCTACTTTTATTCTTTCTGCTATTTCAGATCTTTTTTCTGTTCTTAAATATTCTAATTCCTTTTCTATTTTGTCATAACCTTCTTGTGTTAATATTACTTCTTTTTCTTCCATAATAATCACTTTCCTTTCTTAAGTCAAAACAGTATATACGCATAAAGAGCGACTTTTATGGGTCGCCTTTACATTAACAAATAGTATAATACTCCACTTTTTTTATTTTGTCAAGTTTTTTTAATCTTTTAGTAAATCTTTTCCATTTTTCATATAATCTATTCCTGAAAAGATTGTTGCAAATGTTGATATTAATAATAATAAAGTTGATACTAAATTTATTCCAAAGTCAATACCTGTTAATCCACCTCTAAAGCAATCCCAAAAGGCATTTTTATCAAAAATAATTAGTATTATAGCAAGCATTTGTGTAACTGTTTTTAATTTTCCCCATATTGATGCAGCTATGACTTTTCCACCCTTTTCTACTGCTACCAGTCTATATCCTGATACTAGAAATTCTCTAGCTAATACAATAACAGGTATCCATGCAGGAATTTTTCCAAGTTCAATTAATAGTACCATTGCAGTTAATACCAATATTTTATCTGCAAGTGGGTCTAAAAACTTACCAAATGTGGTTACTTGATTTCTTGATCGTGCTATATATCCATCTAATTTATCAGTTATTGATGCAACAATAAATATAAGTTCCATCCAGAAATATGTAAGAGGCATTCCTAGAAAGTCCACTTGTAAGTTTAAATATGGTATAATAGCCATAACTGGTACTAAAGCTATTCTAAATAGTGTTAATTTATTTGCTAAGTTTAATTTCATCTCTAACTCCTTTTAAAATTTATTTTAGTATTTCAATTGCTTTTTGTAATTGTGTATCTTCATCTCTTTGTACTAAAAGAGGATTTGAAACATTTTCAGGTAATTCTACTTTTTCATTTGGTTCAATACCAACACCATTAATTTTTGTTCTATTTGGAGTATAATATTCTTCAACAGTAACTTTTAATCCAGCACCACTTCTTAATGTTAATAATTGTTGTATAACTCCTTTTCCATATGTCGTTGTTCCAACTACTGTAGCTTCATTTAAATCTTTTAATGCTCCTGCTAAAATTTCAGATGAACTTGCAGAATTTCCATTTACAAGTACAACTATTGGCATATCTATAAGAACATCTTCCTCAGACCTTTCAATTTTCTCATTTTTATCTTTGTCAACTGTTACTAATAGGTCTTCTCCTTTTGGTACAATATAGTCTGCTATTTTTAAAGCTTGTTCTACTAATCCTCCACCATTATTTCTTAGATCTATAATCAATGATGTAATTCCTTGTGATTTTAGTTCTTCATATTTTGCTTTGAAATTTTCAGCAGTATCTTCATCAAAGCTTGTTACTTCTAAATATCCTATATTATTTTCTAGTTTTTCTGCTATTACAGGGTTTGTAGTTATTTTCTTTCTTGTTAATTCAAATGTTTTAATTTCTTGACCTCTTTGTATTTCTAAAGTAACACTCGTTCCTTCTTCTCCTTTAATGCTATTAGCCGCAGCAGTCATATTTTCTCCAGTATATTCAACCCCATTAATCTTTTTTATAATGTCACCTGGTTGTATACCAGCTTCTTCTGCAGGACTATATTTTATTGGAGTTAATACCACAATTGTGTTGTCTTTAGAATTTTGAGCCATATAAATTCCTACTCCAACATAATTTCCCATTAAGTTGTTTTTATAATCTTCCATTTCATCTTTTGGAATATATTCTGTATATGGGTCTCCTAAAGAAGAAACATATCCCTCTAATGCTCCTTCTATTGCTTTATCTTCATCTATATCATTTAAATAATATTTATCTAATATTGTTTTTATATATTTTATAGATTTTGTCAATTGATTATCATTTGATGATTCTATCCCAAATAATGAAGAAATTGATTGTTTATCATTACTTGTTCCATTTTTATTAGTTATATATATTGTTGTTAATATACATGTTAAAAATGCTGTTAGTATAACTAACATAATAGTTTTATAAATTCTTTGTCTTTTTAAATAATTATCTTCTTCCATTTTGTAAAACTCCTTTTATAAGTCTTTTATATTAATATTATTATGGTAAATAAGGTAATGGATTTACTGGCTTTCCATTTACTCTTACTTCAAAATGTAAATGCGTTCCTGATGAATTTCCTGTTGAACCAACTATTCCTATTGTTTGCCCTTGTGAAACTTTATCTCCAACACTTACTCTTCTAGAATTAGCTAACATATGTCCATATAAAGTCATCGTTCCATCTCCATGACTTATAACTACATATTCTCCATAGCTATAGTATGATCCGTCGCTATACTTTCGTGCAGTTGAAATGACAACTGTTCCTGCTTTAACAGCTACTACTTCTTTTCCTTTAACACCAATATTTACATCAACACCAGTATGCCCTGAATATGATGGATAATTTTTGTTGTTTATATTTGCTTTGCTTAATCCTCTTACAGGAAATATATAACCACTTGCACTTGGTTTAGATACTATATTATTATTTTTATTCTGATTTTTCTTTGCTTCTTCTTCAGCTATTTTTTTCAATTGTGCTTGAATTTGTCTTTTATCTTCCTCAAATGCCTCTATTTCTTTTTCTTTCTTTTTCTCTGCATCTGTTAAATTAGCAACTTGTGTTTCTTTATCTTTTTTTAAAGTCTTTAATTCATTTGATTTACTTTCCTTTTCTGATAACGAACTATCTAATTCTTTTTTATTTGCTTCTAGTTCTGCTTTTTCATTTTCTATTTGTTCTTTTTGATCTTTAGTTTCTTGCATTAATTTCTTATCATATGATACCAATTCTGATGCAGCATAATATTTAGCTAAAAAATCTGTCATACTTGATGCTGTTAAAAATGTTTCTAAATATCCTGTCTTAGGACTAGAATACATTTTTAACATTCTTTCATCTAATAGTTCCATTTGTTTATTATATTCATCTTCTTTATTTTTTATATCTTTTTCTTTTTGTGATATTTGTGCTTGTAAATCATCTACTTTGTTTTGTAAAGCATCTACTTCATCTTCGGCTGTAGATATTTTATTTCTTAATTCATCTACTTTTTTTTGTACTTCTGATTTTTGTGATTCTAATTCCTTCTTTTCTTCTTTTGCATCTTCTATTTGGCTATCTATTTGCGATTTCTCATTTTCTAGTTGTTTTTGAGTTGCTGCATAAACAGTCATTGTTTGAAATATGAGTATAAATGATGTTATAATTACAACAATTTTAGCTATCGTTTTTTTCATAATTTTTTCATCTCCTATATATTATTTTATTCTTTAATTATTCATATTTTCTTCTGCTTTACTTTTTTCTTCTTCTAATTTTTGGTTAAAATTATCTGTCAACAAATATTCAATTGGATTTACAGTTTGTCCATTTATTCTTATTTCAAAATGTGCATGTGGTCCAGTAGAATATCCGGTTGAACCAACTTTTAAAACTGTTGTCCCTGCTTCAACTTCTTGCCCAACTTGAACTAAAATTTCACTTCCATGTGCATATAATGTTTGTACACCCCCACCATGATCAATTATTACCATGTTTCCATACGCAGGTGTCATTTCTGCTTTTATTACAACTCCTTTGGCTGCCGCCACAAAGTTTGCTCCCATTGGTGCTCCTATATCTGTTCCTGTATGTAATTTATATGCTCCTGTTATAGGATGAACTCTCATACCATATTCAGATGTTATATTTGTATATCCTGGTATAGGCCATCTCATTGCCCCACCAATATAATCTTCACTAATACTATTTAATAACAATAGTTTTATTTCAGATTCAATTTGTGAAACTTGACTATTATATTCATCTATTTTATCTTGTAACTGTTTTTCTTCTGTTGATAATTTGCTTATATAATATTGCCTCATTGTTTGAGTATTTGCCAATACTTGCGTTTTCTTTTGCTGATTTTGTTTACTTTGTATTACTTGTTTTTTCTTTTCTTCCAATATTTTTTTTGTTGTTTCTATTTCATTTTTCTGTCTTTTTACTGTCTCTAATATACCTCTATCTGCTTTTGTTATCTCTTGTATTGCATAGTATGCCTCTAAAAAATCTGTTACACTTTTTGCTTCTAGTAAAATCTGTAATGATTGAAATTTAGGAGTTGCATATAATTTTAGCATTCTTGCATCTACTAATTCTTGAATTTTTTTATATTGTTCTTGTGTATTTTTCAATTTTTTCTCATTTTCAGAAATTTGTGTAACTAAGTCTTCTATTTGCACATCTATTTTAGTTATTTCCTCTTGTGATTGAGCTATCTTATTATCTAACTCTTGCAATTGCTGCATATTAGTAGATAATTGTTCTTGAACAGCCTGTAATCTATTATTTGTTTCGTTTAGTGTTTCCGTAATTGTATTAGATTTTTCTTGTAAATTTGTAATATCTTCTGCAAATACACAAATACATAGGCTACATATTATTAGTAAAATTAAAATTATTCTTAAAAGCCTACGCATCTTACACTATTCATCCTTTCTTTTTTATACTTCAAGGTATTTTTTCATTGAAATTCCACTTCCAATTACACCTATTCCAATTCCTAAGCCTAAATAAACTGTTAATATTAAATTAAACATATCTTTAAATTCTAATAGTTTCCAATGAACTGTTTCTAAAAAGTCTGTGCCTGATAATTTGTTTGCAATTACTGTATATGCTAATCCAACAATTCCAACTGAAAGTAATCCAGAAATTACTCCTATAATTACACCTTCAACTAAAAATGGCCATCTTATGAAACTGTTTGTTGCCCCCACATATTTCATAATTGATATTTCTTTTCTTCTTGCATGTACTGTTAATTTTATTGTATTTGATATTATTGATACAGAAATAATTACTAGTAATATTAATATTCCTGCTGTAACATATTTTACACCTTTTGCTAATCTTATAATTTGTGCAATAACTTGATTGCTTGAAACTATATTATCTACTTGTGGAATTTCTTTTATTGCTGCTTGTACACCATCATTTAAACTCAAGTCTTTTAATGTTACATTATATGCTACTGGAAATATATTTCTTTCTTTATATTCTGCTACTGCGTCACTTCCAAGTAAATCTTCCATATATGATATGGCTTCTTCTTTAGAAACATATTCTGCATTTTTTACGCCTTCAATTTCAAGTATTTCATTTCCGACTTCTTCTATTTCTTCTTCTGTTGCATCTGTTTTTAAATTAACTCTTATTTCTTGTGCTTCTGCTACATTTGCAACAAATGCATTAATATTTTCTCCTATTACAAAAAATAGTCCAAAAACCAACATTGTTGCACACATTATCATTAATGATGACATTGTTGATTTTTTATTTTTAAATATATTTCTTAAACCCTCACCAATTAAATAATTTATTACATTAAACCTCACAATCATAACCACCTTTTTTATCATCTTTTACTATTACACCTTTATTTATGTGTATTACTCTTTTCTTCATTTGGTCAACAATATCTTTTGCATGTGTTGCAACTACTACTGTTGTTCCTCTCATATTTATTTCATTTAACAAGTTCATTATATCCCATGCTGTATCTGGGTCTAAGTTTCCTGTTGGTTCGTCCGCAATTAGCATTGATGGATTGTTTACTAATGCTCTCGCTAATGCTACTCTTTGTTGTTCTCCTCCTGATAGTTCATTTGGATACATTTTTGCTTTTCCACTTAAACCTACTAATGATAATACCATTGGTACTTGTCTACGAATATGTCTTGGTGTGGCTTTTACTATATACATAGCAAATGCTACATTTTCATATACTGTTTTGTCTGGTAATAGCCTAAAGTCTTGAAATACCACACCCATACTTCTGCGTAGATATGGTACCTTTTTTTGTTTTAAAAATGTAGTATCCTTTCCATTTATGATTATGTTGCCCGATGTTGGTTCTTCTTCTTTTAAGATTAATTTTATTAGTGTTGATTTTCCACTTCCTGATGTTCCTACTAAAAATGCAAATTCTCCTTTTTCAATTTTAAAACTTGCATTTTTTACTGCTTCTGTACCTGTTCCATATTTTTTGCTTACGTTTTTAAATTCTATCATTTTACTTTTTTCCTTTTCTTCTTTATAATTTATACATAAAGTTGCATAATATTTCATTCTTTTTAATCATATCAATAATATATTTTTTTTGCAATACTTATGGTCAAAAAATTAAGCAGAAAATTTTACTTTTTTCTGCTTTTCTATCATTTTTCTTCTTATTTCTTCATTTTTTATTTTTTTACCAGTGGGGACACTCATTAATGGTAAAAATTTTTACCAGTGGAGACACTCTTTAATTTGGAATTGACATTATTGTCCTAATTCTTGTACTTTTATTCTGTTTCTGCTGGCTTATCTTTTATTTTTGTAAAATATCCTGGTGTTTCTTCTGTGTCTATTCGTGCATATGTTGCGTCTATGTTGTTTGAATTATATGTTGTTCCGGTTTCCTCCAACAATATTATTACATCCATTAAACATATATCTTGAATCTGTTACATTTGAAGTAGTCCATCCTGTTTTATTTTCTTCATTATATTCACTTACATATATTGTTTTTAAATTATTACAATAAGAAAACATATAAAACATAGATTCTACATTTTTGGTATTAAACTTAGTTATATCTAATTGTAGTAATTTTTTGCATTCATAGAACATAAAATTCATATTATTTACATCACTTGTATTAAAGTTACTTAAATCTAATTTTTCTAAATTATTACAAAACCTAAACATCTCTCTCATATTGTTTACTTTACTTGTATTAAAATTACTTATATCTAGTTTTACTAACTTACTACAACTGTAAAACATTCCCGACATATTTACCACATTACTTGTATTAAAATTACTTAAATCTAATTCGGTTAATCCTATACAATTCCAAAACATATTTGCCATATTTGTTACTTGACTAGTATCAAAGCTATTTATATTCAATTCTGTCAATCCTCTGCAATTCTGGAACATTGCTCCCATATTAGTTACTTGGCTAGTATTAAAATTATCTACATCTAATTTAATTATGCTAGTACAATTATTAAACATATTTTGCATATTGGTTACATTACTTGTATTAAAATTACTTATATCTAGTTTTACTAACTTACTACAGCTGTAAAACATTCCTGACATATTTACCACATTACTTGTATTAAAATTACTTAAATCTAATTTGGTTAATCCTATACAGTTCCAAAACATATTTTGCATATTGGTTACATTACTTGTATTAAAATTATTTAAGTTTAGTTCAATTAATTTATTGCATCCAGTAAACATTCCATTCATACTTGTTACTTGGCTTGTCTCAAAATTACTTATATCTAATTCGGTTAATTCTAAACAATTGAAAAACATATTTGACATATTTGTCACTTTTTCAGTATTAAAATTATTTGTATTTAATTTCTTTAATTTTTTACACCCAAAAAACATTCCTCCCATATATGTTACTTGGTCTGTTTCAAAGTTGCCAACATCTAGTTCTGTTAATCCACTACATCCTGAAAACATATTTGCCATATTTGTTACATTACTTGTATCAAAACAACTTACATCTAACTCACTTAAACTACTGCAGTTAAAAAACATACTTGTCATATTCGTCACTTTACTTGTGTTACATTTGCCTATATTCAATTCTGTTAATCCACTACAATTATAAAACACAGCAACCATATTACTTACTTCATTTATATTAAATTGCCTAATGTCTAGTCTGATTAATTTACTGCATCCTGCAAACATATTTGACATACTATATATTCCAAAGGTTCCAAAATTATCAAAATCTATATTTATAAGATTATTTAAATTTCTAAACAAATGTTGCGCATTTTTATTAGCATAAATAATTTCTCGGCTCACAAAAGTTAATTCATACAGTCCATTATCATTTTCATCTGTATAATATCCTATTATACTCTCATCTTGTTTTTCTGATGCATCAAATCTCTCTATTATTTTATCTGAATACTCTGGTTCTCTTCCTTGTTCAAATTTTATTGTTTCTATTTGTTCTCGTGTTATAGAACTAGTTAAATATTTTCCATTCGCAGTTGTTGCTAGCACCATCCTATTAGGTTCTGACATTTTAAAATTTAAATATGACTTTAATATTGTATCTTCTGGAACTTTTCCTGTTGTATCTTTATATTTGAATGTTATATATATTTCTTTTGTCTCATTTGGTTCTATTGTTTCTCCTATTTGAAATCCTTCTTGTGTTATTTCAAATATTATATTTGCATTATCATAGAAATCATCATCATACACTACTCCTACAAATGGTACTAGTTCTGTTGAATTATTGTGTACTGTTACTTTATATTTTATTTCTGATAATAGATTTTCTTTTGATAATTCTATTGTGCTATTCATCATTGTTCCTAGAAAATTATTTACTTTCGAACTTACCTTGTTTGCATCCACATCACTCACATATTCTACATCTGTTATAAATATTCCGTTTTGTGCTTCTGCTATTACTTCTCCTTCTATTTCTCCTGTTACTGATTCTATTGCTGAATATCCTATTCCCATTATCACTATTGCTATTGTTAATATTAATAACAATAGCATATTTTTACTTATTCTTCTTTTCGTAAATGTCCCCGTGTGTGTGTGTGTGTGTGTGTACAGCCTCAAGGCTTTCAGGTCTCCATTTGTTCATATTGTATTTCCTCTCTTATTTATATTTCTTCTGTCTCTATTTTGTCTTTTATTACCACTACTGTATAACACTTTAATTTTGGTATCATTTTTATTTCTTCTGCTTGTCTATATCTTTCTATTTGGTCTTTTGCTTCTTGTTGTTTTTGTTTTAATATTTCTTGATTTTTGTCGTAATCTTCCTGTTTTATGTATTTAAATTCTAGTAGTATTCCATACCTTTCTTGCATCTTTTCTCTTGGTACTAACAATATGTCTGCATATTCTCCTCCTACTTCTAGTTCTGATTTTACATATACTGCTCCTAGCATTCTACAAATAGAATAAAATATTACCTTTATATATTTTTCATCAAATCTTTGATAATCTCTGTTTGATAAGTTTTTTAAAAATGTTCCTAACACTTCCATTGCTTTGTCTATTTTTCCATGTATCAAAATTTCTTCACATATTTTTTCTGTATCAATTGTATCTGTTACTATGTTCGCTTTTTTGCTAATATAGTGTAAAAAATACTCACTATATATTCTTCTTATTACATCATTTGGTATTTTAAAACTACATTTACTAAATCCTTTTTTCACTATTGTTAGATATCCCAAATAAAACAATAATGACACTAATTCCTTTTCTCCAAAACTTATTTCTGCATTAAATTTTTCTGTTAATTCACTTTCTATTGGGTCTTCTGCAACTATTTTTTCTAATAATTCTATTTTATTCATACTTTGACACAGATTCATAAATGCTTCTATTTTTGTGTAATCACTTATTATATTTGTGTCTACCAATTTTTTGGGATTTTCTTTTAGCCTACAATATTCATTTAAATAATATAATGTCATATTAGAATTATATAGTTTATATTCATTTAATTTTTCGTTTTCTATCTCGTCTGAAAATATATATCCATCATAATTTTCTTTAATAATAGGTAATAATTCTTCTTGCTTTTCTTCTGTTATTTCTAATTCTGTCATTATATATTTTACATCATTTCCGCAGAATCCTAACATATCGTTAAATTCTATATTTTTTGTTGTATCATTCGCTATATTAAATCCACTTGTTGTGCTATCTAATGTTACTGGCGCTACTCCTGTTATGAATATTCTATCTACTACTGATTCTGTTCCTTTTTTTAATATTTCATACCATTTTCTTATTTTTCCATTTTTTGATACTAAATTCTTAAATTCATTAGTTCTAAATCCTAGTAATTCATTTGCAAAATGATCATATTCATCTATTATTACATAGATTTTTTCATTTGGTTTTTGTATATAAAATGCTGTATATAAACTATTTAAAATTTCTTCTGCCTCTTGTTCTTCGTTTATATAAAAATCTATTTCATATCTTGACACAAATATTTTTATTGATTCTATTGTGCTGTTTTTAAATCCTTGCATCGCTCCATCTACTGTATTTGTATTTATTCCTGAAAAGTTAAATCTTAATATACAATATCTATTTTTATTTTCTGTTGGATTTTTTCCTATATATGTTTTTCCAAATAGTTCTTCAAATTTGTCTATTTTATTTTTATCGTAATAACATTCTAATGTACTTGTGAATAATGTTTTTCCAAATTTTCTTGGTCTTAAAAACATTATAGTATTATCTGCTAAATTTTCTAATTTTTCTATATACATTGTTTTGTCTACATATACTCTGTTTTCTCTTACTATTTGTTCATAATTGCTTATTCCGTTTGGTAATTTTCTCATTTCTTTTACCTCTTTTCTTTGTGCTTTCACTCATTCTATTTTTTGCACTTTTTTACTTGATTTTATTTTACTATATCACCCATTAAAATGCAATAATAGTTGAGCTTGTTTTTACATTTTTCTGTTAATGTATTTTCTTTACTCAACTATTATTTTTCGTGTATTATTATTGCTCTGCATCTGTAGGCTTGTCTTTTATGTTCGTAAAATATCCTGGTGTTTCTTCTGTATCTATTCGTGCATATGTTGCATCAATATTGTTCGAATTATATGTTGTGCCATTACCTCCTGTAATGACTTGACAACCAGCAAACATATTTGTTGAACTTGTTACATTTGAAGTAGTCCATCCTGTTTTATTCTCTTCATTATATTCACTTACATATATTGTTTTTAATTTTCGATTTCCATTGAACATATATGACATATTATTTACTTTATTAGTGTTGAAACCACTTATGTCTAGTTCTGTTAATTCTCCACAACTTGTAAACATTTGGTCCATTGTAGTCACTTCATTTGTATTAAATTTACCTATATTAAGTTTTCTTAACGAAGCACAATTATAAAACATACATCTCATATTTGTTACTTGACTAGTATCAAAGCTATTTATATTCAATTCTGTCAATCTTCTGCAATTCTGGAACATTGCTCCCATATTAGTTACTTGGCTAGTATCAAAACTATTTATATTTAATTCTATCAATCCACTGCAATTAAAAAACATTTGTGCTATATTTGTTACATTTCCTGTGTCAAAATTACTTATATCTAATTTTGTTAATCCTATACAGTTCCAAAACATATTTTGCATATTGGTTACTTCACTTGTATCCCATGAGCCCAAATCTAATACCATTAATTCTTTGCAAGAGCGAAATATTTCTTGCATATTAGTTACTTTACTTGTATTAAATCCACTTACATCTAAATCCTTTAATGATGTGCAATCACAAAATAAGTTGTATAGACTAGTAACCTTGCTCGTATCCCATCTACTTACATCTAGCTTTGTTAGTTTGCTACAGTTACAAAACATATTTGATATATCTGTTGCTTGTGACACATCCCAATTTGATATGTCTAATTTTTCTAAACTACTACATCCTTGAAATGTTCCTCCATAACCCCATCCTGTATGTCCACATATTGTTACTTTGCTTGTATCAAAATTGCTTACATTTAATTCTACTAAATTACTACAATCTTGAAATGTTCCAAAAAGATTTGTAACATTACTTGTATTCCAGTTGCTTACATTTAGTTCTGTAAGCCCGTCTCCACCCAGCAAACATATTTGATATGTTTGTTACTTTACTTATATCAAATTTACTCACATCTAATTTTGTTAGATTACTACAATTATTAAACATAGCTGACATATTTGTTACCTGGCTTGTATCAAATCTCATTAAATATAATTGTTTCAAACTTTTGCTACTATTAAACATCGCCAACATATTTTCAGTACCAAGTGTACTAAAATTATCGAACTCTATACTTATAGCATTTGTTAAATATCTAAACAAATATTTTGCATCCCTATTAGCATAAATAATTTCCTGGCTCACAAAAGTTAATTCATACAGTCCATTGCCATCTTCATCCGTATAGTATCCTATTATACTTTCATCTTGTTTCTCTGATGCATCAAATCTTTCCACTATTTTATCTGAATATTCAGGTTCTTTTCCCTGCTCAAACCTTATAGATTCAATTTGATTTTTAGCTATAGTGCTTGTTAAATATTTTCCTTTTTCATCTACACTTGATGCTAGCACCATCCTATTAGGTTCTGACATTTTAAAATTTAAATATGACTTTAATATTGTATCTTCTGGAACTTTTCCTGTTGTATCTTTATATTTGAATGTTATATATATTTCTTTTGTCTCATTTGGTTCTATTGTTTCTCCTATTTGAAATCCTTCTTGTGTTATTTCAAATATTATATTTGCATTATCATAGAAATCATCATCATACACTACTCCTACAAATGGTACTAGTTCTGTTGAATTATTGTGTACTGTTACTTTATATTTTATTTCTGATAATAGATTTTCTTTTGATAATTCTATTGTGCTATTCATCATTGTTCCTAGAAAATTATTTACTTTCGAACTTACCTTGTTTGCATCCACATCACTCACATATTCTACATCTGTTATAAATATTCCGTTTTGTGCTTCTGCTATTACTTCTCCTTCTATTTCTCCTGTTACTGATTCTATTGCTGAATATCCTATTCCCATTATCACTATTGCTATTGTTAATATTAATAACAATAGCATATTTTTACTTATTCTTCTTTTCGTAAATGTCCCCGTGTGTGTGTGTGTGTGTACAGCCCCAAGGCTTTCAGGTTTCCATTTTTCCATATTATGTTTTTCCTCTTTCTTTACTTATTGTTTAGAGTAAAAAGTATATATTAATTGTTATCTATAAAATCCTGTACAATGCTTATAATTTTTCCTGTATTTTGAATATACTTTTTAGGTTGAAAGGACTCGACTTTTTGTATTGCCTCGCCTAATCGTGAAACATCTGTAACACCAATAATGTATCCCATTTTATCAAAAGACTGTACAATATCAGTCTGATGATCATTTACATGTTCTCCATATTGTTTTAGTCTAGGCACTGCAATTACTTTTTTTCTTTTCTCTATTGAGCCAATTATAGAACCAACTCCTCCATGTGTTATTATAAAACTAGCTTGTTTTTCTAATTTTTCTAACTCATCATTTGAAATAAAATCGATTATCTTTATATTTGTAGATTCATATTTAGTATAACCAGCCTGTACTATCACTTCTTCTTTAATTTGACCGTCTTTAATTAACTTATCAATCTCTTCTAATAATCTATGGAAACTATTATTCTGTGTTCCTAACATAACTAGTATCATTAGTATATCGCACCTCCATATACTGCATTTGGATAAATTTTAAGCATTTCTTCCCATTGTACAATAAATAAATCTGCAATTGGATATATTAATCTTCCTGTTGCGGTTTTTCTGTTTCTATTTGCAAATGTTTCTATATATATTATTTTACTTCCAAATATTTTTCCAAGATAGCACATAGGTCCTGCAGTATGTGTACCTGTTGTAACTATGTATTTAGGTCTTATTTTAAAATATAAATATATAGTTTTTAAACACAAATAAAAATATACAAAAATATATCTAAATATTTTTTTTCTTGTTCCATATGGTAAATATGAAATTCTTTCACCATATTTTTCTTTTGCACTTTTGGTTGCATTATCTTTTTCTGTTATTATATGATAATCGTATTTTTCAAATAACGGACTTAGTTGTTGTAATTCATTAAAATGTCCACCAGTACTTGATATAAATAATACTTTTTTCTTGTTCACTTTTTTCTCCTATTTTTATATTATAGTGTTATTTTACTATACCATTTGTTAAATTGCAATAAAAGAAGAACAAATAAGAAAAATTTTCAATTTTTCTTTAATTTGTTCTCTTCATTCTTTTATGCTCTTGGATGAGCTTTTTTATAAATATTTTTTAAAGATTCGTCTTGAAATTGCATATATACTTGTGTTGATAAAATATCTGAATGTCCAAGCATTGTTTGAATTGATTTTAAATCTGCTCCATTTTGTAATAAATGTGTTGCAAATGAATGTCTTAAAACATGTGGTGTTATATCTTTTTCTATATGAGCTTGTTCTTTATAATATTTGATAATTTTCCAAAAACCTTGTCTTGTTAAACGATCTCCATTTACATTTACAAATAATGCTTTTTCGTTTTCATCTTTTAACATTGTATTTCTCGCATTAACCATATAGTCTTTTAAAGCTTTTAAAGACATATTTCCAATTGGAACTGTTCTTTCTTTTTTCCCATTTCTACATATTGCATATCCTGTTTCTAAATTTATATCATCTACATTTAGTGAAATGATTTCTGTAACTCTCATTCCTGTCGCATATGCAAATTCAAGCATTGCTTTATCTCTTGTTCCCTTTAAATTTACATTTTTAGGTTGGTCAAGCAATAATGCAACTTCATTTGATGTTAATACGCTTGGTACTCTTTTTTCTATTTTAGGTGATTGAATTCCATCTGTTGGGTCGCTATTAATTGTTTTATTTTTTGTTTCATATTGATAAAATGACCTTATTGATGCTAACCCTCTTGAAATTGTTGATGGCTTTTTTCCTATTTCTTGCATATGATTTATATATGTTTTTATTCCTTCATCTGTTAATTCAGTATATTTTTCTTCATTATCTTGTAAGTATTTTTCAAATTGCTTTAAATCTCTTTTATATGATTGAAGTGTATTTACAGACACTTTCTTTTCATTCTCTAAAAATCCAAAAAATAAGTTTAATTGTTCTTCCATTTTTTCCCCCACCTATGATTATTTTTTTATATTATTTATTTTACATAACTGATATACTCTTATGTTATATCAAATTTTTTATAAAAAGTAAATAGATTTTACATATTTTTTAAAAATATTTAATTAAGTTAACTATTAGCCTATATGAAATTTCAATTTTTATTATTGAAGTTAATATCAATATTACCATAATTATAAAAGATATTATACTATGTTTTAATATCGAAAGTTTAATATTTTCTCGTCTTCTATCTTTTACTATTGATGTGTATAATTTAATGCTACTTACCCCTAGTACCATTAATGCTGGTATAAATATTATATTTTGTAAAAAAATAGTTATAATAATAAATATTATTCCTTTCATTTTTCCAAGTACATAAACACAAGATGCAATTGTATATCCTAAACAAAAACCTCTAAATAATATTATTCCAAGTACTATTGGTATTCCAATTATAGTTGTACCTGCAAACCATAATAAGAATACCAGTATTATATTACTTTTGATATCTTTTTGTAGTTCACCTAAATAATCACCGTTTTGAAGTGCCTTAGTTTCGTCTACATATGTATTTATGTATTTTTCTATTTCACTTTTATTTTCTGTTTGATTTATAAACATTACACCTAAAAATATACCAACAGTAAATATGATTATTACTATAAAATAAGATTTTGTATTATTTAATATGTTTTCTTTTATAGCTAATAAAATTTCACTTTTCTTCTTTTGCATATACAATTCTCTCCTTATTAAACAGACTATTTATACATAATGTCTATTCAATAAAGATTATTTTAGAACTTTTGCATATTAAATTTTGCTCTTTACTATGAAGCTGTTACTTTTCCATAATTGCCTCCTCCGCCTGACTCTACTTTCATATTTCCTTCTCTTGCATTTACTATGTTCTTGGCAATTTTTTCTCCTACAACAGCTTCTATGTCATCTTCTGATAATTTATGTAAAATATTCATTTCAGTTTCAAATGAGTCTAACAATTTTTCAATTGTCTTTCCTCCGACACCTGGTATAAAACTTAATGGTATTTGATATATATATGGTGGTCTATGTTCCGGACTTTTTGTTGTTTCTTTGTCTTTTATTAGCTCAATTCTATCAAAAACCCCAAAAGTTACTTTATCACTTCCACATTTAGGACAAACCTCTACTGGTTCTTTTGTTTCAATTGTACAATCACAATTATCACAATGTGTTCTATGATATTTTCCAAGTTTAGGGTCTAAACCATAATTTGCTATTATCTTTCTACCTTCTTCATTTTTTAATGCTTTTACAACTTCTTTAAAACTTATATCTTCAACTAGCATTTTATTATATTCTCTCGCAATTTTAGGTAATGAATGTGCATCAGAATTTGTTACAAATGTCTTATCTTCTAATTCAGATATCATATCTGCTAAAAATGTATCTGAACTTAATCCAAGCTCAACTGCAAAAATCTTATCATATTTTTCTTTAAATATATCTTTTAACCTATCTGTACAATTTCCATAATAACTTTTAAATGGTGTAAAAATATGTGCAGGAATTAAAATTCCATTATATTTTTCAACTATATCTATTAGTTCATATCCAGACACATTGGACCTTTGAGTACTCAATGTTATATTTTTTATATGTGTACTCATTTCTTTTGAAAATCCTTTTATATCACTCAAATGCGGAAAAAAGCATACATTATGTGCTGCACCACATTTACCATTTCGCCCTTTTTCAGATGTTTCTACTTCACTTCCTAATAATATACATACTTTATCTTTGTATATTATTCCACCATCTTCAAGTTCATATGCTTCACCTGTTTTTAAAAAATTTTCTATATCTTCAATTACATATGGTGATGCACAATCTATAATTCCTACTATATTTATTCCTTTTCTATCAGCACATTCTTTTGCAATATTAGAAAAATTTAAGCTTTTGGCAGCTGTTATCTTTATAGGTTTACCAGCCTCACTTCTGCCAATGTGTACATGCAAATCTGCAAATATTTCGTACATTATAATCCTCCTTTTAGCTATTCATCGATTTTAGTATGTTTAAGTATTTTTTCTTTGCTTTCATTTGTAAACATTGCTCTATTAGCCTGTTCTTTTGCAAATCTAGCAACTTTTTCTAGTTCTTCTAATTTTTGGTCAACGCATATAGAATAGTCTGTAGCAATCATTTTTACAAATTCAGGAATGTCTTTTGATTCTCTCATTAGTTTTTGTAATCTTGCAAAAACAGTAGTATTTACAACTCCTTGTATTTCAACTTTTTCCATGTTTTCAACAAAACCTCTAAATATTTCTAAGTATCTATTATACTCTGTTTTTAAATTTCTATGTTCGAGTAATACAAGAGCCTCATCAGGTGAAAATCCTATTCTTTCTGGTCTGTCTATTAGCATTCCACCAAATTGATCAGCTAATTCTAATATGTCACTTTCTTTTTCTCTTGGATTACCACTATATCTATTTACACCTTCGCAGATTTTACAAAATTTTTTATCAAATCCTAATTTAGCTAAATATTCAGCGCCTTCTTTTGCATAAGTTTTTAATTTTCCTATTTTTTGTGAATCATCAACTTTCTTGCAGTTGCATAGTAAACAAGCTGTTAAAACTAAGTTATTATCTACATTTGGCTTTGCATATTTCAAAAACATTCTTGCTATTTCTGTTTTAAATATAATAGACTTGTCAAAATTAATTTTTAATTTTGAAGATAGAAAATATATTATTTCTATCTTTGATATTAAATCATCTTCGTTTAAAATATAGTCAGCAAATTCTTCCATTTTTCTTTCGTTCCCCCTTTTTGGGAAATTTGGGACCGGGTACATAATTTCGAACCGGGTACATTTTTTCCCTTAGTTCATAAAAAATTTATTAAATTCTTGCTCATTAATCTTTTCTTTAGAAATTAGTTCTCCTGCTATAATATGAAGTGTTTCTACATTTTGTTTTAATATTCTTTGAGCGTCATTATATGCAGTATCTATTAGTCTCTTAACTTCTTTTCCAATTTCATCTTGCATATCATCGCCAAACATTTGATAGTCAATTTGTCCATCACTGTCTTTAAATGAAATCGTTCCTATTTTATCACTCATTCCATATACTGTTATCATATCTCTTGCTATTTGTGTTGCAACTTCTAAGTCATTGCTTGCACCTGTTGAAATATCATCTAATATTAATTTTTCTGCAGCTCTTCCACCTAAAAGTGCAATAAGTTTTTCTTGCATTTCTGTTTTAGATATATAATATTTATCTTCATCTGATTTATACATTGTATATCCACCAGCCATTCCTCTTGGAATGATTGATACTTCTTTTACAGCTGTTTGTGTTGGTAAAAATTGACTTACTATTGCATGTCCAGCTTCATGATATGCTGTTAATTTTTTATCTTTATCTGATATTTTTCTACTTGTTTTCTCAAGACCAACAGTTACTTTTTTAACCGCTTCATCTAAATCTGAATTTGTTATTGCTGCATGTTCCTTTTTAGTTGCTATTATTGCTGCTTCATTTAAAATATTGGCAAGTTCTGCCCCTGTAAATCCAGCAGTATCTTCTGCAATATTATACAATGATACATCATCTGCTATTTTTTTGTCTTTTGCATGAATTTTTAATATTGCTTCTCTTCCAGTTAAGTCTGGTGCTGGAATTGTTACTTGTCTATCAAATCTACCTGGTCTTAAAAGTGCTTTGTCTAACATCTCAGGTCTATTAGTTGCAGCTAAAACAATTATAGTTTCTTCTGTAGAAAATCCATCCATTTCAACTAATAATTGGTTTAATGTTTGATTGTTTTCTGATTCTGCTCCACTATTGCTTGTTCTTCTTGAACCTATTGCGTCTATTTCATCTATAAACACTATACATGGTGATAGTTTTCTTGCTTTGTCAAATAACTTTCTAACTCTTGAAGCTCCAAGTCCTGCAAACATTTCTATAAATTCTGACCCACTCATTGATATAAATGGTACATCTGCTTCTCCTGCTATTGCTTTTGCAATTAATGTTTTTCCTGTTCCTGGCTTTCCATATAACAAAACACCTTTTGGAATTTTTGCTCCCATTTCTGCGAATTTTTTTGGTTGTTTTAAAAATTCTACTATTTCTTTTAGTTCTTCTTTTTCTTCGTCTAATCCGGCAATATCATCAAATGTAACTTTTGATTTTCTTTCTGTATCATCATATACTTCGCCTTTATCTCCAAGTCCTTGCATTTTAAATATCATTATAAATAATGCAACCATTACTATTGTAGGTAAAATTGAAAATAAATATGATGGAATTTGTGATAATAAACTTGGTGTTTTTGTTTCTAACTCAATATTATTATCTTCTAATACTTTTTGTTGTACTAGTTCTGTAAATACTTGTATACTTGGTATTATTACTTTTTTTTCTTTTTCTACATCTTTCATTTTTACTTTTAATGTAGCACTACCTGTTGTCATTTCTATTTTTTCAACAGTTCCTGCCTTTATTTCATTTACTAATTCTGTATATGTTAAAGTATTTTCTTTTGAATTTGCTCCTTCATTTTTATATATAAAATATATTGCTATTGCTGTTACCAACAATATTAATAATATAATTATTATATTTATTAACATTTTCAATAGTTTTTTTGATTTATCTTTGTCCATTTTTTCTTTCCTTTCTTTATTTTACTAGTGCTGTTTTATTTTTTTATGCCTCTAGTCCTTCTGGATTTTCTCCATCATCATTTTTTTTATTTTCATCATTGTTGTCTTCATTCTTATCTTTTTTTTCTGGCTCTTTTTGACTTTCTTCTTGTTCTTTAATTTCTTCTCTTACAATTTTTTGTTCTTGTCTTATTCTTTCTACTTCTTGCATTTTTCTTATAATATCATCTTTTAGAATAAAAATTGTCGCAGCTATATATATATATGCAATTGTTATATATGCTACTTGGAAATATTTTATTTTAAAACTCACAAAATAATTTACAACTATATATATTATATTTAAAACTACTGGTAAAGTTAGTGCATATACAGCCATATTATAAATTGCAACAAATCTCATTCTTATTCGTGCAAGTGTTGTTGTAAACCATCCAAGTATTGCTATCTCTAGTGCATCTAACAACATATATATTAAATTAATTAAAAACAAATATACAAATGCTGACACACCATATCTTACATAATATTTAAACATACCCTGGCTTGTTAAATATTCTACTAATTGAGTTTTATTAAATGATGAAATGTTTTCTCCTGTATAGTTTTTTACAAATTCACTATATGTATAGTTTTGATTTGCAATATGGTCATCGTCAATTTTACTTTTCAATATTATTCGATCTCTAAAGAAAAATATTGTTACTCCTGCTACTGTCTCGTCTTTTTCAAATTGTTCTCTTTGTTCATCTGTTTCTGTTAATGGATTTATTACTATTTTGTCAATTCCATCATATTGTATATTATCAATTATTATTGGTTGTTCTATATTCATCTCAACTTTTCCATCAGCTACTGTAAAATCTGGTATGTTTTTTTCTATATATTGTGATAAATTATCTATTGTTTTTTTCATTTGCATTAATGAACCACACATAACAAAAATTGTAACAAAAGTAACTAGTGTTAATAAATATTTAAATGCTCGTGGCAGTCCTTCTGTTGCCATTGCTGGATATTGTTCAAATTTTGTTATTGAATACCATACTTTTTTGAAAAAGTTTATATTAACTGCTTCTTCTCTTTCTTTCATTACTCATACTCTCTTTCTATACTACTATCTACAAACATTGGACTTACATCAAAATGTACCTCGTCATTTAATTTAATTTGTTTATTTGTTATATCAACACTTATATGATACATTCCAAGTCTTCCAAGTACTTCACATTTTTCTCCATTTATAATTACATATAGTTTTTTATTTTTCATAGCATCTTTTATATCTCTTACAACATATCTTAATTTATCTATCGTTCTAAACATATCTCTGTCTACTTTTACATTAAAACCATCAGCATAACCGCATGGTACTATCGCAACTTTTGTTTCTTTTTTTGTTGTATATGAATTTGAATACCCTATATTATAACCACTTGGAATATTTTTTATTTCAGCAACATTGGATTTTAAGTACCCTACTTTTTTAAATCCAAATGTATTTGGTATTGATAATCTTCCAAGTATTGCTGACCCAATTCTTACTGCATCTAAATGCATATCTGGGAATCGTAAAAATGCTGATGAATTGCATATATGCATCGTTCCTGGTTGAATATTGTTTTCTTTTAATGCATTTATGCATTGCATAAATCTATCATACTGTTCTTTTGATTCTTTTCCATCTCCAAAAAATGCTATTGAAAAATGTGAAAATATGCCTTCAATTTGAATGTTTTTCCATGTTTTTATAGTTTTTATCATATCTTCTTTTTGTCTATATATAAAACCATATCTTCCAAACCCTGTATCTATTTTTAAATGAATTTTCACTTTTTGATTTATTTTTTGGGCAATTTTGTCAACCGCTTCTCCTGCTTCTTTTGACCCTACTGTTAATATTATTTTATTTTTTATTAATAACTCAATATCTTCTTTTATTGCAGTTGATGACATCATCAAAATATCTTGTTTTATTCCATTTTGTCTTAATTTAATTGCCTCTTCTACTGTTGCTACTGCAAAAAAATCAACTCCATTGTCAACTAAAAAATTCGCATATTCTATTAGACCTAATCCATAACCATTTCCTTTTATAACAGCAATTAATTTAGGCTTTTTTTTATCTTTATTTATAATTTCTCTAACAATTTTCAAATTATTTTTCAAATTATCTTTTTCTACTATTAGTGCTTTCATAATACTCCTCTTATCCATTCTTTGTTGTATCTCTGTTTTTCTGTTATTTTTTAAACTTTGTTTTTAATCCTCTAAGATTTCTAAATGTTTTTTCAGAAAATTTATATAATGAATATGTTAAAGGTTTAAATGGCATATATACTTCTCCTATGAATTCTGTAAAAGTTGCTCCAAAACCTTTTTTAAATCTATATAATCCATATTGTGGATGACTTTCATCAACAACTCCTGAAACTCCTCTAAAATCATAAATATCATCTTTTCTAGCAATTGCCATTTTTATCATTTCCCATTGTAACAAATAATTCGGCATTAAATTTCTATGTTCATTACTACTTGCACCATATAGGTACCATGTTTTATTTCCATAAAAAATTGGTATTACACCAGATATTGGTTTGTCCTCATAATATGCCATTAACAATTTCATATGTTTTGGAGCTAATTCATCATACATCTTTTCAAAATAAGATAACGGTCTTATTATAAATCCATCTCTTGCACCAGTTTCAACCATAATTCTATGGAAATCTTTTAAATCCTCTCTTGTACCTTCTTTTACAACTACTCCTTTTTTAGTAGCTAAACGCACATTATATCTTGTTTTAGAATGGAAACCAGCAAAAATCTCTTCTTCTGTCTTTCCTTTTATATCTAGTCTAAAAACATATCTTGGTTGTATTTCTTCTCTAAAATTCTTTGCATCATCTTTAATTTTATATCCTAAATTTGCTACTATCTTTCTAAATTCTTCATCACTACTTAAAATATCAGGTTCTGCCTTATAAACAATTGCTTTATATTTTTTTGCTAATTCTTTTATTCCATCTGATAATTGTTTCATTACATTTATATCATATATATCACATGTTGGACCTCTTGAAGAGTACATAATATTTCCAAAAATCGGAATTTTTCTTATCAAAATACTAACAGCTCCTATTATTTTTCCACTCCCATCTTCTGCTAATACAACTTCATTCTTCCAATTTGACTTTACATTTGCCCATTCTGGTGATTGTTGAAAATTACATCTTTCATGTCTTTCTAAAAATTCCTTGTATTCCTTTCTACTTTTTTCATCTGTTACGAATCTCATTTTTATATAACCTCATTTCTTTTTGCTCTTTTATTATTTACATTTTGCCTTTATTTTACACTAAATATATTATTTTTACAAGACTTTTTGGAAGAAAAGTTTTTACCAGTGGGGACACTCATTAATGGTAATTTTTTTACCACTGGGGACACCCTTTAGATGTAAAAAATCATTCTTATCTTAGGCAATGGACATTTATGTAAATTTGTGTTATAATTAAGTTGTAACTAGCAATGCTAATATTTTGAAAGGATGGTTATTATGTACAAACTCAATTTAACAAACGCAACTATGAAACCTGTATTTACTTGGAAAAATATCACTATATTCAAGTTGAAATATAACTAAATTAATAATTTAATTTAGTTATGTTACGGTTTTTATGCTATTCAATTTTTAATTAATAAGGAGGAAAATTATTAATGGGAAAAATATTAGAAGGTTTTTGGGATTGCAAATATTGTGGTAACAAACGGATAAGAGGAAGTATTCGTGAATGCCCAAATTGCGGTAAAGCAAGAGACAATTCCACTAAATTTTATCTTGATTCATCAGAAAAGCATTATGTATCAGAAGAAAAAGCAGCAAAAATAAATAAAAATCCTGATTGGGTTTGCATTTACTGCGAACAGTTAAATTCAGATAATGATGATGTATGCATTTCTTGCGGAGCACCTAGAACATCTGAAAATATTAATTACTTTGAGAATCAAAAAAGAAATGAAGAAAAAAGTAAAAAGAATATTCAAAGTCAAACATTTAAAGATTCTTCTTCTAGCAGTTCATCACATAGAAACATTGACACTAAAAATTCTTTAGGTAATTCAAAAGATTCTATCAATTCTAAAAAGACAAGAACTTTTCAAAAAAAGACTAATTTTTTGAAATACATAATATTTATTCTTGTAATTGCAGTTGGTATTTTAGGTGCAGTTTCACTTTTTAAGCCAAAAGAACACAAAATTACTATTAGTGAACTTTCATGGGAGCGGTGTATTGATGTAGAGCGTTATCAAACTGTTAAAGAAAACGATTGGATTTTGCCATCAGGTGGTCGATTGTTATATACAAGAAGAGAATATTCTCATTCTGAACAAGTATTAGATCATTACGAAACAAGAACTCGTTCAGTTGCAAAAGAACGAATTTCAGGGTACGAAACTTATGTTTCAGGTACTCGGGATCTTGGAAATGGATACTTCGAAGAAATCACAAACGAACGGCCAATCTATGAAACATATTATGAAAACGAATCGTATGAAGAACCAATTTATCGGACAGAACCAGTATATCGTACTAAATATTATTATGAAATTGATAAATGGCTTTATGAACATTCTGTTGAAACCAGTGGAACTAACGATTCCCCTTATTGGGGCAAAACAAATTTAAATTCAGATGAGAGAGAAGCTTCCAAATCTGAAACATATACCGTTAATGGTATTGACACCAAGAACGAAAAAGAACTTTCTTTCACCCTTCCTTTAGAAGATTGGTCTGCACTTGAAATTGGACAAACCTTAAAAGTTAAAATATCTTTTGGGCAAGGGCAAATAATAGAATAGCACAAAACAAGGCACATTAATAGTGCCTTGTTTTGTTATTTTTATTACCAAGAGTGTCCCCAATGGTAAGAAATTTTACCATTAATGAGTGTTCCTACTGGTAACTTTTTTATCATTCTCTTTTTTCATTTTATCAAGAGAATCAATCAAACTTTGAAGTTCCTTCAAATCAGACCCCATCATCTCCCAATCATTTCTATCATTAGACTCCGTCAAATTATTATTTGCATTTATGATTGCTTCAATTAAGCCATCAATGTCTTCTGTATTAGTTACTTCAATACTAACAGCAGATTGTGATAATAAATTAGTAATTGCTTCATTTAAGGTATCTCCTATTGCAACTTTTGTTCCAGAAGCTACAATAACCTTTTTTAATGTTGTTGGTTGGTTTGGTTCATTTGCCATTGTTTGATAAATTGTTTCAACATATAAAATACTGTTATCTATAGGTATTATTTTCATCTCCTTAGAAATTTTACTTCCAGTAACATTAATGGTTTCAAGTTCAGCTGAAATTGTATCATCCTGACTTATTTGATTATCTAGTTGAATTGGTCCTAAAATATTACTATCTGTCGGATATTTATAAATCTTTAATTTGCATTCAGTTCCATTACATGTTCCAACAAGATATGAAACAATATTTGATTTTCCATTTTGTGTATACATTTGAACTAGTCCAAACTCTGAATTCTCATTATTTGGCGTTTTTATCATAGCATAATATGGTTTTAATGTTGATGTCTTTGATTTTGTAGATGTTGTTCCATATTTTGCAAATGCCCATATATCACTATTTCTATATAATACATCTTCTTTTACATTATGATATACCATAAGCATTTCTGATTGAACATTATATAAAAATTGTGGATATTTAAATTGTGATTTAATTCCTTCTGGTATTTCTTTTCCATTATAGTCTGAAAATATTGTTGGATATAATTTTAAATATGCCATAATTATAGGGTCATTTCTATCTGTTATATAAAATGTTATATCTCCATCATAAGCATTTATAATAACTTTTACTGAATTTCTTATATAATTGATATTTCTTTTAGCTCCATCATATTCAATTTCTGTATATGTTGAATATGGATATTGATCTGAAACTGTATATGCATCTAATACCCAATAAATTTGTCCATCATTTATTACTGTATATGGATTTTCATCATAAATTAAATTAGGTAATATAGTTTTTGCTCTTTCTATTATATTTCTATTTGTTAGTATTTTACTTTCACTTGAAATAGAACTTGACATTGCAAGTTTAATATTTTTATTTTTTATAGCTAATATTAATCTATCAAAAAATCCTACCTGTATACCTGAATTTCCAGTGTAATTATATGTATGTTCTACTCCACTATTATCTGTATAGTCATATTCTGTTTTATTTTTTGTATTTGTAACAACTACACTATTTGTTTCTACTCCATAGTACATTCTAGGCTCTTTTATTTCATATATATTGTCAGAACCACTAATATCTTTTTGTAAATACTTTATATTTCCATCTTCTGTAACTGATGTTGCAGACGCTACAATTTGTCCAATTCCATGTGTATATTCATAAGTTTTATTATTATAAGATATTGAATTATTTTCAATTTCTCTTGGTGCAACATATACTAATTGTTCTTTCCCATTTATATTATATTTTGCAAGTGTTGCATCACTAAATGTATAATATCCTGTTTCTGTTTGTGTATCTTTTAAACTTTGGACTACCAAATCTTTATTTACGATTGTTATATTATCAATAACTTCTGTATTTTTTTGAACTTCATCCTCTTTTATGGTTCCAGAATAATCTATACTTGTTTCTTCAGCATTTATATTATATGCATTTTGAGTTGATTTTATATTCTCTGATATGTATTTTCTTTCTTTATCAAATTCATTTGGTTTTACAAATATTAAATCATATCCTACCATAACTATAAATAAAGCTACTAAATACACAGGAATAGCCATCAATGGATATATCATTTTTTTGTTCTTATTTTTTATAAACAATCTTATGGCTATTATTACAGAAATAACAATTACAACAGAAAGCAACAGATATCCCCATAATTGAATTGTAGATTCTACAATTCCAGCTCCTGTCAATTCAGTTCCATTACTTAATATTAAAAATTTTCCTGTGATTATATTTTGTGTATTAAATGCCGTTTTTAACCCAAATGCTACTGACAAGATGATACAATTTCTTAGTATTTTTTTTATAAGTTTGCTTTCTCGTAGCAAATCTCTATCAACAGCTTTAAAATATAAATTAAATACTAATATATAATATCCTGCCATATATACGCTCACCCAAAGTACTAATTTAATAAAATATTCTATTAAAACAGCTATTAGTGGTTTTATAAACATATAATATGATATATCTAAATTGAAAATTATATCTGTTTTTCCAAATGAAGCATTACTTACAAATAGCAGTACTTTTTCAAGCAAGTCATTTGATATAATAATACTTGCTATAGCTGATACTATTAAAGTAATTGATTTATTTGGAAGCTTAGGAACTTCTTTTTTTTCTTGTTCAAAAAAAGGCTTTAGCCCTTGTTTTATTCCTCTATTTGTAAAATACAAAATTATACTTAAAAATACAAAAGAAATTCCCATTATTGAATATTTATATTTTATATTTACCCAAAATTTTTCCACATATTGTTCTCCTAATTCAAGGTATTCTAAATATTCTCCTCTTAGTGATATATATGTTGCAAGTATGTATATTGCAATAAATAAAATTACGATTATTGCTCTCATTTTTTTACTAATTCTTAGTTTACTTATTTCCATATTTTCTTCTCCTCTTACCAGTAGGAACACCCTTACTTTTTATTAACTAATTTTTTCATAAATGGGTGTCCCCGGTGGTAAAAATATTTACCATTAATAAGTGTCCCTACTGGTAAATTTTAAATTATAGCTTTAGCAAAGTCTTTTGAATTGAATATTTCCATATCATCAATTTGCTCTCCAACTCCAATAAATTTAACTGGAATTTTATTTTCTTCTACAATTCCTATTACAGCTCCACCTTTTGCTGTACCATCTAGTTTTGTAAGTACTATTCCTGTAATATCTGCTTGTTCTTTAAATGCTTTTACTTGTGATATTGCATTTTGACCTGTTCCTGCGTCTATTACTAATAATACTTCTTTTGAAGCTTCTGGCATTTCTTTATTTATAACTTTTTGAATTTTGTTTAACTCATCCATTAAGTATTTTTTATTATGCAACCTTCCCGCAGTATCACATATTAATACATCAGCTCCGATTTCTCTTGTTTTTGTAATTGCATCATATACTACAGATGCAGGGTCTATACCTTCTTCTCTTTTTACTATTTCTGCTCCTGCTCTTTTTGCCCAAATTTCTAGTTGTTCTACGGCTGCTGCTCTGAATGTATCTGCTGCTGCAACTACTACTTTCTTACCATCTCTTGCTAGTCGTGCTGCCATTTTTCCTATTGATGTTGTTTTTCCAACTCCATTTACTCCTATTACTAATATTACAGATGGCTTTGTTTCAAGTCTTAGTGAATTGTCTGATATTTCTAATATTTTTTCAATTTCTTCTCTTAATGCTTCTTTTACTTGCTCTTCATCTTCTATTTTTTCCTTTTTTATTTTTTCTCTTAAATTTGATATTATTTTTGTTGATGTTTCTATTCCTATGTCTGACATTATTAATGCTTCTTCTAGTTCTTCTAGTAAGTCTTCGTCAACTTTTCTAAAATTACTGAATACATCATTTATTTTTTCATTTATTGACTCTTTTGTTTTGTTAAGTCCTTGTTTTAATTTATCAAAAAATCCCATTTCAATCCTTCCTTCTTTTTTGCATATTATTATTCTAGCATCTTTTGTTAAAAATTGCAACATTAGTAAATTTTATTTTACAAATGTTGCCTAATATGTTATAATAAAATAGTAACATTTGTTATGTAAATTAAAAAACTCGAATATCGAGTAAAAGAAAGGAGTAAAAAATTTTAATTTTAGCAACCACAAAAATTTTTTAAAAAAATTAAGAGCAAAGGAAAAAACATTATGGTCAAAAGAACACAAAAAGAAATAGAAAAAGATTTTAGACGGATTAAAGAAGCCGCAAAAACAGCAACATCAATTAAGGACCTCGAAAGGAAAACTGGATTATCGTATGCTATGATTAATACAACATTATCAAAACATCCTACAGTTTTTAAAAGAATCAAAGCACAGATGTCAAATAATCAGGAAATAAATTCTGAAAATAAATTAAAAGCTATTGAAGAAGATTTTTATGAATCTAAAGCTGTAGCAGTTAAACGAAAAAAAGTCGCGCAAGTAGCTACATCTGGATTTGTTATAGACGCTTCTATAACTGGTATTAAAGAATTGAGAGATGTTCTCTCCAAGATTTGTCATTCCAATGAGAAATTGATTTTGACCAGCATAACAATTAAGGAACTGGAAAAACTGCAGAAATTTAAAGATACTGATGCTCATGACGCACGGTATATTTTAGCATTAGCTGCTGAAAACAGTAATAACTTTGAAAATGTTCTAATTGATGAAACTGTTGGAATACCTGATGATTGTATTATTAAATATTGTGCAAACAATAAAGACAATGTCACATTGTTAACATCAGATAAAACAATGACTCTAAAGGCTAGGATGTATGGAGTTCAGGTTCAATACTTTAAGCAGCCAACAAAAGCTACCGCTGATAATGTTACTGTGTCAGAAAATGCTCATCCAGATAAGTCAAGAAAAAAGTCAAATATCAGAACATTAATGCCAGCAAATAAAATAGGAAATCAGTTAGTTATATCAAACTTTGAAAACCATGTTATATCTATTTCCGTTTTTTCAGATGGAACAGAATATAATTATGGAATTAGAGAGCTTCATATAGGAGATGATGTATTTGTTGCTACAAAAAAGAAAAAATACATTACATTCGCACATTATAGAATATTGTCTCTAAGTTCACAGGATAATTGTGAACTTATATATTCTCGAAGGTTTTATGATTTTAATAATTTTAATGTTACAGATACAGCTTATGAATCATTTTTAAACGCTTTTAAACTTAAACATAACTTATAAGAAAGTTGCTATATTTTAAAATTAATCAAGTCTATTAAACACATCTAAGCCTAACCATACAATTGTATAGTTAGGCTTCTTTCTTTATATACAGCTTTTTTCAATCATATCTGCAATCTTTCTAGCCTTAGCTTCAATTACATTTATATCATTACCTTCAATCATAACTCTAACAAGAGGTTCTGTACCAGAAGGTCTTATAAGAACTCTACCATTTCCGGCAAATTCCTTTTCTAAATTTTCAATTGCTTTTTTTATCTCTACATTTTTTTCATAATCGTTTCTTTTATTTAAATCGACTTTTGCATTAATTAAAACTTGGGGATATTTTTGTACCATTGCTCCTAATTCTGATGCTTTTTTTCCACTCTCTAATATAGCTTGAATCAACATTAATGATGTTAAAATTCCATCTCCTGTTGGATTATAATCAAGCATAATTACATGACCAGATTGTTCTCCTCCCAAATTATATCCGTTTTTCACCATTTCTTCTAGTACATATCTATCTCCAACTTTTGTTTGAACAAATTGTAGATTTTCTTTTTCCGCATATTTATTTAGTCCTAAATTACTCATAACTGTTGCAACAATCGTATCTTTTGCAAGTTTTCTATGTTTTTTTAAGTAATCTGAGATGATAGCTAATAATTTATCACCATCAATCTCTTCTCCATTTTCATCAACAGCTAAACATCTATCTCCATCTCCATCATAAGCAATTCCAAGGCTCATTTTATTTTTTACAACATATTCTTTTAACATTTCAAGATGTGTTGATCCACAACCGTCGTTTATATTTATTCCATTAGGATTATTATTTATAATTACATGATTTATTCCCAATGCTTTAAATACTTTGTCTGCAACTTTATATGTAGCTCCATTAGCAGTATCTATTACTACTTTAAAATCTGGTCTATTAAGCTTTTCAATATTATCATCAAAATTTTTTCTAAAGAAATATACATATTCATCTAATAAATCTGTTCTTACCTCTGAAATTCCTATTTTTTCGCTTACAGCTGATAATTCATCAAGTTTTCCTGAATCCATTACCTCTTCTATTTCTTCTTCTATTTCATCTGGAATCTTTGTTCCTTTATTACTGAAGTATTTTATTCCATTGTCCTCAAATGTATTATGTGATGCTGATATTACAACACTTGCATCTGCTTGAAGCTTTCTTGTTAAATATGCGACTCCTGGTGTTGGAATAACACCTAATAATTTAACATTTGCTCCATAGCTTAAAAATCCTGCTACCATTGCACTTTCTATTAGTGTTCCTGAAATACGAGTATCTCTACCAATTAATATTGTTGGTGTTTTTGTTGAATGTTTTGATAATACATATGCCCCAGCTTTTGCTACTCTATATACTAATTCAGGTGATAACTCTGTATTAGCAATTCTACGAATTCCATCTGTTCCAAAATACTTTCTCATTTTCTTCATTTCCTTTCTTAAATATTCTATTTCTAACTAATCTGTTAATTTATTTAATAAATTATAATATTCTGTCATTCTGTTTAAGTTTGTAAATTGAATTTTGTCATCTTTTATAGTCCAAGAATCTTTATTATCTTCTAAAAATTCTCTAATTTTATCTATTTTATTAATTTTTTCAATTAGCAGACTTTTTTCATCTTTTACTTTTTCTTCTAACGAATTATACTGTTTTTTCATCACATCATTTAACATTACTGTATTATATAATCCAGTATAATAATCTCTTCTTGATGAAATATTATTTTTAGTAATATTTTCCGAAATCTTTTCTTCTGTTAGCATTTCTTCTAATTCTGAAATACAATTTTGACTTTTTTCTTTATATTCTTTTATTATATCCTCTATTTCTTTTAAGTCTTTATCTTGCATATTTTGTGCAGTAAATATATTGTTTGGATTTACGCCATTATTTAATTCTTCAATCTCTACATATATATTCTTAAGATTTGAAATATATTCTTTAATTGATTTTTCAACAATAGCATAGTTTTTCTTAGTTTTTATATTAAAGTCTATATTGTCTTTTGATATATCTGATTGAAGAATTTTATTTGATTCTTCTGTTAACAATTTCGTTTGCTCTTTATTAAAATTTCCAAATATAAAAGTTGCTCCTACTATTCCAATTATTAATATTAATACTATTACAATTGCTATTATCACTTTTTTATTTTCCATTTTTCTTTTCCTTTCGTATTATTAAAAATCTATCTTTTCATCAATCCAGTTCTCAAGTTCATCAATTTTTACTCTTACTTGTTCCATTGTATCTCTGTCTCTTATTGTTACTGTGTTATCTTCTAAAGTATCAAAATCTATTGTTACACAGAAAGGTGTTCCAATTTCATCTTGTCTTCTATAGCGTTTTCCAATTGAACCCGTTTCGTCATATTCACACATAAATTTCTTTGATAATTTAGCATATACTTCTTCTGCTTTTTCTGATAACTTTTTAGATAATGGAAGTATTGCCACTTTGTATGGTGCTAGTGCTGGATGTAAGTGTAATACAGTTCTTGTATCTCCTTCTGCTATTTCTTCTTCATCATATGCATTACATAAAAATGCAAGTGCAACTCTGTCTGCTCCAAGTGATGGTTCTATACAATATGGTACATATCTCTCATTTGTTTCTGGGTCTAAATATGTAAAATCTTCTTTTGAAACATTCATATGATTTGTTAAATCATAATCTGTTCTATCTGCAATTCCCCATAATTCTCCCCATCCAAATGGAAATGCATATTCTATATCTGTTGTTGCTTTACTGTAAAATACAAGTTCTTCTGGGCTATGATCTCTTAATCGTATGTTTTCTTCTTTCATTCCAAGTCCTAATAACCATTCTTTACAGAATTTCTTCCAATATTCATACCATTCTAAATCTGTTCCTGGTTTGCAGAAAAATTCTAATTCCATTTGTTCAAATTCTCTTGTTCTAAATGTGAAATTTCCTGGTGTTATTTCATTTCTAAATGCTTTTCCAACTTGTGCAATTCCCATTGGAAGTTTTTTTCTTGTTGTTCTCATTACATTTTTGAAGTTTACAAATATTCCTTGTGCTGTTTCTGGTCTTAAATAAATTTCTGCTTTTGCATCTTCTGTTACACCTTGAAATGTTTTAAACATCAAATTAAATTTTCGTATTCCTGTAAAATTGTGTTTTCCGCAGTTTGGACAGCAAATATTATTATCATCCATAAATTTAATCATTTCTTCATCTGTCATTCCATCTGCTATCATGTCTTTTTCATTATCATGTGCCCATTCTTCGATTAATTTATCTGCTCTGTGTCTTGTTTTACATTCTTTGCAATCTATAAGTGGATCTGAAAATCCTCCAACATGTCCTGATGCAACCCATGTTTGTGGATTCATTAATATTGCAGCATCTAATCCTACATTGTGTTTGCTTTCTTGAATAAATTTTTTTCTCCATAGTTTTTTTATATTATTTTTTAGTTCTACTCCTAATGGTCCATAATCCCATGTATTTGCTAATCCTCCATAAATTTCTGACCCAGGATAGATATATCCTCTTGCTTTACATAAGTTAACTATTGTTTCCATTGATTTTACCATTTTAAATCTCCTCCATTTCTAATTCTCAAATTCTGTTTAAAAATAATTAAATCTGACATATTCAAAATTACAATTACTTTTAAACTAAACAAAAAACTTCCGTGCCTAGCATAATATGCCACGCACACTACGCTAGGGACGAAAGTATATTCCGCGATTCCACCCTAATTCTTAAAGCTTTTCATTTGCTTTAAGCACCTTAATTTATTTTTATTACTCAAAAGCTCCCCTTATGTTTATCGCTACTAGTATTCCACCATCACTAGCTCTCTATTATTGAATTACATAATTTTTCTTTTTCATCGTAATTATTTAACTTGCTTTATTATATTATGTTATTTTTTCATTGTCAACATTTTTAATAAAAATTATTAATCGTTGTTATATTCAAAGGATTAACATTTAAAGTCTTATTATTGGTAAAAATAACCATCCCAGGTTTTGCTCCATGTGCCTTCTTAACAAATTGAACCTGACAATAATCAACAGGAACATTAGAAGAAAGATTTGCTTTACTATGTTTAGCAGCAATCTCAGCACATTTGACTAAAATATCATCAGTAACTTCCTTTTCAGCCTTTAGTATCACATGACTTCCGTTGTACATCTTTTGTATGAAACCATAAATCCATTTTATTTGCAAAAGATAATGTTAGCCAATCATTTTCTTTATTATTTCTTCCTACATAAATTTTATATCCATCAATATCATATTCAATAGGTGAAAATGTTTGTTGTTTTTTCTTTTTAGAAATTTTACTCTTTTTCTCTTTCTTTTTTAGTCTATCTTTAAATACAACATTTTCGCTTATTTCTTCAAAAATTTCTTGAACATCTTCAACACATATACTATTCTCTAATTCATATACAATGCTTCCAATATAATCAATCTCTTTTTCAGTCTCAATTTTTTGTTCAGACACAATTTGGAATGCATTTTTTAGTTTAGAATATTTTTTAAAATATCTTTTTGCATTTACATTTGGTGAATATTTTGTATCTAAAGGTATTGAAATCAAATTATTGTTATCATAATAATTCTCCAATTCTATACTTGCTGAATGATTATTTGTAATTCTATATAAATTTGCTGTTATAAGTTCTCCATATAATCTATACTTGTCCATTTCATCACATTCTTTAAGTTTTGAATTTATATTCAATAAACGATTATTATATTTTTTCAATTTTTCTAAAATCATCTTTAACAAACTGTTTCTGTAATTTACAAATGTTTCTGTTGTTTCTCTTTCAAAATAAAAATCATCAATATAAAAATTCAAACTATAATTCTCTGGATTTTCATCTTTTACTAATACATAATCTGAAACCTTGTCATTTTTATATAGTGTTTCAAATTTTAAAGTTTGATTGTCTTTTATTATATCTCGAATATATTTATAAACCTTTTTCAAGCTTTCTTTTGAAACATTTTCTATATCGCATTGTAATATTACTGATTTTGCAAATTGGATACTAATTCCTGTAAATTTATTAGCAATTTCTTTTGCTAAATTTTCTATATTTATATCTTCCGTTTTACCTAATAGTTTATCATAAAACTCTTCAAAGTCTTTTAATTCTATAAAATCATATTTATCTGATTTTGGCAAAACATATACTCGTGATGGCAATATTTCTCTATATGAATTTACTGAGCTTATATGTCTTATTGCATCAATAATTACACCATTTGACTTTGTTAGTATAATATTACTATGTTTTCCCATAAGTTCAATTATTAAAGTTTTAACTTCTATTTCATTAAATTCATTGATAGTTTCAATTTGAATATCTACAACTCTTTCTAATCCTTGCATTGAAATATCTATAATTCTTCCACCAACTAAATGTTTTCTGAGTAACATACAAAAATTGGGTGCAACAAGTGGGTTTATTTTAGAATGTTTTGTTAAATTTAGCCTACAATTATGTGCATCTATACAAATATTTAAAGCATAATTATTTCCTTGAAAATATAGTCCTAATATTACTGTATTTCTATCTGGTTCATGGATTTTATCTATTTTACTTCCTATAATGTTTTGCAATTCTGAAACAATTGATTTTGTTACAATTCCGTCAAATGCCATTAAATCATCTCCTTAAATACTAATATAATAGCACAAAAAGGTCGCACTGTAAACTACTTTAAATAATCTAATGGATTAACATATTCACTATTTATTCTAAATCCTATATGCAAGTGACAGCCTGTAGTTGCACCATTTGTTGGCTTTCCAGTTGTATCTTTGTAATTGTTTCCTGCAACTCCATATACATATTTAGGTCCAACATTTCCAATTATTTGTCCTTGTTCTATTTTATCACCGATAGATACAATATAATTTGGAGAAACATGACAATATGATATTTTAAGTTGATTTTCTGTAGTTATTGTTATTGTATATCCTCCACCTCCAAGAAAGCCTATAAATGTTATTTCTCCATTACATATTGCTATTAATGTTGTTCCTTCAGGTGCTGGAATGTCTACTCCTTTATGATATGTTGAAGCACCTGATGTTGGCGCACTCCTTTTTCCAAACGGAGATGATATTGCTGTATATCCAGGAATTGGCCATGCAAAATTTAAATCTCCATAAAAAATTAATTCTCCTTTATTAGTTTCTTGTAAATCATTGCTTGTAGACATTGCAGGTATAAATAAAATACATATTATTATTGAAAAAATAATTATTCCTGTTATTAATTTATTTATAAATACACACCTCTTTCTAATAATAATATATTTCTCAATAGCATCTACCTAAAAAGAAGCTTAGTTTCTTTTTAAAACTAAACTTCTTTTCTCCATGAAAAATAGGTTTTAAAATTAAAACCTATTGCCCCCTAAATCTTTATATATATGGCAGGGGTAGAAGGATTCGAACCCTCACAGGCGGTTTTGGAGACCGATGTGCTACCATTGACACTATACCCCTACATCACCTTATTATATTAACACATTAAATAATTTTTGACAATACTTTTTAAAAAAAATTTTTAAATTTATAATTATATCAAATTAATCAAAGAAATATCATTTTAAAGTGAAACAAGGTGTTTTAAATTTGTTTTTAAACAAATTTAAAATAGCGAAGCGTCCGCAGTTAAACGGTAAAATGATATTTCTTTGATTTAATATTTTTTATTAATTAATACACTTTTATTAAAATTTTTTTGCAATTAATGCTTTTATTTTTATTCCTTGCTCAGAAAACATCTTCTCATGTTCTGTTTCAATGTTATTTTCCCAAATTGGTTCTGAATGTAAATCATAAGTTTTTTTCAAAATTGTAAAACCAGACTCTTCAAAATATTCTAAACTTGCATTAAATAAGCTATCATCATCTGTTTTAAAATAAATTTCTCCATCTTTTGCTAAAAATGTCTTATATTTTTCTAATTGTCTTGTATGTGTTAATCTCTTCTTTCTATGTTTTCCCTTTGGCCATGGATTGCAAAAATTTATGTATATTCTTTTAATATTATCTTGTTCTCCTAATATTAAAGTTATTCTTTCAATATCAAATCTTGTTAATATTACATTCTCTATTTCTTTATTTTGTTCTTGATAAATTTGCTCAACATTCCTTTTTGCAAGGCCTAGCATTGCATCAACTAAATCTATTGCAATATAATTTGTGTCATGATTCTGAATAGCTAATTGTGATATAAATTGCCCTTTTCCACATCCTAGTTCCAAATGGATTGGGTTATCCTGGTTTTTAAATTCTTGTATCCATTTATTTTTTAACTGTTCTGGATTATCTCTATAAAAGTTACTTGCCTCTAATTCTGGTCTTGCCCAAGGTTTAAATCTTATTCTCATCTAAATTCTCCATTCTAATACAATATTTTTCATATAATTTTTTAATATTTTTCTTTGTTAGTGTTTTGTTAATTCCATTTTCACTTATTTCTGTTAATACAGCAATCATAAACTTATTTGTTTGTGGATGTATTAAATTTTTTCTTTCTTTACTTGTATAATAATCTAGCTGTGTATGGTTAGTCCATTTCTTTCCATTATATACTATCCCTGCTGCAAGTTCATCACATACCATTTCTGCAACATATTTATATGGCATCATTATAGCTTGTTCAGGTAATGATAAATCAACCCAATATTGATGATGATGTTTATTTCTCCCTTTATGATGTAACCATGCTTCTGAATATCCTTTATCTGCTTTACATACCATTATTGGGCTTTTATGGCCATTATAATATTTTACACTTTCCCAAAATTCAGTTGGTGAAAATTTTGACCAGTCATGCATAAATCCTCTCCATGGCATTCCTATTTTGCAACATAACTTGAATACAAGCCATTTGTGCTTTGTTACAAGTTTTATGTGTTTAAATATATTTCCTATTTTCATTATCTATTCATCCTTTCCAAAGATAAAAACCAATATAACAACTATATCATAATTTTCATTAAATTGCTACTATTCGACAGATTTTTCTTTTTTAAATGTTACAGGTTAATGTTTTATTTAAAATTAATATGAAGAAATACTTGAAATATAAGCTTTAAATGAAATGACGAATGTGAATGGAGAAATTTTAGAAATTCTATGCAGATTTATGGAAAGAGTTCACGAGAGTGGAAGGGTGCCATAAATCAAGTTAGAATTTCTTAAATTTCATAATAAGCCGAGGAATGTAATGAAAAGCTTATATTTCAAGTATTTCTTATAAAAAAATTTTAAAAAACCACCTACATTCAAAGGCGGTTCTCATTCTTTATTTTATATCTCTATATTTTTGATTTTTCTTATACATTATAATTGTAACACCAAGTGCTATTAATATTGCTACTATAATTACTGCACTCAATCCTGCTTTATCATAATTTTTATTAGCAATTGTTGTATCACTATCTCCTCCAACTGTTACTGTAACTCCATCAGTTGTTGGTTGATTTTGTGCTGGTTCTTGAGGTGTTCCATTATCACTTGGTTCTTCTGTATCTGTTGATGGCTCATCATCAGTATCTGTTGAAGAATCATCTGTTGATGGTTTGTCTGTATCCGTAGTTGGCTTATCTGTTGCCGGTTTGTCTGTGTCTGTAGTTGGTTTGTCTGTATCTGTTGCTTTTATCTTTATTGTAATTTCTTGGTCTGAAGTTTTTGCTGTTCCTTCTGCATCTGTTCTTCCATCACTTGCTTCTAATTCTTTAAATTTAACAATTCCTGAACCAGTAGCTGAATCTTTTACTTTTAAAATTATTGTACCATTTGTTCCTCCATCTTTTACAATTGAAATACAATTAAAATTTCCTGTTTCTGCATTTAATGTTGCAGATCCTGTTCCATCTGATGGAATTTCAAAAAAGTTTTTATCCCATTCCAATACACCTGTTATTGCTGATACAGAATTATTTTCTGCATTTGCTATATTTGTTGTTTTTAGTGTAAATATAACTTTATCTCCTGCTGAAACTTCTGTCTTATCGGCTGATGCTTCAATTTTAGCTTGAAGTTGTGCTGCATATGAATTTCCAACAAATAATAAAGACATTAAACTAATTATTAAAATACTTACTATTGTTTTTTTCATTTTAAATTATCCTTTCTTTATTTTATTCCAGCCGCATATTTTGAAATTGCTGCTATATCAGCTGTTTTTATGTTTCCATCTGAATTCACATCTATAATAGTTTTCTCTAATTCAGTTGGAATAATTATTTTAGCTGCTATTTTTGATATTCTTGCTAATTCAGCTGTTGTAATTGTTCCCGTTCCGTTTAAATCTCCCCAAACTATAATTGTATATATCTTACCATTTTCCATTTTTATTTGTTGACCTGTTGCTAACTTTTCTGTATTTAATAATTTGTATCCTTTTGAGTTTACTATTTCATATGGCATTTCATTTTGTAAATTTTTTATAAGTTCTTCAACTTTCATTCCTGGTTTGATATTTTTTATTATAAGTTTGTTTTCATCAACAATTTGTACATTTGATGTAATAACATCTGATACACTAATTTCAAATTCAATCGTTGTTTTATTTTCAAATATATCTGTTGCAGTCAAAGTGTATTTTCCTGCCCCTTTAATTGTATCTCCTGCTTTATAATCTGCCACACTTGCTCCATTTTTCATTAATAATACTGTAAATTTGTTTTCATCTTGAATTATTGGAGTTACTGCTTCACTATATATTTTTCCATTTTCAACACCTGTAATTATTGGTGCTGTTTTATCTATTTTAACTTGAATACTTATTACTTGTATGTTTCCAGCTTCATCTATTAAATTTACATTTTCATCTGTATCTGTTGTATAAGTTTTTGTTAATATTGTTTTTCCATTCGTAAGATTCATTGAAGCCCATCCATCTATTTTTTCAACTTTTTCGTTTGTGGTTATGGTAACAATTACTTGTTTATTTTTTACTTCTTTTGTAACTGTTGCAACTGGTGGTTCTTTATCTATGTTTTGTACTGTTGCTTTTTCTGTTCCCTCAAATCCATATTTGTCAATAAAGTTAAATGAAAATTCTCCATTTTTATTAAATTCATATGTATTTTTTCCATCATTGTTTGTTATTGTTACTTCACTTCTATTAAATGTAATTGTTGCTGTTATATTTTTATTAGTTTTTACAGTATTTGATGGATTATATGTTATTTTTCCTTCAAGTGGTGGTGCAATAGTTAATATTGTTCCATGTGCTTTTCCACCATAAATCTCAACTTGTGCAATCTCTCCATTTAATTGTTCAATATCAACTATTACATTATTTCCTGTTGAATCTAATGTACAGTTAGTTGTTATTAAATCTGAGCTTGTATATAATTTATTGTTTGAGTCTTTCGCAGCTTTAAATATTTGAGGTAATTCTACATTAACTTGTCCTGATGTATTTTTTTCTAATCCTCTTACTATTTTTTGTCCTGTTACAGATAGTGTCTGCTCCTCTGACATTGATATATTTGATAATACTGTTACATCTTCAATATTGTTATTATCCATTCTTAAATTATTAATTGTACGATGTGATGATAATGGTGATATATCTTTAACTTTATTTCCTGCAAATTCTAGTTCATAAAATACTTTTCCTTTTATAGGTTGTAAACTTTGTACTTCATTGTTATTAAAATATAAATACTTTAAATCTAATCCTGATAAAATATCTATATTTTCTATTTGATTTCCATTAATATTTAATGTTGATAACTTCGTTAGTTTATTTAATTTTGATATTTTTTGATCATTAAGTTCTTCATTAGCTATAGATAAACTTTGTAGTGTTGTTATATTTTCTATTCCATCTATATCATTTAATTTATTATCTGATATGTTTAACCCAACTAAAGTTGTTGCTCTATTTTTACTCGTAAATGATTCTGTTAACTTATTTATACTATCTATATTTGTCATTCCTGTATTTGATAAATCCAGTGTGTTTAACACTGTCATTTTTTCTAATGATGAATTATTATCTGCTATGTTTGAATTGTTTGATAAATACAATAATTGCAATTTGACACATGTTGACAATGGATCAATGTTTTTTACATCATTATTTTGCAAGTATAATGTATTTAAATTATAAAAATTTTCTAGCCCTGTTAAATCTTTTATTTTTGTATTAACTGATGAATCTGTGTGTTGTAGATCAAGTTTTGTTATTTTTGAAATTGCATCTTGATTTATATTTATTATTTTAGGTACTCTTGCTAAATATTTTATGTTTTTTGAATTTTCAGCATTATTTAGCTCTTTTTCTATTGAAGCATCTAAATTCTCGTCTACAAATAATAATGAGTCAATTAAACACTGAACATTTCCTTGTGTTCCAATTGTAAATTTTAATGTTGTGCCATCTGCAACTCCACCTACAATTTTGGCAGTTAAAGTATCATTTTTTGTCTTTTGATAATCTATGATCACATTATATTGGCTAGGGTTCGTATAATCAGGGTTTAAAGTAACTCCATCAAATTCAAATTTCGCATCTGAAGAATATATAAAGTTTCCTTCTGTTTTAATATACTTAAAAATATTAGGTAAAATTATGTAATGATTTACATTAGCTGTTTTCTTAAATAGTCCGAATGTAATGTCTTGATTTTGTAAATATAGTCCTTCACTAAAACTATTTTTGCTCAATGGATCAACATTATAAATATGATTCTCAGATATATCTAGCCATGTTATATCAGCTGGATAGTCAGCCAATATGCTTACATCTATAATTTCATTTCCTCTTAAGTCTATTTTGCCTGCTTTTAATGTATTTTCTGTTTTAACTACGCTTTCTCCATTAACAGTTTCTTTTTGAATAAAATATTGTATTTGGTTAGTTTGTATTTTGTTATTAGCTAAGTCTATATATTTTAAGTTTTTTAGCTTTGCAAGTCCTGATAAGTTTGTTATATCATTTGATGCTAAGTGTAATTCTTCTAAAGTTGTTAATTTGGTGAAATTGTTAAAAGCAATTGTTGGTCTTTTGCCACTAACTCCTATACTGCTTAAATTTAATACTTTAATGTTTTGCAAATATGGTACTATTTCTTTTCCATTATTATAAGTTGCATATATTGAATTTAAGCCAGCACTAGATATGTTTAAATTATCTTGTGCATATAATTTTTCAAGTTTAGACAATTGTTCAATTCCATCATGTACTGTTGTTCCAGATGCTCCTGAAAATGTTGTTATTCCTGTACCAGCTACATTTAATTCTGTTAAATTATTAAATACTACTAATTGTTTAAAATCTGTAAAACTTTTATTAACAGATATGTCTAATGATGTAATTCCTGTTAAGGCTGATATACTTTCAACTGTACTTATATTATTTTTAGAAATTATTAGTTTTGTTAAATTTGTTAAATTTGTTAAATTTGATAATTGGTCTCCATTTAATTGTGTATTTGACATATTTAATTCTTTTAAGGATGTTAATTTTGATACTGTTCCTAGAATTGAATTATTTGCAGGATTATCAGATAAATTTAAATTTTGAATTTTAGATAATCCACTTATTGAATTTGCATTTGTTATAGCATTTCCTGATAAGTTTAGAATAGTTAAATTGGTGAATTTTTCTAATCCTGTAAGGTTAAATATTTTTACATCATTCACTCCTTGCAAATTTAATTCAGTTATATTAGAAATATCATCTATTGATACTTCTATTGTTTGATCAGTATCATTTTCATTGTATGCAATTTTCTTTGATTTAAATTGTTTTTTCATTGTTTCATATAAATTTTTATCTGCAAATGTTATTATTGTTGGGTTTGTTATTATAGCTCCAGAAGCATAAATAATTGCAGAAAAACTAACTAATAAAACAATTAAAATTGAAATAATTGAAATTCTTTTTGCTTTAGTTTTTTTCACTTTTTCATCCTCCATGTATTTTACTGTTACAATTATATAAAAACTACTTTTTTTTGTCAATAAAATACAAAAAAATCTCTATTTTTATGATACTATTTTTTGTGTTTTAAGTCAAAGGAAAACTTTGACAAAATCATATCATAAAAATAGAAACTTTAGTTTATTCTCTATTCTAATTCACTTAGCATTCTATCTGCAAATACAGCATATCCTATAGTTGGATCTTTAATAAAAACATGTGTAATTGCCCCACAAAATTTTCCATTTTGTATAATAGGAGAGCCACTCATTCCTTGAATAATTCCTCCTGTTTTATTTAATAGTTCATCATCTTTTATCTTAATTATCATACTTTTATTATCATAATTATTATTCAAATAAGTTTTTTGTATTTCAACTTTATATTCTTTTAACTGTCCATCTATATTAGATAAAATTATAGCATCTCCCAAACTTATTTCTTGTCTTTCTGCAACATTCATTTTCTTTGAATAGTCTATATTTAAATTTTCTGAATTTTTTATTATTCCATATATTCCATATTGTGTGTTTTTATAAATGTTTCCAATAACACTGTTTTGCTTTATGCTTCCTTGAATTTTTCCTGGCTGTTGCTCTTGTCCTTTTACTACAGATATTATACTTACATTATCAATTTCACCTGATGATGTTTGCATTATTTCACCTGTATCTATATCTGTTATTGCATGTCCTAATGCTGCAAAACTTTGTGTTTCTTCATTATAAAATGTTACAGTTCCAACTCCTGCTGCACTGTCTCTAACCCATAATCCTATTTTATAAATTCCTGATTTGTCTTGTACAGGGGTAATTTCACATATATTTTTTTCATTATTTCTCACATATGTTATTTTGATTTTTTCTCCATTATACATATTTATTGCATCTATTAATTCTTGTGTACTATTTATAACATTATCATTTACTTCTATTATGGAATCTCCTTCTTCTATTCCTGTATTTTCATATGGTTTATATGTTATCCCATCTATGTTTTGTATTCCAGATGTACCAACAACTAATACTCCACTTGTATACAATTTTATTCCTACAACTTCTCCTATTGGTATTACTTGAATATCTGAAATTCTTACTTCTTCTCCTCTTACAGCTATCGTTTCAGGTATATAACTTCTAGATAAAATAAACATATATAAAAAAAATAATACAAATAAAAAAATAAATTTTTTGAGTGTTTTCATAAAATTTCACTCCTTCATTTTTTATTATTTGTATCTAACTTTATTTTTATACAAATTGTAGCTTTTTATATACTAGGAAAGTATATAAAAAAATGATTAATTTTCAAAATTCAAAATTAATCATTTTTATGTTGCACCATTTATATTTATTGTTCCTGATGAACTAGCAGCTATAATTTGTAAGTTTCCTGTTGTTGCAGTATTATAAAAGCCTTTTAATACTTGTGATAATGTTTGGCTACTATTTTTTACAGTAACAAATATTAAATCTCCTTGTTTTAGAATAAGCTGTCCTGTTCTATTATTTTCAGTTATTTGAGAGGATATTCCAATTTTATCTTCAACTTGACTTGTATATATTGAATAATATGTATTATTTCCTATTTCTGTTGGATTTGCTTGTGTAATAACTTTTGATGTTGTTTCATCTAATATTTTTACTTCCATATCTATATTATATGTATTTCCAGATGATTGTAAACTAGAGATAAATTTTTGATAATTTTCAACTGTTATTTTACCTGTTTTAATAACTTCATTTACAAATTCTGATGTTGCTGTTTGAACTAATAATTGCGATATATCATCAGATCTGTCAGCAATCAATATTAATGGAGCTATAAACATTATAATACATGCAGCTATTATTGCTATTATTGAAATTACTGTATCATCCATATTGTTCTTTAATCCTTTCTAATGTTATTGTACTTCTTGATATGTTATTATCCTTTTCTTTATTTGTGTTGAGGTTGAACCTTCACTTTCATAATATTCTCCTAATTTTTCTTCAAATTTTTTATTTTCAATAAAATCTAAAAATCCATTAGTATATCTTTCATAAAATTGATTTTTATATTTTTCAGCCATTTCATCATCTTCAAAACTATTTTTCCCCGCCAATATCATATCTAAGTGTTTTATGCATGTTTCTTTATCAGGATATGTTTCTGTTGCAAGGTTAACATAGTCAATCAATATTGGTTGATTTGTTGCTTCATCTCTTACTCTTTCTCCATTTCCTCCTGTTTTATAGTATATTGGAATTGGGTTTCCACTAGAGTCTTTGAAATAAACTTCGATGTTTTCATCATATGTTTTATACATAGTTGGAACTATTGTTTCAACTCCAACAATTCTTGTTAATCCATTTGATGGTTGTATATTATCATATGCTATTTTTATATCTCTATCACGCATATTTACTATTGTTGTTATAGATTCATTTGCTTGAGAAATGCAAGATATACTTATGGTCAACGCCAATACAAATAATAGTACTCCTGCTGCAATTTTTAATGCATCTATCGCGTTTTCCATAAGTATATCCCCTTTCTATATTTTTATTTTAAATACTATTTTTCTGCTGTTATAGTGATTGTATGAACTAATCCACCTTCTCCATCTTGTGCTACAGTTACAGTGTAAACTTTTGATGAATCAACTCTATTCATAGTTCCAGCATCTACATTAATTGCACTTGTTCCTCCAACTGTGATATCAACACATTTAGCAGTATCTTGACTATTGTTTCCTGCTCTTTCTGTCATATTGTTATTAAGTGCTGATTTTATCAATGCATTTACTTCAGTTCCTCTTTTACCTGTTCCGTTATATTTTAAAAATTGATCATTAAATGCTTGAATTTCTTCTCTTGACATATTTACAGAATTAATTGTTTCAGAAGCTTGATTATAAATTACAATTCCTAAAGATATAATTAATATTGCTATTAATACAGCAGCAGCAATTAAAAGTGCTTTTGTTGCGTTCTCCATAGTTTTTCCCTCCTTTATTAACTTTTGTTTATTTTTCTATTGACATATATTATGCCAAACTTTATTAACTTGTTTCTTGTTGTTCAAATAAAATATATTTAACTCTGCCTGTTTTTTCATGATATTCTATTTTTGAACATTTAAATTTTATATTTCCATAATATTGAACAAATTGTTCAACACCTGAATTGTAAATTTGTTCCATTTGTAAGTTGTAATCTTTTTCATTTTCTACTATATGTATTTCTACCTCAATAGAGTTTTCATCATTCTGTATAAAGTTTCCTTTTTCATCTTTTTCTATTTTATTTTTTGTGTTTTTGTCTATAACTTTGTTAATTATTGTAGCAACAGATAGTCCATATACTTCTTTATCTTTATATTCCTCAAATTCAGCATTTTCATTTTGAATTATCTTGTACTCATTTTTATAAGAAAAATAATTAAAACCTATAATTGCGACAATAATCAAGATTATTATCAAAAATATAAATACTTTTTTCATTTTATAACCTCATTATAACATTCTTTTTTTCATTTTGCAACATTTTATTTTATATCCAAAAATCGTATTTCATAAATTCTACCAACTTTATTATATCTAATGTTTGCAGTTGTACAATCATATCTTTTTTCTGTGTTTTCAGCCAATAAATCTTGCATTTCTATTTTTATTGTTTGATCTATACGCTTTCCATTTAGATACACTCCAACATATAAAGAATTTTCAGAAATCTCTTTCCATTCGTTTGGATCTATATTAAAAGAACTATTGTCTTCATATGCCATTCCAGCCACTGTGACTACATCTTGTATTGTTAATTTTCCTCCTGTTCCTACATATTTTTGATATTTGCTATTAAAAGTATTTAGCTCATTAAATTCAATTTGGCTTTTATATTCTTCAACATAAGATTGTAAGCTTGAAAATAACATTACTGCTAATGATAATATCATTATTCCCATCAGTACACCTGCTGCTATATATAGAGCTTTGGTTGCATTTTCCATTTGAGTTTTCCTTTCATTTATACTAGTTTAATTTTAATGCATTATTTTCTATTACAGCTTCAAAAGATATTTTATTAATTCTTCCATCTTTCTGGTTATGAACTACTTCTGTACAATTAAACATTACTCTTTTGAATTGTGTAAGTTGATAATATTTCATCGTTGCACTTTGAAATTTATTAATTTCTTGAGTAGTAAATATTTTATCACTTTTATACCCTAAAATCTTTTGTAGTTTTTCATTTCTTTTTTTTACACTATAATCATCTGTACTAGCATTACAAATAGTTGATATTTCTGCTGACATTTTTTGCAATTTTGTGTCATCAATTCCCGTACTATTAGCTAATTCTGTTGATAGCTCAGATATTTTACTTATTTCACTATCATTTCCATTAGCATTAGAAATTACTGATCTTTGAAATAATGTATCAGAACTAGTTGTTCCAGTATAAAGTAACTCTTTTTGGTGTCCTTGTAAATTTATTGTAATTGTAACTCTATCTGCTCCTTCCATATCAGAATATGTACGATTATAATCAATAACTCTATTCATTACAGAAATAAGTTCATTTCCCCTAATAGTTTGTCCATTATAATTTTCAAATTTATTGTTAAATTCTGTTATTTGTTCAACCATTTTTGTGTTATGTTGTTCTGTATAATATGTAGACATATTATTATAAAATATTATTAGCAATGTTAGAACTAATACCGCAAATAGAATTCCTCCCGCAATTAATAGTGCTTTGTTTATATTATCCATTATATCTACCTCATATCTTTATAGAATTCATTTTTATGATGACAATTGAGTAAATGTACTTGACATACTTGTTAATCCTATTACAACAAGTGGTACAATTAAATATCCAACAAATAAGCATATCATTGGTGCAAATCCAACTGCCTTACCTATAAGTCCTTTTCTTGATACTAATTGATCATTTGTAGCTTTTCTTTTTTCTTTATGATAGTCTCTATCTGCATCTAGTTCATCAAATGCTTCTCTTATTGGTATTTTTTCAACAGCCGCTTGTAAGCTTTCAACTATTCTTATCATATCTTTATTAGTTACAGAATTTTTTAATTCCTCAAGTGCTTCCCATGCACCTGCTTCATAGTTATTTACACATTTTGCTATTGGCTCTTTAAATATGTTTGCATATCTTTCAAGCCATTCCAAAATCATTTCTACACTAATTCTTTCAATTTTCATAAGCATCAATATAATTGTTTGGAATTGCATTACTTCATTTTCCATTTCCATTTGCCTCATCTTCTTTTGGAATATCATCATCCAAACTGGAGCCATATATGCAATTAATGAAAAACCACAAGCCATTAATACTTCAAACCATTGCATTTGTTCAGAATTTACTACTTTTAGTTTTCCCATTATTCTTTCTGCATCTGATTCCAATTGTTTTGAATCTGTACTTTCATCATAATAAGGTGATTTTAACATTGCTCTTTCTACTTCTTCTTGTTTTATCTTTAAATTCCCCTTTAATTTATCAAGAAAGTAGTTATCTTGTTTTGTTAGCTCATCAGCTTGTTTTTGTTTTTTATCTGATAATTTTCCTAATACTTGTTGTTCGGTGGTTGGTTCTGTATAAACATAATTTATAGCAACTTTATGCAATATAATTGAAAATACAATTGTTAAAACAAATGTAATTATTGCAATAAAAATCCTATTTATATATATCCATTCCATTTTTTTGGTTGATGCTGAATCTTTCATTAATGTTTGCATCTTTCTATATTCTTTTGTTCCTTTCTTAGGAACAAATGCATTTATAGCTTGTTTTAAAACAGGAACTTTATATATCTTAGCTTGCCAAGGATTATCATTGCGTGACATATTGACTTGCACGCCACCATTGTCTTTTAATTTTCTTGTCATTATATATGATACTACTGTTAAAAGCACTATTAATACTTGTACAACAAGTCCTATTTTTCCATTATAAAAACTACTTGTAAATGCAAAATTATTAACAGCCCAACTTTTTAAAGGTTCCAGTAGCAATACTGGTGCAATTGAAATAAATGTTAAGCTTTGAAATACATAATTTAACTTGTCTCTTTTTAATATTTCAATTTGCATTTCTTGTGTTATATTATCAACATTTTTTAGGTATAATGATGCACCATCCTCTTCTCTATCGCCAAATTCTTGAGTTAAATATGATATACCTGCGAATTCTTTTAAATAGCTGTTTGGTGCAACATCATAGTATTTTTCTAGCTCAGTTTCTGGGTCATCTGAACTTAATATTTCATAAATTTTTTCACCCTGTTTTGAAACGCTTTTTTCATCATCTAATGATACTTGATATATTGCTTCTTCAACCATATTATATTCATGGTATGCATGTCTGATTTCTGCAAAAAAATCTATTTGTTCCTTTAACAAGTTATTATCTATTTTATCAACCATTCCTTCTACCATTGTATCAACAATGAATAATTCGAATATTAGTAATATTGACATTAATAACCAGTTACTATGTGTTATTAAGATTGTTACTATAGCAATAAGAAAAAATATTATAATTGCTTTTGATAAAATCTTTGCAGAATCTTTTCTTGTTGTATATTCATCATCTATATTAACAATCTCAAGTCTTCTTCTTAATTTAAATAAATATCTTTTTAGTAGAGGTGTTTTAGTAAAAGTTATGTATATTTTTTGATACATAATATCTGATGAAAAACTATCTGCCTTAGTACCCTCTTGAAGTTTTTTCATCTTGGCATATTCAGATTTTCCCATAATTTTTCTTAATACAAAATATATTATAACAACTCCTGCAAATAATACCGCTGTTCCAATCATTATATATTTTAGCATTTGAGTACTCATATTATAACAACACCTCCTAAATTAATTATATTATTTTTTTACTTTCGCTTTTCTTTCTTTTTTTATTTGTTCTCCCCAATATGTTTCAACAAAATTGTCGAAATCTTCCAAATCAGATTCATCCATATTTGCTCTCATTTCAGCAAGGTTTGTATCTGTTATTTTATTTGTTATTTGATATTCTCCGTCAACATATTCTAATACATTTTGGTATCTATATAAATTTTGTTCAGTAATTTTTGAAAAATATGTTGTAGCGTTTTGGAAGAATTTTTCTACTTTACCATCCATTGTTTTTTGTCCTTTATAATCATAGTCATATGTTGATTCATCATGAATTGGTATACATTCTGTTACTCTTTCTATGTATCTTCTTCCTCTAAAATCTTTTTGAAGATGTATATCAAAGTTTAATACTTGTACAACCTGTTCTTCTGCTGTTTTTTCATTTTTAAATACTCCTGCTCTTAGCATTGAGTTACGAAGTGCTGTTACTAAATCTGGAAATGTTTTAGCATGGTGAGTAAATAATGTGAATTTAGATGCAACCTGTGCAGATTGAATCATCCAAGATGCTACAGGGTCTGTTGCAACCTCACCTATGATGTTTACAGAACCATCAGTTTTTTTCTGTACATCCAAACATTCTTGTCCAGATATTGTATCTGTTTCACGCATTGACAAAATATTTCTTGTTGGATAAACTTTTCTTAAATGCAACTCAAAAGCTGTTTCTGTAATACGCAAATTCATTGTTTCATATATGTTTTCAATCATTCCCATAAGAAGCGTTGTTTTACCACACCCCTGTTCACCAGTGATTGATGTAATTCTTGCTCCTTTTACTAAGAATTTTAATAAATCTATAACTTTGTCACTTCCTGGCATTTCACCTGTCCATTGTTCAACTGTTGCTCTTTTAACATCAAATTTTCTTACGAAAAATGCCCATGTTTCTGACATTGATGGTCTTACTACAACAACACGAGACCCATCTTTCATTTCATTGATTTTATAACCATTTGTATCAGATAACTGTCCTGGGTTATTATATTTATATATATTTTGACATACTCTTTTTAGTTCTGATTCAGACCCAAATGATAGAAATCCTAATCTAATTGATTTACCTTGGAAAAATATCCAGATACTGTCACATGCTCTTGGAACTTTATGTTCTGCAACCTGATCCAAATAATCTCCATCTGTTTGTGCAACCTGGCTTAAAAAGCTTTCTGGCAAACCAGATACACCACCAGATACACCATCAATATTCATATCTCTTATTTCATCTATTGAACTATATCCTTTATAATGTTGATATATTCTTTGTACAACAACTTCTAGTTTATCTTGGAAAGATAAAACTATTTTTTCTTTTTCATATATTTCATCAATTTCATCATCTGTTATTACATAACAAGGCTTTGTTTCTCCTTGAATATACTTTAAAGTTGCTAAATTATATCTTTTAATTAGCTGTGTCAAAGCTTCATATCCAAATTCCTTTTTGTATACATATATTAAAATATCAAATTTATCTTGTGATGTAAGTAATGATGGCATATCAAATGGTATTGCAGTTGATATGTTAGATTCATTCACACCATATTCTTGCGCTAATATATCAGAAATAAGCTCTTTTACATATCTTTTATCATTAACATCTCCATATGTACATCCTTTTAATGCCTTTTTTAGTGCATATTTTTTGCTTTTTCTACGCTTTAATTCTTCTTCTGATAATCCTATATCATATAAATTAACTTTGGTAATCTCATCTAGTCTCTTTTTCACATAGTTTCTCATAACTTCAAGCGTATATGTCTTTTCATCTTTTTCAATTGCATCTTCGACTTCTGCATTTTTATTTTTTTTCACAAAATATGCTATTCCTGCTCCCGCAAGTATTATAACAACTATTGTTAATAATATATTAGTTAATGACATCTTCTCACCTCATTTTCATTTGCAATTCTTGCAATCTTTTTATAATTTTGTCCGTTAATTTTAACACTTCTTGCATAAAAATGTAATTTTCATCTGATGTATCTTTTACATTTTTTAATCTCAAAAACAAATCTGTTACTCCTGCTTCTTCTGCTGCTTCAAAATATAATAAATTAAATGGAACTATGCTAATCTCTTTTCTTTCATCTAAATATCTTGATAAATTTCTTACATTATATTTTGAATGATTTGTGTATTTTCCCACAACAGGAATTGTTTTTACTCCCATTATTTCTGCATTTTCGTCTCTTAATTCTCTATATTTATCTACACTTACTTTTTTTTGTGAAAAAACCATAACATTTAAATTAGATATTCTAAGAATTTCTTCTTTTATTTCTGGGGTCATTGTCTTCTCCAAATCAACCAATACCATATCGTAATACTGATTTGCCATTCTTATTAATTCTACATAGTTTTTTTCTATTTTTTTATATTCTTCATAGTTCATATCAAAGGATCCATTTTTTATTCCTTTAAATCCATTAAGCACTTCTAGTCTTCCCTTAAATATAACCTTGGTATAATCTGTAATTACTGAAGGTGTCAATTTATTAGCTGATATAAGTTTAATCAATCCCTCAATTCCATTTTCTACTGCTATATTGTTTACATTTCCACCAAATAATTTAAAATTTTTTCGGTTTTCTTCTCCCCAAAAGCAATTTTTTATTGTTGAATCTTGAAAACTTGTTGAAATTAATAATATTTTATAATTTCGTTCTATTGCCATTCTTGTCGCAACAGCCACAGCTGTTAATGTTTTTCCTGTTTGCTCTCTATCATCGTTCCAAAATGTTACAATTGACATTATTCTAACTCCTTCTAAAGTTCTTTTATTATGTTTTTTATCTTTTTCCCGCCAATTTCATTATCTATGTCATTTGTTAAGAACTCTATATTTTTCTTGTATTCACTGCTTAAATTTCTTAATTTAATTTTTGAAATTCTTTGATTTTCCATTATTGCTGGATAATCGCCATTTTCTAACAAAAAGTAAATTTTTTCTTCGTTCCATATTGCTTTTGTTCCTAATACCAAATAATCAAAATATTCTTCTTCCTCTTTTAACATATCTTTTGAATAAAATATTCTTGTAATTTTTACAGGAACTCCTAACTGGCTTAAAATTTCCGTTCCCTTTTTTAGCGAATACATATCAAATGATGTGACAAAATATACTTTATCAGCCCCTTGTATGCCAAATTTTGATACACCTTTAAAACTATCTGTGTCTATCATTATATAATCATATTCTAAACTTTCATTTTCATCCAATCCAACATATTGTTTTAAATCATCAAGGCTTTCAAATCCAACTGCAATATCTATTTCTTCATATGTAGTTATATATGATTTTGTTGGGTTTATAACTGGTACAACATATTTGCATTTTTGTGTTATTGTATTATCCATTACTAGAACATGTTTTCCTGCAATTGTTAGTACTTTTGCTATACTTAATATTACATCGGTCTTGTCAAAAGCGCCAATAAACCCTATTTTTTTCATATGCCTTGGTCTTCCTTTCTTGCATTTTATGCATAATATATTTTATTTTTATATTTTCATTATTGAAAGTTAAAATTTCATTAAGAAAAGGTGGCTAAGCCACTTTTTCTTAATATCCTAATGATTCTAAATATTTTTGTCTTGCAGCATTTTGATTTGTTATATCATCAGCTGCTTCTTTTTGAATGTTTGACATATAATCATCTGAACTATTTATTAATGATTGTAAATAATCATTTCTTGCTTTTTTAGCTGTATCTGAATATCTTGTCTTTAATTCGTTTTTAGCTTTTTCTACTATATTAGGATTGTCTATTACTCCATCTCCATTTGTATCTATTTGTGCTGTTACGGCTGCATTTGGTGTATATGTTGGAGATGCTGCTTGTTGCATTCCTGCTTCTACATATTTTGTTGCATATAGTTTTGAGCCTACTAATCCATAAGCTTCTACTATAGCACTTGACATAGATAATATTTCATCTTCTCTTAGGTTCACTTTCATTGTATCGGCAATATATGAGCCATCTGAATTTGCAGGTATTGTTACTTTTGCTTTTGAAACAACAATAAAATCCTGTCCTGCTGGTGTCATCAATCTTATATCAATATAATCATCTGTCATCAAGTCTACTGGTAACACAACCATATTGTATTCTTGTTCTCTTGTATCATCTGTTACAACTTCATCTGATTGAACAACAAGACTTGGTGTTATTACTGTATTAGCATTCATTGCAACTTTTGCAATTACAGGAACATTTTGTAATTCTAGATATTCTTTTACCCTTGTTTTGCTATTCCCAGTTGTCATTGATGAATTATCTAATTTATAAATATAGTATTCACCTGTTGATGTTTCTTGGTAAACTCTTGTAATCTGATCTGTCGAATTTGATGTATCTACAATATATGCACCTTCATTATCTTGAATTAATTCATCTCTAGATGATATTGTTGTTTTTTCTCCACCTGTGTATTTATATTTTTCTCCATTTTCTTCTGTAACCTCTATTATTGAATCTGGTTTATCTAAATATAAACCTTTTGAATCAGTATTAACCATTGTTCCATCTTTTGTTTGTAAATACCATGTACTTATTACTGACGATGTTGCTGTAGCATTACTAGGAATAGTGTCTTTATGTATCTTTTTTATAGTAAACATATCTTGTGTTAATACTTGACCGGATTTTACATTTTTTGTCAATACATACACATTAACTTTTGCATTAAGTTCTGCATTTAATTGTTCTGTTTTTTGTTTTAATTGTAAAAATAAGAGTGCTATTATTACTCCTGCTATTAATAATGTGATTATTACTCCTAATAGAAATGAATTCCTTGATTTTCTTTGCATTGGATTTGATGCCATTTTTTATTCCTCCTTATTTTCGCGTTTTTATACTATCTTTTTTTATTTTACCTCTTTTTTTCTTTAAAATCAACAAACTATATATATTGTAATATAAAATTAATATTTTTGTAATATTTTTGTAATATTTTATTTAAGCAATTCTGTTTCAGGTTCTAAGTGTCCATTTTAGAGAAATGAAAACTGGGAATTTTTCCTATTCTTTCCATTTAAATATTTTCAAGTGCCTTAGCTACGCCATCTTCACAGTTTGTATCAGTAATTTGATTTGCTATTTCTTTTATTACAGGAGTACTTTCTCCCATTGCAATCCCAAGTCCCGCATTTTCTATCATTTTTTTATCATTCATATTGTCACCTATTGCAATTATCTCATTAGTATCTATTTGCATTTTTTCTTTCAAAAATTCTATAGCATTCCATTTATCTACATTTTTTGCAGATATTTCAGTATAAAAATACTCAATAGGAATTTCTTCTGTTCCTTGTTTTATCATTTTTCTTGACATATGTGATACATCTAATACCTCTATCTCTCCTATTTCTTTTAATTTTTTGATAATCGAATTAAATATCACTTGATGTCCATCACATATTGTTATTTTTACAATTTTCTCATCTCTATTTTTTATATAATCATATATATTTTCTACTATATTTATTTGCGTTTTATTTTTTTCTTCTTTATTTAAATTTTCTTTATAATAATATAACACATTGCATTGTAGGCTTTTAGCAATTATTTCTTTTTCTGTATAAATATTATAATATATACTATTTTCTTCACATATTTTTATTATTTCTAATGCTTTTTGTTTTTTTAATGTATTTTCGTATATTATTTCATCACTTGTTATATCATATATTATAGCACCGTTTCCAGAAATAAAATATTTATTACTATTTATTTCTTTTGCTATTGTTTTTACAGAATCTGTTGGTCTACCAGATGCTATTATAATTTCTATTCCTTTCTTTTGTGCTTTTTCTATAGCTTCTTTTGTTCTTTGTGTTACAATCCCATATTGATTTAGCATAGTCCCATCCAAATCAATTGCAGCTAATTTATACATCTTTTTTCCTCCTTAGCAATTTTGACATTTTTAAATTTTTTTCAAAAAATTTCCTGTTTATTTTTCTTTGAAATTGTACATCATAAGTTTAGAAAAAGCAATAGTTTTTTCTAAACAATAATAATGTTATATATAGCAGGAGGTGAAAAACATGGCAAACTCAAACAACAGTAATAAAAAATTAGTTCCAGAAGCTATGAGCGCTTTAGATAAATTCAAATATGAAGTTGCTTCAGAAGTTGGTGTAACTTTAAAAGACGGATATAATGGTGATATATCAGCTAAAGATGCTGGTAAAAT
>CAKPLT010000008.1 GCA_934167755.1 uncultured Clostridia bacterium
AAAGGGGGAGTTTCTTTTTTATTAAATTTGAATAAATCTCTTGTAATTTATCAAAAATATGATATACTTTAATAAATGGATTGATGTTTGTATCAATCGTTAAGAGAGCCAAAAGTTGTAAATAACTACTTCGTTGGCACCATTAGAACCTCAAGTAGTTCGTAAGATATGCTTGAGGTTTTAATTTATAAAAAATGTGCAAAGTTCTAACAAAAGTTCTAACACTTTTCCAAAATTAGAATTTTTATACATAGTTAGAAATGTATTTTTTAAGACAGATTACCTAAATAGCGAGTTTGGTAATTTGTTCTTTTTTTGTATCTTTTGTATCTAATGCAAGTTTATTTTCAATTATGTTTGCAGATACCTTTTTATTTTCTATATCTGCATGGGCATATCTTAGCGTAGTTTGGAAATTAGAATGACCTAGCCATATTTGTATATCTTTAACTGGTACACCATTTTGAATTAATAAAGTACCACAGCTATGTCTTAAATCATGTAGCCTAATGTGTCGTAGATTGTTATTATCTAATATTTTACTAAAAGTTTGTGTTACATATCCAAGTTTCATTAATTCTCCATTTTGCATTAAACAAATATAGTCTTTATAATAATGGAACTTTTTTTACAGCCCCTTATCTGAAAATTAAAAATCATTTTATTTTTTTAATACATAGACTAACCACTTATTATTGTTATCTCCACCTTCTTTGTGAAAATCTTGAATTTGAAATTTAGTTTGAGAAATAATATCATCTAAGTTCTTTTGATTAAAATACTGATAATATCGTTCTGCTCCCATGTGATATTCATTAGGAAAATCAACCCATTCATTATCAACATTTCTTGTTTCTCTATTTATAACATTGAATATGAAGATACCATTACTTTCAAGATTATCATAAGATATTTTTAAAGTTTCAAAAATATCTTCTTCAGTAAAGTGTACAAATACTCTCCAAGCTAAAATTCCAGAATATTTTTCTTTAAAATCATCCTCTAATATGTTAAATTTAATTGTAGTTAATCCATTATTTTTTGATGCTCTTATAAAATCGTCTGCTATATCACTTGCTGTCACATTATAGCCTAAACTTTCAATATATTTTGCATTATCTCCATTAGCTGAACCTATTTCTAATATCTTTGCATTTTTAGGTAATGTTTGAAAAGAACTTTTTAAGAAGTTGTTTAATTTTTCACGCTTGCGATTTGCCTTTTCTGGTTCAAGTTTATCATGTTCAATACTTGTAGCTAAATATGTACTTGCTTTTTCTTTATATATTTCAACTGTTTTCTTATTTTCTATACTCATTATAATCTCCACCTTTTTTATTCAAAATCAAAATCTGAAAATACATATTTTGCAGTTTTATAATTAAGTGCTTCGTTAATATCAATATCTGCCTTTTCAGAAATATCTTTTATTATTTTAAATTCATTATTTAATTTAACTAAAGGGTTAATATATCTTTTCTTAACTTTTTCTATATTAACAAAGTATTTACCCTCTGGAAGAGTTTCACTTGTATTAACTTCTATTGCATTTTCTCATTTTTTTTAGCTCTCTGCTATATTATTTTCATTACATTGTTTAATTCTATCAATTATATCTTTTTCGGATAAATTATACATTTCTTTAATATCAATTAAATTTTTATCTAGCATTTTTTTCATAATATCAGCCAACATTTGCATTGTAAATAAAGTTTTTTCTCTTAATATATAATCTTGATAAAATACTCATTGTATGTACAAATTTTTCAGCTTTATCAACATCTTTAAAACCTAATTCATCTATTCCATTTTTATCTTTTTGAATTTCAATATTATCATAGACTTCTTTAACTTCTTCCAATGTCCAAAGTTTTTCAGTTGCTCCAAGTCCTTTGGAAAGTGTATATTCTAATCTATCACTTGAAAGTCTTGGTGTGTCATTATCAGCAATTGGGTAAATGTGATAATCTGCTACTTCTTCTACCTTAATACCATCTCTATTTAATAAATACATTAATTCTTCTGAATCTTGTATAATTTTAGTTGTTAATTCTTCTGTAGATTCTTGCTTTTCATAATCTTTGTTCATAAAATCAATAGAATGCTTAAATACAGGTGTTGCAATATCGTGAAATAAACCTGATAGAGTTTGCTTTTTATCTTTAGTAAAATGCCAAATTATTAACGCCACTGCAATACTATGATCTAAACTTGAGTACCACATTTGATTATACATTTTTGAATATATAGTATCACAACTGAGACTATCGTAGATGTTGTGTAAATCGGATTTCCTTCCGATTGATAACTTGAAAAAATTTAATATTTTTATTATTAACATTATTTTAATAATATTTTTCTAAAAAATCAATACTTTAGAAAAAGTTGTGTAAGTTTAATAGGGCTTAAGAAAAAATCCTTCTTAAGCCTATTATTTTTAGGTTTTATTTTATATTCTGCCTTCATACATAATCCTAAATTGAGATAAGCATAAATCCCATTTATCAACCATTCTTGACCATTTTTTCTCTGCTTTTAATGTTGATAGATATAACACTTTTAATAAAGACATGTCTGTTTGTATACATTCTATTTTATATTTAAATTTTTTTATCACTATTTCTAAAACTTGCGTTGATGCATATGTACTATGCTCTTTGCTTGCCCATAATACTCTTTGCCTTGTATACTCATTTATTGCTATATATTGATAATATTTTTCTTCTAGTTCTTTCAATTCCTTTGACATACATTTCTGCAGTACATATTTCACATCTATTTGTATTCTTTCTCCTGGATGACTCATTTTTTGATATGGTTTTGATTCATATGCTTTCTTCTTACTTGGTGTCTTTTTATATATTCCTAATCTTTCCATAACCTTATATAAGCTTGTTATTTGTCTTGTATATCCGTTTTCATTAATTTTACCCCCAATACAACTAACCCTACATCTGGATTTTGGGCTTTGGATTTTTTTATCATCTTTATTTCTTCTTGTGTATGTTGATTTGGATATGAATGGGGCCTTCTTGATTTATTTACTAATAATTTTCTGCTTCCATCATACTTTTCTCTCCATCTATATATTGTTTTCTATGCTGTTTATATCTTTTGGCTGCTTCTGTCACTCCATGTTTTAATGAATATTCTACAACTGATTGCTTAAATATTATATCTTGTGTTATACTATTCATAGGAAATACCTTCTTTCGATATTAGTTTTGTGGTAAAAACATTATATCATATTGGTATTTCCTTTTTTTATTCTTTAGTGTGACATATCTATTGTAAACCTATAGAAATTGACCAAGAAAAATTTGAAAATATACTAGAATAAAAATATTAAATATGATAAAATGTAGAGAAAAATAAAATTAAGGAATTTTAAATATGATAAAAGATATAATTAAATATGGAGAAGCAGAAATTGCTTATAAAAACAAACAATTATTAGCTCAAAAGCCAAAATTATACAATCTATTTTGGGAAACTACTCTAAGGTGTAATGCAAAATGTAAGCATTGTGGTAGTCGAGCTGGAGAAGAATGCAATTTTAAGGATGAATTATCAACATCAGAGATTAAAAATGCATTTCAAAGTATTGCAAATAAATATAATGCAAATGAAATTTTAATAAATGTAACAGGAGGAGAACCATTACTTCGTAGAGATTTATTTGATGTAATGACTTATGCTAATAAATTAGGATTTCATTGGGGAATGACTACTAATGGAATGCTAATTAACGAGGATGCAATAGACAAAATGAAAATATCAGGAATGGATACAATTTCTATTAGTATAGATGGTTTAAAAGATACTCATAATGAGTTTAGAGGTGTTCCAAATTCTTTTGAAAGGATAATCCAAAACATACAAAAATTAAAAAAAGCTAATTGTCTACAATGGTTGCAAGTTACTACTGTTATTAATAAATCTAATATTGATGAATTAGAAGAATTATTTAAAATAATTAAAGATTTAGATATTAATTCTTGGAGAATATTAAGTATAGAGCCTATCGGAAGGGCAAATGATAATGAGGATTTATTATTAGATAAAAATGATTATGAAAGATTATTCAGATTCATTAGAGATAAGAAAAGAAGTTCAAAGTTTGATGTTAAATATGGATGTAATCATTTTTTAGGAATGCAATTTGAAAAAGAAGTAAGAGATCATATGTTTTTCTGCGTTGCAGGATTTACAACAGGTAGTATTTTGTATAATGGAGATATTTATGTTTGTCCAAGTGTTGAACGAAGAAAAGAATTAGTACAAGGAAATATAAGAAAAGATGACTTTATAGATGTTTGGGAAAATAGATTTAAATGGTTTAGAGATGAAAACAAATTTAAATGTAAAGAATGTGAAAATTGTAAAGATTGGAAGTACTGCTTGGGAGATTCTTTACACACATGGGACTTTGATAATAATAAACCTAAAATATGTGTAACCAAAATGATAGGGGGAAAATAATTATGAAAAGTAAAATTAAAAAAATATTAGTGTCAAGTCAATTGTTTTTTATAGGAATGATTTCAAAGGTTTTTGCTATATCACCTTATGAGATTCAGACAGATTACGGTATTCAAACTGCATATGGAATTGAAATATCACCTATATATAAAGGAGTAAGAATAGGAAAATTAATACTTCCAGTTATATTATTTATTATAGGTTTATGTGTGATTTTAGGCAAAAAAATAACTAAAAAAGTAAAAGCAATAGTAATATCTGCTTTAGTTTTATTAGGAATACTTGGTTATGTATTGATGAATTATATTGCAACAAATTTTTAGTGATAGTAAATGCTACCACTCCATTTCTTCGTATTCAAGTTCTTCCTCATGTTCAATTTGCTTTTCTGGATTAAGATAAATATCATTTTCTGTGTAAGTCAAGAAAATGTTTTGAAATATATTTTTTTGAACATTTATCTAGTACCAATAGATATTTGTTCTTTTTTATTGTTACTTTTTTTATACCCACTTTTTGTTATTATAATTTCCAAAGCATGCAATCGACATAAAACTCATCATCTTAAATTGATTTTAACAAATTTTCATTTTTCTAATTTTGAAAGTTGAAGAGACAGCCTTATTTAAAAGCTGTCGTATTAATTTAAATATTTTATTCCAAGCCGAAACTCACACCTAATGCACTATTCAATTGATTTATAATTTGACTATCATCTATATGCCCTATCTTTTCTTTCAATCTACTTTTATCTATAGTTCTTATCTGTTCAGCTAAAACTACTGAATTGCTCTTAAGTCCACTTGTATTTTCTCCTAATTTTATATGTGTTGGTAATTCTGTTTTATTTGTTTGGGATGTTATGGCTGCTGCAATAACAGTGGGACTATACTTGTTTCCTAAATCATTTTGAATTATCAAAACTGGTCTAATTCCTCCTTGCTCTGACCCCACAACTGGACTTAAATCTGCATAAAACATATCTCCTCTTTTTACTACCATTTTCTTCACTCCCAAAAACTACAATTTTAAGTCTATATTTTCGTATTTTTAAACTTAGTTTGAAGTAAAGTCAATAGTGTTTTACATTTATATATTTTGTAAAGTGTACATATATTATTTTGTACTATTTACCTTTACCTCATTATATAATATGTAAATTGTCGTTTTTTGTTTATTGTCCTTTATTTCCATTTGAGTTGGATTATATGTTTTTTTATCTATATGTAAAACTTTTTCTTTTATATAAATATTTTGAATATTGCTACTTGCCTTCATTATTATTTCATTATCTTTTTCTTCGTAAGTTGCTTTATTATCTTGTTTGTAATCTTCTATAAAACTATACAAATCTAAGCAATTATCGCCTAAATAACTATAATTTTCTAGAATACTACTTAAACTTAATTGGCTATTTTCTATTTTTAAATTTGTTCCATCATTTTCTATTTTTACACCAGCTATATTACTTGGTTCTATTACTTCTTGCATATTTTGGTTTGGACTTTGATATATTTGTTTTAATATATATTTATTGTTATTTTTATTACTTGTCACATCAACAGTTACCTTAACTTCATATGAACTAATATTTAAAATATAATTTACGATTTCTTGACTATTTTTATTATTTCCATTTCTGTGATTTTTAACCATGTTTTTATAAAAAATTATTCCACCAATTATAATTAATATTATTAACAAGATAAACCAATACTTCTTTTTCATGCAAATCTCCTCCTAAAGTATATTTATTACTTTAGGCAAAAAAGTATTCTTTAATTTTTTCCATTAATATTTCTTTATTTTCAATATGATTAATTTCATTTCTAAATGAACTTGAATTTGGCATATTTTTTGTATACCATGCAATATGCTTTCTCATTTCATTTAAAGCAACTGCTTCTCCTTTATAACGAATATCAAGTTCAATATGTTCTTTTAAAATTTCATATTTTTCTTGATTAGTTGGTCCAAGCAATTTTCCTCCTGTTTCTAAATAATACTGAATTTGTTTAAATATCCAAGGATTTCCCATTGTACCTCTTCCTATCATAATTCCATCGACCCCAGTATATTCAAACATATTTTTTGCAGATTCTTCATCTATAACATCTCCATTTCCTATAACAGGAATATTAACACTATCTTTAATTTTTTTTATAATATCTAAATCTGCTTTTCCACTATAAAATTCGTCACGAGTTCTTCCATGTATTGTAATTGCAGAAATCCCATTCTTTTCTGCAATTTCAGCCACTTCACATGCAACTATATTACCATTATCCCATCCCTTTCTATATTTTAAAGTTACTGGAACTTCTGAATTTGTCACTACAGATTTTACTATCTCTTCTACTTTATTTAAATCTAAAAGTAATTTACTTCCATCTCCATTTTTTACAACTTTCGGTGCAGGACATCCCATATTAATATCTACAATATCAGCTATTTTACTAACATATTTTGCTGCAAATCCCATTGTTTCTGGGTCACTTCCAAATATTTGCATACTTATTGGTCTTTTTTCACCCTCACATTTTAATAATTGTTTAGTTTTCTCATCACCATAAAACAATGCCTTTGAACTTACCATTTCAGTACATACTAGACCTGGTTCAAACTTTTCTACAATAGTCCTAAAAGGCAGGTCTGTTACACCTGCCATTGGAGCTAATATTAAATTATTTTGTAATTCTACATTTCCTATTTTCAATTTTTTTAAGTACATATTTTACCTCATTTATTAAACATTCCATTTTTTCGTTGTCCACTTATATTTAATAATATCCCCAGACACATAAAACTTGTTATAATTGAACTCCCGTCCATAGCTTACAAATAACAACGGAACACCTGTAATTGGAAGCAATCCCATCGTCATTCCTACATTTTCTAATGTATGGAAAAGAAATATTCCACAAATTCCAGCTGCTACATAACTCCCAGCTTCATCTTTCGTTCCTTTAGCAATTTGAATCGTTTTTGTAATAATTACTACATTTAATAAAATAATGCTACATGCTACAACAAATCCCATTTCTTCTCCTATTACAGAAAAGATAAAATCTGTTGATTTAGGATATAAGTATCCTAACTGTGTTTGATTTCCTTTTAATACTCCCATTCCAGTAACTTGTCCTGAGCCTATTGCAAGTTTTGATTGTAAAATATTATATCCTGCACCTCTTGGATCTGATTCAGGGTGTAAAAAAGTATCAATTCTGGATTTAGCATGTTGAGGCAATACAAAATTATAAATTAATGGTACTGCAATTATTACTACTGCTAATGCAGATATTATATATTTTTTATCAATCCCTGCTACAAAAATCATTATAATAAATGCTACTATATACGCTGTTGCTGTTCCATAATCTGGCTCTACAATTATTAAAAGAACTGGAATTGCTATTGTTACTAAAATTATTCCTAATTTTGTTATTTTATTTATTTCGCTTCTTCCTTTTCTTTGTATTATTGAAATTACATAAGATAAAAAAAGTATTATAAACACCTTTGAAATCTCTGCTGGTTGAAATGAAAATAAATCATCACCTATTACAAACCAACTCCTTGCTCCACTTATCGGCTTTGTAAACAGAACAGCTATTAATGATATTATTGCTATTCCATACAGTATTGGAGATAATTTTATTAAAATTTTATAATCTATGAACATTACTATTATCATTATTATAAAGCTAATACCAATCCAAACAGCTTGCTTTTTAAATTCATCTAAATTTGAATCATATGATGCTGAAAATAGTGCAACTAAACCTATGCCACATAGTATAATTGCACATATCAGTATCCACCATTCCATCTTTCTTAATTTTTTCATATTTATTCAATCACTCTTTTTATAGTTTTTAATTATTCTACATTCTTTTGGTTTTTATGTTCTTCGTTGTGGTTCTTTTCATTATTATTATTCTGTTTTTGTTTTTCATTTTTATTATTTTCTTGTTCTTTATTATCTTGCTTTTTTTCCTCTTGTTTTTTGTTTTTTTGTGATTTATTATTCTGTTGCTTAGTATTTTCTTGTTTTTTGCTATCTTGTCTCTTATCTTCTTGTTTGTTCTGTTTTACTTGCTCAGTCTTTTTTACTTGTGCAGTTTGTCTTACCTCGTCTTTAATATTTAGAATAGGAATATTTGCATATAGAGCTGGAGCACCATTAACACCATCACCATTTTCTTTATTGGTTAATCTTACATCCATTGCACTTTCATCTATATCTATATATTTTTTAATTACTTCTATTATTTCTTGTTTCATCAAATCTAAAAAGTCTGCTGATACATTTGCTCTATCTTGCATTAAAACCAAATGTAATCTTTCTTTTGCTGCATCTTTAGACTTTAATGTTTGTTCTTCTTTTTTAGTCATCTTCTTAAAAAAATTCATTATGCTTTCAAACATTATTTATTACCCTCCAACTTTTGTTTATTTTAATCGCTTTTATTTTCTAAATAGACTTTTTAACTTTGCAAAAAATCCCTTTTCTCTACCTGGAATTGTTACTTCTATATTTTCTCCCAATACTCTTTTGGCAATTTCCAAATAAGCTTTACCTGATGGTGCTTTTCTATTTTGAATAACAGGTTCTCCTTTATTGGTTTGTGTTATTATATATTCGTCATCTGGTACAACACCAATTAAATCTATTGATAATAAATCAACTATGTCATTTACATCCATCATTTCGCCTTTTCTTACCATATTAGGTCTTATTCTATTAATTACTAATTCTGGATTTCTTATTTCAGACGCTTCTAATAGTCCTATAATTCTATCAGCATCTCTTATTGAAGATATTTCTGCTGTTGTTACTACAATAGCACGGTCTGCTCCTGCAATAGCATTTTTAAAACCTTGTTCTATTCCAGCTGGACAGTCTACAAGAATATAGTCAAATTCCTCTTTTAATTTATTAGTTAAATCTATCATTTGTTCTTCATTTACTGCACTTTTATCTCTTGTTTGTGCAGCTGGTAATAAATATAATTCTTTGAATCGCTTGTCCTTTATTAAAGCTTGTCTTAATTTACATTTCTCTTCAACAACATCTACAATGTCATAAACAATTCTGTTTTCTAATCCCATAACTACATCTAGATTTCTTAAACCTATGTCTGTGTCTATTAAAACTACTTTTTTTCCTTCTAATGCTAGACTAGACCCCAAGTTTGCTGTTGTTGTTGTTTTTCCAACTCCACCTTTTCCTGATGTTATAACTATAACTTCTCCCATATTCTTCCTCCTTAGGATATTCCTTTTAATTTAAAAATCCTAGTTTTTACAACTATTATAATACACTGAAAATGTCAAAAAGTCAATCTATTTGCCATAATTTATACAAAAAGTTACCTGTAGTTACAAGTAAAGACTTTTACCATTAATTAGTATTACCACTGGTAAAAGTCTCTGCTTGTAACTATTGATAAAAGTAATTTATTATTCCATTATAAATTCCCCAAGCTAATCTATTTTGATAGTCATCTTCTAGTAAAAGTTTTTCTTCATCTGGATTAGATAAAAAACCACATTCAACAATAGTCATTGGAATTTCAATATGTTTAACAATATATACACTATCAATGCTTTTAGCAACTCTACTATTTTCTTTTTGTATTGCATTATTTAGATTGTTTTGTATTGATACTGCCAATTTCTGACCATCTTCACTTTTTGCATTATAAAATGTTTGCCATCCATCATATTGTTGTTGTGGTATTTTATTTAAGTGTATTGATACAAATATATCTGCTGAACTTTCATTTCCTATTTTTACCCTATTACGAATATCTGAAATCTTTTTCTGCTTCAATGTTTTTGCATCTATGTCATATATTGCGTTTTCATCTGAACGAGTAAGTATTACTGTTGAACCACTTTGCTCTAATAAATTCTGTAATTTTATTGCTATCTTCAGATTTGTTTCCGCTTCTGTTGTTCCACTTTTACTTTGTGCTCCTTCATCTGGTTTTCCATGTCCAGCATCTATTACTATTGTTTTTCCCGAAACTGGTAATGATACTGTTGGAATACTTTCTTTTTTATCACATATAAATGCAAATACAAATACAAATGCAAATATTCCAAGTACAATCATTCTTATTTTCTTTTTGTCTAAAACTATCATAAAAACCCCCATACTTGTTATAATTGTATGAGAGTTTTTTTATTTTATGATTTATTTTGCATCTTCATTTTTACAAACCTTAACTTTCAAAATCCTTTTATCTTCATATTCTTCTATTTTAAATGTTAATTCTTCTGTTTCTATTATTGGTATTTCCTCTTCTGATGGTATTCTTCCCATCTCTTCTTGTAAATATCCTGAAATAGTATCATAGTCTCCCTCTGGAATATGTGCATCTAATAATTTATTTACATCATAAATTGGCATACTTCCAGATATAATATATGTTTTGTCATCTATTTTCTCATATTCTTCTTCTATTTCATCATACTCATCAAAAATATCTCCAACAATTTCTTCTAGAATGTCTTCCATTGTTATAAGACCTGCCGTTCCTCCATATTCATCAACTATTATTGCAATATGCTTTTTATTTTTTTGCAATTCTTTAAACAATTCATTTATTAATTTACTTTGTGATACAAAATAAGCTTCCTTCATAATGTTTTTTATTTTAAATGTTTTTTTATTTATATTTTTTATTATATCTTTTACATATAATATTCCCTTTATTTCATCTATTGTTTCATCATAAACTGGAATTCTACTATGTTTGCAATCATCTTTTATTATTTCTTCTAATAATTCTCCAGGAGATGTATTTATATCAACTGCAAATATGTCTGTTCTATGTGTCATTATTTCTGATGCTGTTATATCATTAAATTCAAACACATTATTTATATATTCTTTTTCATCTTCTTCTATTGTCCCATTCTCTTCTCCTTGGTCTACCATCATCTTGATTTCTTCTTCTGTTACAATTTCTTCTTCATTTTCTGACACTTTAAATATTTTTGAAATTGTATTCGTTGTAACAGTTAATAGCTTTACAAATGGAGCTGTTATAATTGATATTGTTCTAATTATTCCTATTGTTGCAAATGATATTTTTTCATAATTCTTCATAGCAAGTCTTTTGGGCACTAATTCCCCAAATACAATAGTAAAAAATGATAATATTATCGTTATTATTATTATTGATATATTTTGCCAAATATCGGTACCTATCGGGATAATATTGTTCAATACCGGTGCTAATCTATATGCAAATGCATCTGATGCAAATGCACTTGATAAAAATCCTGCTAAAGTTATTCCAATTTGTATTGTTGATAAAAACTTACTTGGACTCTCTAACATTTTTTCTATTTGCTTTGCTTTTTTATTTCCTTCTTTGGCCTGCTTTTCTATCTTAACATCATTTAAAGAAATAAATGCAATTTCACTTGCTGCGAAAAATGCATTTAATCCTATTAATAAAATTAAAACTAATATTTGAGTAATCATCTATATATCCTTCCTTTTAATGAAATTGTCTTCTATCTATTGCATAACTACTTCCCATAGTTGATTTAGCTATGTGTTTTACTTGTGCCCCAACATCTCCTATTTCTAATATATTAGAAAATCTTCCTTTTTCTACAATTACTACACCTATTGATATTGCTGTTAATGCAAATTGTTCTATTATTCCTTTTCTATTTGCTACTTCTATATATCCCTTTTCTATATCTTGTTCTGTAAAAAATTTCATTACATTTTTATCAAAATTAGCAATTATAGATTGGCATATTTCATCTACTTCAATTGATGGTACTATTGCTATAAAATCATCTCCACCTATATGACCAATAAATGAGTTTTCTAAAAACATTTCATGAACACATCTTGTTATTGTTTTCGCTGTAAATTCTATAATCTGGTCTCCTTTTAAAAATCCATACACATCATTATAAGCTTTAAAATTGTCCAAATCTAAATATAATACTGAAAATTCTTCATTTTTTGATATTCTTTTCTTTAATTCTGCATGTATTTGAATATTACCAGGAAGCCCTGTTAATGGGCTTATTCTTCTGTTTATATTCAGTAATCTATTTAAATTTTTTACAGTATAATATAAATAATCTGTGTCTACCGGTTTTTTTATATAATATTCTACTGATTTACTTAATACATTTAGCCTATGTTTTCTATCTGTATTTGATGAAACTACTATTATTGGTGTTATTTGATTATCTTCGTCTGTTCTTATCTTTTCACATACTTCTAATACATTTCTATCTATTGCATCTTCATTTATTATTATTAAAAATGGTATATTTTTTAATGCAATATCTATTTGTTCTGTTTTTACCCCAATAAATTTGAATTCATTGTCATTTTTAAATAATTCTCTAAATATCGGTAATGATGATTCATCATCATCAATTATATATATTTCTTGTATCATAAATTTCTCCTATTTATTATCAAATTTTACCCTTGATGTTTTTGTTAATCCATTCAAATTTGTTACTGTTACTATTAATGTATTTGTTTCTCCTTTAGTCATTATTATGTTCTTTTCAAATGTAACATCATTTACATCTATAGTTTCTTTTACTCCACCATTATGTGTTATTTCTACTTTTGTTATTTCCTCGTCGTCTTCTGCATTTATTACAAATGCTACTTGACCATCTACATATTGTGGCTTAACCTTTAGTGTTGGTTCTGTGTCACCTACCACTGTCTGAGTCTTGTGTGCTTTCATATTATTTATATCAACAACTTCAATTTTTAGTATATGTTGTCCTTTAGGAGCACTTATCGTTTCTTCATATGACTTTTCTCCTACTGTTACTTTTTGCTCTTCACCATCATCCCAATTGTATGATATGTAATCAATTGTTGTTTCACTTGTTGCTGTGACTTTTACACCATTTGATACAGCTTCTAATTTTATTTCTGGCATATTTTCTACTGTATATGTTTTTTCATATGATATTGTTTGCCCGTTTTCTTCTGTTACTGATACTGTTAATGTATTTTTTCCACCTATTAAATCTATAGTTTCTGATACATCATTACTGGTTTCGCCATTTTTTCCATATAATACTTTTTCTTCTTCATTATTCCATTTATATACTATTTTTGTTATTTTTCTTATATGTTTTACATTTATTTCTATAGTATTGTCATCATCATTTCTATTAATTTCAACTTGTGGTTTTGCATTTGCTTCTACTACTTCATTAATCTTGTCTTTTGCATATACACTTCCACTTATCATACATATTCCTAATATTATTATACATATAGCAAAAAAAGCTACTATTCCATTTATAGGCAATACATTTTTTTCTCTTTTTACTTTTTTAGTTTTTACTTTTTCTTCTCCTGTAATTAATATCTGGTTCACAAAATCACCTCATATTCATTCTTTAACGATTATATCATATGCATTTTTAATTGTAAATAATTATTTTTCTAAAAAATCAAAATTGAAAATGTAAAAAAGAACCTCCACCATTTAAGGTTTCAGTTCTTAATTTACTATATTACAAATTTTCTGATTAGCACAACTCCTACTACTATTATTGATAATAGTCCAATAGATAATGTGAAATATGTTTTTGCAGCACCTGTTGTAACTGCTAATATAACTTTTGCGATATCAATATCATCTTCACCGTCTTTTCTATTATCTGGTGTTGAATCTCTATCAGGTACATTATATTCATTTTTGTCTTCTGATATTTCAGCTGTATTCGTTTTTAATGCTAAATTATCAGCTCCATTTATCCATGTTAATATTACTTCAACTGTTGTACTCTCTCCTGGTTGTAATAGTGTATTTTCTAGTTGTTTTGTAGATATTACATTATTTCCTTCATCTGTCCATAGAGGATTATCTGTTGCATCAAATCTTAATCCTTCTGGTACATAATCTGTTATTTCTGTTGCATAACCTGGTATGTCACCTTCGTTTGTTATAGTTATTCCATATCCAAATTTTACTGTAACATCTTTTATTTTCTTCTTGTGTAATTCTACTTTTACAACTGGTTCTGGATTTTCATGTCCATTATATCCTGTGTTTGTAACTTTTTCTTTTCCATCTTCTATAACAATTACTTTTGATACAAATTTTAGTAATGATAAGTCAAAATATTCTACTTTAACATTTTCTGTGTCTTGATCATCTTCTCCATCATTCCATTCATCTGGTTTTGAATCTATATCTTCTATTGGTTTTCCATCTTTATCACTGTCATCAGATATTTGTGCATGGTTTGTAATAATTGTTGTATTTGAATTTGGATCTTTAACTTTGAATGCTATTTTAACATCTTGATAATTTACTGTTGTTCCATCAAATGCTTTTAACAATTTGTCTTCTCCATTTTCTTTTGATAAGTATTTTGTTTTTACTTTTACAGCATCTTCTACATTTGATGTTTCTTTTCCATCTTTGTCATACATTTTCCACATATATTGAACATTTGTGTTTTCATCAGGTAAATATTGTAAATAATCTGGTATATCGTCTGTTACTTCACTTGCATATCCATCTATATTTCCTTCATTATATACTCTTATTGTATAAATTATTGTATCTTCAACATGTACAGTTAATGGATCTTTACTATGTTCATATGTGATTTTTTTGTTATCTATTTTTACTTGTGGCACTCTTGATGTTACTTCTTTTCCTTGTACTTCTGTTATGAATTTTCTTAAAGCTAAATCAAAGTTTAATTTTTCATTTTCTACTTCGTATTTTATTGCACTTTCATTATAGCTATCTTTATTAATTGTAACTTCAATTGTTCCATTATGTTTTTGATATCCAGCTGGTGCTTCTATTTCTGCTACCCAATATTTTGTACTTGCTTTATCTGCATCATATTTATATGTTCCATCAGATGTTAAATTGTCTTTATTTGAATTTGCGTCTCCACCATATTTTATACCAGTGAATTTTACAATTCCTTTTTCATCTGATACTGCAGTTGCTATAACATTTTTATTATTTTTTGCATCTTCTTCTGTTGCATATATTCCAAATTTTGCACCTGCTAGCGAAACCTTTTTTCCATTTGCAACATAATATTTATATAATGTTACACCACCTGTGTGAACTTCAGGTTTCTCTGATTCTTTTACAATTTTATTATCATTTGATGAATTTTTATATTCAAGTTTTGCTTGGTTTTCAACTTGTTCACCCATAGCTGCTAAAAGATTTCCATTTTCATCTTTAGCAAATGTTGTTTTAAATGTTACTTCTATTTTTTCTCCTGCATTATTTTTTATTTTATCAGATGCATTCATAGAGTTTTCTGTATCTATAAATGTTAATGTTAATGTTCCTGATTTTGTTTTGTTTTGAACACCTGTTGCATTTTCTGTATAATTTATTTTATAATCAGTTCCTTCTGTTAATTTAGTATTTCCAATCTTTACTGTAACATTATTAATTCCTTCAAATTTTAATCTATAATCAATATCATCAACTATATCATAAAATTTATAGTCATCTATATTTCTAGGAATGTCTGATTCTATAACCCATGTATGTACTTCATCTGCATTATATCCTGAGTCTTGATTTTTTACATCTTTAACTCCTTTATGTATTTCTGGTTCTTTATAGTTTTTAACTTCAACATAAATATTTCCATCTTCATTTAAATATACATTTGCATCTTTTTTATTAGTAATATCATTTCCTTTTGAATCAACTACTGTATATTTCATACTTGTTTCATATCCAGAACCATCAGCTTTTTCTTTTTTAGATACTGTTACTGTTATTGTTCCATCAAATTCACAATATTCATCTGGTGCTTTTGTTTCTTTTATTATATATACATCATCTGTTAAATGATCTTTGTCTACTGGTACATTTTCAGCAATTGTTAATCTTCCTGTTACTTCTTTTTCCTCTTTTACTCCATTTGTTGTTACTTCAAATTTAGCTGTTGAATTTAATTGTTTTCCATCTTTATCTTCTTTTACTAAAACAACATTATATTTTCCATCAGTTCTTACTTTTATTCTTTCAATATCTTGATCATCTTCACCGTCAATCCATTTATCTGTTGTTGAATCTATATCATCTATTGGATTTCCATTTTCATCACTGTCATCAGATATCTGTGCATAATTTACTAATACTCTATCAGATGTTGCATTTTCTACTACCTTACATAGAACTTGAGCATCTATATAATCTGGATTTGCTGGTTTTGTATTACTTATTGCTCCTTCTTTATTTAAAGCCTTTAATAAGTTAGCTTTGTAGTTTGCATCTCCTGGTTGTGCATTTAGTTCTGCACCTTGGCCTTTTGCATACCATGTTGTAGATACAATTTGTCTTCCATCTGTATCAAGTCCTTCTAATTTCCATATACCATTGTATTCTTCATTTTCTACTACAAATTCTAATCCAATTGGTAATGTGTCTTTTATTTTACTTGCATATCCGTTTATTTCACCTTCATTATATACTCTTATTGTATATAGTACATAATCTCCTGGTTCAACTATTAATGCATCTTTTGCATCTTCTTTGTATGTTATTTTTCCTGTTTGTGGATCTATTGCAGTTACAACTGGTGCTCTTAAATATGTACCATCAATATTTTTTGTATCTGTTATGTATTCTCCTGCTTCTATTTTTTGATCTTTGCTTACTGCTGCTATATGTTTAAATAATGCTAAGTCGAATTTTTTTTCTACTGGCTTTATTACTACTTTTTCAAAATCGTCATCATCTTGCTCACCTTTATAAAAATTATCTTTTTGTGATAAATCATCAGGATTTGATGTGTCTCCTTTATAATTTTGCATATTATCTTTATTAACATTTGGCTTTGCTCCTGGTGCTGAGTCTCTATCTTCTCCTACTGTTGATGTTTTTATATCCTTATTTGCTACTGAATCATGTTCTATACTAATCCATGCAACATTTGTTAATACTATTTCATTTTTTGAATCCGCTTCTTGAGCCACTTTACATTTTATTTCAATTGTTTCACAATCAAGGTTTCCCGTTGTATATGCATTTAAATCTTTAGCTGGATTTTCTGTTGTATTCACAATTTTTAGTGTAATTTGATTTAATGTTGTATTATATGTTAGTGAATATGTATTTTTAGAGTTTCCATTTTTATCTTTTGATACTACTGTTGCAGAATTATTTGGTGAACTTATAAGTCCTGTTGGTAATTGGTCTACTATTTCACTTGCATATCCTGCTTTATTTCCTTCATTATATATTGCTAATGTATATGTTATTTCATCTTTGTCTTTAACGATTACTGGATCTTTTCTATGTTTATATTTTGCTGTAGTTCCTGTATTTAATGTTGATGTATCAATATTTGGAACTCTTGTGTTTTCCACATTTTTTCCATTTACTTGTGTTATGTATTTACGCAAAGCTAAGTCAAATTCTTCTGGTATAGCTTCGAATTCTGTTGGAATAGTTTCTTGTGTTCTTTTAACTTCAACAATTGGTTGTTCTGCATTTAATTTTATTGAATTTGCATCTTCTGTTCCATTTAGCCATAATTTTTTCTTTGTTACTTCTTTTGTTACATCAATTTTTACATTTATTTTTTCTATTCCTGTTCTTGGAACAGTTATATAAAATCCTCCTGTTTTTCCTACTAATGTCTTTATATCTGTTGTTCCTAATGATTTTCCTGTACTGTCTGTAAATGTATAATTAACATCTTTATTGTTTTGGTCTGTTACTTTGATTGATACTTCATTTGTTATAGAACCGTTTTTATCTATTACTATTGGTCCTATAACATAGTTTGAATCAACTCTATTTGTTGATAATCTATATTTTTTGTTTGCATTTTGTGTTAATCCTGTTGTATTTACTTTTGCACCATTTACAATTGTATAATTATTTTCTGCTGTATAATTATTTGCATTTTTTGAAGCTGCATCTATTAAATAATTATATAATATTTGTACTTGTTCAAATCTTTCAGCACCTTCTCCTGTTGTTTGATTATAATTTGCTAATTGTTGATAGTTTGAACCATTTGTTGTAATTGTTAACCAATCAGATGATGAATTTTTATTATTAAATATGGCATCATTTGTTTTGTCTTGCATATAGTTTGTATAATACCATATTGCTGCTCTTTGTACTGCTTTAATATCTGAATCTGTTATTAAATGATTATTACTATATCCAAATGATATTGAATTTCCTGATACATAATTGCTGTAATCATAACCTGCTACTGGTTCATAAAAATATTTATTTTCTGTTTTATCATATTTAATTCCTATATTACTCAAAAATTCAGTTTTATCTGTTTGTCCTTCTATATATGAATTATCTAATATCCATAAAAGTTCTCTATAATATCCAGATTCTGATAATAGTGTTTTTATTATATCGTCTGCATCATTTCCATTATCAACAATATTTTTTAATAAAGTTTCTCTATCTGCCTGTAAATCATATGATAAATTGTATGCTACTTTTGTTTCTTTATTTGTATTCCATGAGTTTCCATAGTTGCCCTTTATACAATATAAGTTTCTTTGATTTTTGCTTGCTGTTGTTGATGTTGATGTGTCATATGTTGTAATATTCCATATATATGCACTTGTTGTTGATGCTCCTGACTCATTTGTACCATTGGCTGGGTTTCCAATTCCATATCCAATTCCCTTTGTGTCTAGTTTTGTTAAATTTACATATATTGTTTCTCCAGTATTAGCATAACTTATTATATAACTTAGTAAAAAAGCAACTATTGCTATTACCACAATCAATATACTAATCTTTTTCTTTTTCATTTAATTCATCCTTTCTCATTTTCGAGTTTCATACATTATTTATTATACTTCTTTTCGCGAATAAAATCAATATTTTTTTCATATATTTTATAAGATATTGTAAATTATTTTTATATTGAAATAATTTTAATAAAAAGAGCTATATTGGAGGGATTGCAGTGAAAACATACAAAGTTATATTTTGTACATTTTTAATAATTTTTTCATATATTTTACCAGTTCATGCAGATGATGAAGATTATGGTAATGTTTTTGATTTTTCGTCTATTAATGTTTCTTCTGAAATAGTTGAAGAGCCAACAATAAATTCTAAATCTGCAATAATTTATGAGCGTTCATCAGGTACTGTTTTATTTGGAAAAAATGAAAATGAAAAACGAAAGATGGCTTCTACTACAAAAATTATGACTGCAATAATTGTTATTGAAAAAAGTAATTTAGAAGATATTGTTACAGTTTCATCAAAAGCTGCGGGTACCGGTGGTTCACGACTCGGATTACATTCTAATGATAAAGTATCTGTACTTGATTTACTTTACGGATTATTACTATGTTCAGGAAATGACGCTGCTGTTGCTCTTGCAGAATATGTTGGTGGAAATGTTCCTAATTTCTCTAATTTAATGAATTCAAAAGTTTCTGAATTAGGACTTACTTCTACTCATTTTGTAACTCCTCATGGTCTCGATGATGATGATCACTATACTACTGCATATGAACTTGCACTAATTACAAATTATGCTTTAAAAAACAATACTTTTCGTAACTTAGTTGGAACAAAAAATTATACTATTTCTATTAATGGATATACTAAAAATTTAAATAATACAAATGAACTACTTGGAAATCTATATGGTGTATATGGTGTAAAAACAGGTTTTACTAATGGTGCTAATCGTTGTCTTGTTACTTCTGTAAAAAGAGAAAATATGGATTTAATATGTATCGTACTTGGTGCAGATACAAAGAAAGATAGAACCAAAGATAGTTATAAATTGATTGAATATGCTTTTAAAAATTTTAAAATGATTAATATTAAAGAAAAACTCTCAAATGAATTTACAAATTGGAAAATATGTAATTCTAACAGCTTTGTTGTTGAAAAAGGTGTTTCAAATAATCTAGATATAGTCTTAGAAGATTTGCCTTATGAATTTTTTCCAATAGATTGTAATCATATTAATGATATTAGCATATATATATATTGTAATACAACATTTAAAGCACCCATATCTCCTGATTCTGTAGCAGGATATATTGCTGTTTGTCTTGAAAACAAAACTATACTTACTTTAGATTTATATATTTCTAATTATATTCCAGCTAAAAATTATTTAAACTTTTGGAATACAATGATTAAAAATTATACATATCATTTGGAAGCTTTATTTTACTAACTAAAATTTTATCTTTTTTCTTGACAAATTAAAAATATTTTGGTATTATAATTAAGCTTACATTTGCAGGTATAGTTTAGTGGTAAAACATAACCTTGCCAAGGTTAAGTTACGGGTCCGATTCCCGTTACCTGCTCCAAATGTGGCGACATAGCCAAGTGGTAAGGCACGAGTCTGCAAAACTCTGATCCCCGGTCCGAATCCGGGTGTCGCCTCCAATAAAAAATCGATAAAGCGTTGGTATATCAACATTTTATCGATTTTTATGTTTGCTTTAAATTTACTAATAAGTATTATAAGGAATAAAAATAACAGCACTTTCTATTTTTGTATAGAAAAGAATGTGTTTGTTATTTCTATATAAAGTAATAATTTATACTTAAATAAAGTTGGTTTTCACTGTTGACATAAACCTCAAAAAATATTATAATATATTAGTAACAATAAATTACTCATAATATGATTGGAGGACAAAATATGAAATTATTTGAACTTTTTAAGAAACAAACAGGAATTGAAGCACCAATCAATATGCCAATAGATTCAATCTACATGACAGACATATGCAATTGTTTGGGATGTAGTGAACATTGTTCATCTTGTTGGAATCACCAAATAAAAAATGATTCTTTTTCAGATTATAAACTTTCAATTGATTATCTTGATAAAATATCAAATTTCCAAATTGAAACAACTATTGGTTTTGAAAATTGCTATGGACAAAAAATCTAACAGGCAATGAGGGTATCCTTAATTAGGATGCCCTCTATTTTTATATTTATTATTCTATTAAATTCTTTTTTTATTTTTTCTATAATATTCGGCAATTAATTCATCAAGTTCAATACTCAATTGGTAAATAATACTATAGTCTTTTCCTGTAACAATACTTTCATTTAATTTATCTCTTAATTTACAAATTTCATCATTTAACATGTAGCCTCACTCCTTTTTTACAATTATTTGTAAGTACATTTATAAAATAACATATTATTACATTTGGGTCAATAAAATATTTCATTTTTTTTACTTTTCGTATGCCTTTTTTCCATTGATTTTACGGTATTTCGACAACAGGTTACATTTTCCGATTTTATTTTGTTTAATTCAACATATTTCATATTACTTTTTTGTTACATTAATTTAATAAAATTACAATTATGCCTTTTTTATTACAGAAATAATCATTTTTTTATCATCAAAAATCTCATTTAAAATTTGTTCAACATATTGTTCATTAACAGTATTTATTTCTTCTAAATAATCAAAACTATTAATTTCTTTAAAGAAATCTGCTAAAAACATTCTTGCAATATCTGCAACATCATTATATTCTTTTACATATTCTCCATAAATTCTTTTCTTTATTCTGTTAAATTCTTCAAAATTAACTCCTGTTTTTTTCATTTCTTCTACTGTATTTTTAAATCTATTAAATACTTTTTCTGGTTCTGGAGATTGACCTGTAACCAAAATATGGGCATATCCTCTTGCAAACTCGTAATCAAGACTTGGTGTGGTAAATAATGTTCCCTCATCATACAATTCTTTATACAATTTTGAACTTTTTCCAATTATCATATTTAATAATATTTCTATTGCAATATGTTTACGCACACTCTCTTTTGTATCTGCTAATTTATCTTTTATGCCAATTGCAAATAATGGTTGACTAACATCCATATTTTGTTCTATTTTTTCTTTTACTATTCCTTCTTTTTCTTCTGGATATATTCTTTTTATTTCACCATTTGCTTTTTTATCTATTAATCTCTTTTTTATTTCTTCGAGTAATTCTTCTGGTTCAAAATCACCACATACAACCATAGCCATATTTGATGGATTATAAAAAGTGTTATAACATTTATACAAAATTTCTTTATCTATATGACTTATTGTTTCTATTGTTCCTGTTATATCTAGCTTTACAGGATGCTCATGATACATTGCTTCCATTGCATTTAAATAGACTTTCCATTCAGGATAATCATCATACATCATTATTTCTTGACCAATTATCCCTTTTTCTTTTTCTACATTTTCATCTGTAAAATATGGGTGTTGGACATAATCCATAAGTTCATCTAATGCAGGGTAAAAATTTTCTGTACATTCAAATAAATAAGCAGTATGATCATTTGTTGTATATGCATTTGCATCAACACCTAATGCTGTAAGTGTATCCAAACTATTAATACCACTTTCTTGTTCAAACATTTTATGTTCAAGAAAATGTGCAACACCTTTTGGTACTTCTGTTTCTGTCTCTTCTCCTGGTACAACAAATTTACTATCATTTGAGCCATAATTTGTTCCCCATATAACATATTTTTTTTGGATTCCTTTTTTTGGTATAATCATAACTGTTAATCCATTTTCAAGTTTTTCCATATATACTTTTTCTTTTACTTTTGAGTTTTCTATGATTTTCATTTTGCTCTCATTTCCTCCTTACTTTCTATTTTGAAAAATCTCTTAAAAAATATACTGTATTTACATTTATGCAATTTGCTATATTAATAATATCCTGTTTTGTTACTTTTTTAATTTTTTCTATATATTTTTCTAGTGATATTTGTGTATTTGTTAATTCTTGTCCAAAGAAATAAGTAATTTCTGTATCTTGTTCATCATCTATACTTCTTATCCCTGATATTATACCTTTTTTAGCATTCTCTATATCTTCCTCTGTAAATATTCCATTTTTCATATCTTCTAATTGTTTGTGTATTATTTCCATCGCTTTTTCATAATTTTTTATTTCTATTCCACATCTTATGAAAATATTACTTTTATATCTTACATAATTTGAACTTGCAGTATATGCTAAACTTGCCTTTTCTCTTACTTCTTGAAACATTTTCGAATTTGCTGTTCCTCCAAGAATTGCATTATATACCATTGCATTATATTTTTGTTCTTCACTTTCTAAATTTAAGTCTAAACCAATTACTATTTTACCTTGGATTACATCCATCTCTTCTTTTATTTCTGTTTCATCCACATTTTCTTTTGATTCAATTTTATTTATTTTATAATTTGGTTCTCTTTGTTGTAACTTTTGAATGTTTTCATTTTGTTCTACTATTTTTGTTGCATCTTCTATATCTCCTGATATAAATATATCTATTTTACATTTTGAAATCATTTTTTTATAATATTCATATAAGTTTTGTGCAGTAATTGATTCTAAGTCTTCAATATATCCATATTTATATAATCCATAAGGTTTATCTTTATACATTTCTTCTATACATCTATCAAATGCATATCTTGCTTTATTGTCTGCTTTTCCTTCAATTATCCTTTTTATATTTTCTTTTTCTTGTTTAACATAATCTTCTTTAAATGCTTCATTTTCAGTTAATGGATTAAATATAATTTCAAGTAATTTATCTATAGATTTTTTTAATATGTTTTCATTGTTTTGTGGAAGAAATTTGTCATTTATAGTTTCTATATAAAATTTTAATATATGATTATCACCTGTTTTATCTAATCCACAGTCAAAACTTGCACCATACATTTCTTCCATTTCTTGGCTTATTTGCGCAAGTGTTGGCATATTTTTGCTTCCTCTTCTTAATACTGCTGATAACAATGAATTTTTTGTTACATCTTCTCTTGTTATTGGCATACTTAAAAATACTGCTATTAAATTTGTTTTAAATTTTTCTGTTTGTATTTCATGTAGTTTTATTCCTTTTTTTATTTCTTTTTCTGTATATTGCATTTTACTCATCCTTTCTCTTTTACTTTTTGTTATTTCTTATATAGTATAATATATTTTAATTTAATTATTCAAGTGTTTTTATAATAATTGTTTTTTATAGAACAAAGCGACATAGTCGCCCTTTGTTCTCGCCCGATTTGAGTTTTCGACTATAAGAAGAAAATCTCAAAGGGCTAGCGATTGTAGCTTTTATATAATAGGAAAGTAGAACTTTCCTATTATATAAAAAGAAAACAGGAGCTTTTGCCCCCGTCTATTTCTAGAATTTTCTTTTTCTAGCTGCCTCTGATTTTTTCTTTCTTTTTACACTAGGTTTTTCATAATGTTCTCTTTTACGAACTTCTTGAAGAACCCCATTTCTTGCGCATTGTCTTTTAAATCTTTTTAGCGCATCTTCTATATTTCCATTATTAACTTTTATTTCTGACATTAATATTCCCCTCCTTCCGGCGTTTAGAACACTGTATGTGGGATTTCGTTTGTTCTCATCCTATATACGCTAATTATTATACATTATTTAAACATACATTGTCAAGCTTTTTCCAAAATTAAGTTAATTTTATGTTACAGGTTAATGGTTTATTTAAAATTAACCTGTAATATTTTCATTATAAATACATTTATGTAATACCCCAAAATATCATTTTAAAGTTTAACAGGGTATTTTAAACCTATTTAAAACATCGAAGCGTCCGTATTTAAACGCCAAAATGATATTGTTGTATACAATCAAGTAGCCATTTAAAAATTAAACATTATATGGAATTACCTTATGTACTTTAAGTGATTTAGGCACATCTATAATTCTTTGGTTTGAAGAACCTCTAAATTTTAAATTTAAGTCTTTTTTATCTTCCTCAAATTTTCCATCTACTAATACATCTATGTATGACATTAATTCTTTTGTTTCATTCCAATTTCCAAACATATTTCCTAATACATCTTTATCAAATGTATATCCAGTGTAGCACCATATATTTTTATCAGGAAACTTTTCTTTTACTCTTTTTAATAATGGCAATAATCCTTTTTGATTTTGATATTCTAGTGGCTCTCCTCCTAAAATTGAGAGCCCTGCTACATATGGATGATCTAATTCTTTTATTATTTTATCTATATCCTCTTCTGTAAATTTCTTTCCATAGTTAAAGTCCCATGCTTGTGCATTAAAACATCCTTTACAGTGATGATTACATCCACTTACAAATAATGATACTCTAACTCCTTGTCCATTTGCTACATCTGCTATTTTTATATCTGCATAATTCATTTCATATATCTCCTTTATTTTTGAGCAACTATTTTTCCATCTACTTTTATATACATCTCATCTCCATCATAAAATCCTTCAATTTTAACCTTTTTATTTATAGGGATTTTCTCTGAAGATTTTATATCTAAATATTTATTTGCAGTCATTGACCAAACTCCAAATGATGGATATCCATTGTATAAGTAAAGACCTGCTCCTCCATTTTCAAAATTACTAACAATCTCTGCTTCACCATCTTGTATAGACTTTACCACAATCTCGGTTTCATATATTACTTTATTTCTCAAACTAATTTCTCCTAAATTAACCCAATTGTTAATTCCGTTAAAACTCAAACAATTGCTTTTCCATTTTGCGCCATTTATTGCACCATTATTGCTGTTACTAGCTAAGTTTTTCCATAAAGTAGCTTGTTGATTTGTATTACCTTCACCAGTATTATTTTTGGCATCTAAGTTAACAATACATCCATCATCATTTTCTACTCTTACTTTATAAACATCAATATTTGCACAAGCAAACTGAGGTGAGTTTCCTTGTGGATTAGCTCCTATCATAAGTACTGTACTTTTTTGTGGTCTTCCTATTTCCCCTAATCTGTTTGTTTTCCAGTGTGCATATAATGTAATGTCACCTCTACATATATCACTTGATGTTACTTGAGTTCCATCAGTTGAACTAGTATACCATCCCTTAAATACATATCCGGCTCTTGTTGGTGTTGGCAACTCACCATATGTATCACCATATGGCACTCTATTCTGACTGTTTCCTACTGTTCCTCCATTTGGATCAAATTTTACTGTATAAACATTTTGAGTCCACATTGGAAACACTGTAATATCTTCTGTAAATATAGTTGTATCATAAATATATTCACGAGTATAATAATTGCACCAATACAAAAGTTGGTATCCTTCTCTTTGGGGTGTTGGTAAATATCCAACATAAGTTGAGCCATATGGTACATTATAAACTTTATTATTCATAGATTCATCGTACCTTGATATTATTGTTACTTTACAATAGTTTATTGTCCAGTGAGCATATAAAGTAGTATCTTTTTTAGACATATTTATTGAGTTTTGGTCAACTCTTTCTCCTCCGTTTCTTTCTGTATACCATCCCGTAAATTTATATCCTTCTCTTTCCGGAGTTGGCAGTGGACCATATTCTGATAAATGTTTTACTTTTATTTCAGTTGGTGATACTGTTCCTCCATTTGGGTCTAATGTTATTACATATTCTCTATTATTTATATAGTCATCCCATGTTTTATGCATTCCTGCTCTTTCTCTTCCTAACGCTGTATAAAAAGCTACTTTTAGTTCATAACTTTGGTCATTTACATATGCATATATATCATCATATGTATCTACATCATTTTGCATTATAATACTATTATATGATGCATTGTAATCCTGAATAGGATAATAGTAGTACTTTGATTCTCCATTTGTTAGTACATCTCTTTTAAATGATAAGTTTAACCTTCCTGCACTTGTATAATTATTTGAGTTTTGAGCATATTTGCCTGAATTGATTTTTACTGTTCCATTTTTAATTCCTTGATCACCTATTTTATAATATTCATTTTTTCCATTTTCTACATCTGTTCCTAATATGTATATATTTTGTTCAAGAACTACTTCTTTGCTTTCTGAATTTGTTACTATTGAATATCCATTATACATCTTGCCACCTATAGGTAGTCCTTGCAAAAAACTTATCAAAGATATATTGTGTATAACATTATACCATTCATCTTCTTTTAGATCTGGCATTTGAAAAGTGTTACTTGATGCAACTCCTGAATATGTATTATAGTTTGCTATTGCTATTGCTAAATTAACTTCAATTTTATGCCTTATTACTGCAAGTCTATGTTGGCTAAAACTTGATAATTCATTTTCTATATTTCTACTATAATCTGTATTAGACTGATTAAATTGAAATATTTTTGTATTATCTCCTGACCACACATTTTTTTGTGGTTTTACCTCTCCATTTTCTTCTACTACTGTATCTTGTGCATCTCCATATGTTAAATTAACTAGTCCTGTACTTTTTAACCAATTTGTAAATTCATACGCATCTTTATAGTAATCTTTTGCTAAAGTATTTCCTTCTTTTATTAGTCTTACTGCTTTGTCATAGTCAGGATCTCCTTCTTTATATTGGACAGTTAATGTGTTTTCATTCAATCGTGCTCTTATTTTTTTATTAGACTCATCTAAATAATATGTTTTTCCATCCAATTTCATATAGCTATACATACCATCGCCCTGTAATGGCAAATACTCTTTTGTATGTTCTTTCGTAATTTCTACGCCATTGTAAATTATTTTATCTAAATTTTTATCATAACTTATATTGTCAATTAAATATCCTTCTTTATTTACATATTCACCATTTACCATTCCTTGGACTGTTATATGATTATCCAAAGCATATGTAATTACTACATCTACATCTCCTCTTGTATATTTACAGCTATATGATATATATGGCTTTAATCCATATAAATTTTCACCATTGTCATCTTTTGCATTTCCATTATCATCATATCTATAGTTTACATTTGTATATGGAGAATATATATAAAATCCATCATATAATGTATATACCAATGCTGGTATATAACTATTTAATTCATCATTTGAATAACCATCAAGTGAAAATGCTGACATTATTGAATTTCTAAATGTCGATATAGACCCTTCCAAATCTCTTATCTTAGAATTGCTTAATTCTGATAATTGATTTTCACTTGTATTTATTTGAAAAGCTCTTATTGCATCATATGTTGCTGATGATAGTTTATTATCATAAAGTGTTTGTGTATTTATTGTTTGTATCTGATATTGTGTATATGTTGCAAGAACTATTGAAATTGGTAAGATTATTATTATAAATATAATTGCTAAATCTTGTATTTTCATATGTCTTTATCACTCTTTTCTTTCATAGAATATGATTTATAATATCTATTTAACTTTGTCAACATGTACACACCCCTATTTATTGTTTTTTTAGTAGCCATATAAAGCATATCTCACCAATTCTTTTATAATATTTGTATCATCATAATTTAGGGCAATTTGTGAGTGTATCCATCTCTTTCCGGCAGAATTTTTCCAACTGCCAATTCCATCATAAGTGTTATTTTTATATATAATATTATATAATACTTCAATATTCATATCTGTTCTAAATTTTATCATTGCCAATTCAGAATCATAGCAAGCACTTTTATTTATTTCTAATCCAATTTTCTGTTGTCCTAAAATTGTTGCTTTTATACTTTCAACAGTTGGATTATGAGTATCAATTCCTGTTTCAGCTGATGCTATCATTGGAATTTTACTAGAGTTATTTGCATCATTAGATATTGTAATCAGATTTGTATATTGAGAAACTTTTTCCATATTATCTGGTAAATAGTCCCAAACAAAATTATCTAAAATAATCAAATCATAGTTTTCTTTTTCATCTTCTATATCTTTTTTAGATTTTATTCTAATTTCATTATTTGAGTATATCCTATAATCAATATCAAAATTTTGATTTTGTTTTAAAATATTTACTATATTTGCTATTTCTTCATTACTATTGCAACTAATATATAATATCCTTTTTTTACTTAAATTATCTGACGATTTTCTATATATCCCCCATCTTTCTCTTCCTAATGCAGTATAAAATGCTTCTTTTAACTCGTTGCTTTCTTTATCTACATATCTATATATATCGTCATATGTAGTCATGTCATTTTGCATAATAATACTATTATATGAGGCATTGTAGTCTTTTAAAGAATAGTAGTAATTTACTTTACCATTATTAGTTAAATGTTTTCTTGTAAAATCTAAATTTAGTCTTCCAGCTTCACTTGAATTTATCTTTACTAAATTTTTTTCAATTCCTTTATCTCCAATTCTATAATATTCTTTTTTTCCATCCGAATTAATTCCTAATATATATATGTTTTGTTCAAGTACGACTTCCTTACTTTCAGAATTCGTTACTAATGAATATCCATTATATGTTTTTCCTCCTATAGGTAATCCTTGTAAAAAGCTTATTAAAGATATATTATGTGATATACAATTCCATTCTTCTTCTTTCAACTCTGGCATTTGAAAAACATTGCTAGTAGTTGTTCCTGAATATGTATTATAATTTGCAATTGCAATTGCTAAATTTATTTCAATTTTATGTCTAATTACTGCTAGTCTATGTTGGTTAAAATTTGATAGTTCATTTTCTATATTTTCACTATAATCATTTGTATTATTAAATTGAAAAATTTTTGTACTATTTCCATTCCATATTTGTTCATTTGCTTTAACTTTTCCATCTGCATCTACTACAGAATCATATGCATTTTCATATGTAAGTTCTGAAAGTCCACTTTCTTTAAACCACTTTGTAAATTTATATGCTTCATAATAATATTGCTTTGCTGAATCATTTTTCTCAATCTTTTTTTTGTAGTTTGTAAAATCTGCATCTCCTTCTTTGCACTGATTAACTACTTGTCCATTTGATATATATATTATTCTATTATTAACTAAATAATATTTTGTTCCATATAATTTTACATATGGATATTGTTGATTTCCTATATATTCTTTCATTTGTTCATTTTTTATCTCTATCCCATTATAATAGATATTGTCTTCTACTCTGTTTATTTCACTTATACTATTTGCTGTTCCAGAAATTCCATCAATTAAATATCCTTCTTCATTAACATATTTGTTTCCTATTTTTCCCTGAACTTCTATATGGTTGTCCAATGCATATGTTATTATTACATCAATATCACCCTTAATATATCTACTACTGTATGCTATATATGGTTTTAATCCATATAAGTTTTCACCATTATCGTCTTTTGTATTTCCATTGTCATCATATCTATAATTTACATTTGTATATGGTGAGTATATATAAAACCCATCATACAATGTATACACTAATGCAGGTATATAACTATTTAATTCATCATTTGAATAACCATCTAGTGAAAATGCTGATGCTATCGAATTTTTAAAAGTTTTAATAGAAGCTTCTAAGTCTCTTATTTTTGAATTAGATAATTCTGAAAAATCATTATCAGTAGTATTTATTTGAATTGCTCTTATTGCATCATATGTTGCTGATGATAGTTTATTATCATAAAGTGTTTGTGTATTTATTGTTTGTATCTGATATTGTGTATATGTTGCAAGAACTATTGAAATTGGTAAGATTATTATTATAAATATAATTGCTAAATCTTGTATTTTCATATGTCTTTATCACTCTTTTCACATTCATTCATATAATATAATTACTATATTTCTCGAATTTTGTCAATAGATAAATTTACTAATATTCCTTGCAAAGTCAATAAAAGAGTGCTTTTACACTCTCTTTTATTTTCTATAAATTTATTCTTCAAATATTCTGTCGAATTCTTCTCCTTCGATTTTTTCTTTTTCCATTAATACCTCTGCAACTGCATGAAGTTTATCTACATGTTCACTTAATATGTTTCTTGCTCTATTATATGCATTATCTATTATCTTCTTAACTTCTTCATCAATTACTCCTGCTGTTTCTTCTGAGTAATCTTTGGTTTGTGCAAAGTCTCTACCTAAGAATACTTCTCCTTGACCTCCCCCAAACATTATTGCTCCAACTCTATCACTCATACCATATTTAGTAACCATATTTCTTGCTATTTGAGATGCTCTTTCAATATCGTTACTTGCACCTGTTGATATATCATTTAATATTAGTGATTCAGCAACTCTACCACCTAGTAATGATACTATATTCTCTTCCATTTCTGTTTTTGACATAAATGATTTATCTTCTGTTGGTCTATACATTGTATATCCACCAGCCATACCTCTTGGTATTATTGATATTTGATGTACTGGGTCTTGAGTTGGTAAATATCTACTTACAACTGCATGACCAGCTTCATGATATGCAACTAATCTATTTTCTTTTTCACTTCTTACTCTTGTTTTCTTTTCTGGTCCCATAGTTACTTTTACCATTGCATCTTCTATTTCTTTCATTCCGATTTCTTTATAATTTCGTCTTGCTGCTAATAATGCCGCTTCATTTAATACATTCTCTAGGTCTGCTCCTGCAAATCCTGATGTATTTTTAGCTATTACCTTTAAGTCTACATCTTCTGATAATTTTTTCTTACGAGCATGTACTTCAAGTATTTGTTCTCTTGCTTTAACATCTGGACTTGATACTACTATTTGTCTATCAAATCTTCCAGCTCTTAATAATGCTTTATCTAATACATCTGGTCTATTTGTTGCTGCTAATATTATTACACCTTCATTATCTGAAAATCCATCCATTTCTACAAGTAATTGATTTAGTGTTTGCTCTCTTTCATCATGTCCTCCGCCTAATCCAGCACCTCTTTGTCTACCTACGGCATCAATTTCATCTATAAATATAATACATGGTGCATTTTTCTTTGCTTGTTCAAATAAATCTCTTACTCTTGATGCTCCCACACCTACAAACATTTCAACAAAGTCTGAACCACTTATTGTATAAAATGGTACTCCTGCTTCTCCTGCTACTGCTTTTGCTAATAATGTTTTACCAGTACCAGGTTGACCTACTAATAATACACCTTTGGGAATTCTTGCTCCCATATCTGTAAATTTCTTTGGGTTTTTTAAGAATTCTACTATTTCTTCTAATTCTTCTTTTTCTTCGTCAACACCAGCAACATCGTCAAATGTTACTCTGTTCTTTTCTCCTGCATTTACTAGTCTTGCTTTACTCTTTCCAAATGTCATATTTCTTGCTCCACCTTGGTTGTTTCCACTCATCATCATAAACCAGAATATAAAGAATATTATTAATAATCCAAATGGTGTTACTAAACTTAATACAGTAATCCATATTGATTCTTTTTCTTCTTCTAATGTAAATTCTCCTGTTTTTAAATATTCTTCAGAATATGACATAAAACTGTCTAAACTTGGCACATTAACTTCTTTTTCCATTTTTGAATTTTTTAATTTTACTGTTGCTTTATTTCCATCTGCAGAAATTTTTATATTTTCAACTTCCTTATTTTCAATACTTATTACTAATTCAGAATATGTCATTTTTGAACTACTATTTTCCATTATTGATGATAGTAGTACTATTACTATTATTCCTATAATTAGCCACATTGCTAATGTTTTTATTCCTTTTTTCATCTAGTTCCTCCTATTTTATTATTATTCATTTGAAACTATAACATATCTTTTTTTATTTTTCAATAGTTTTTTCGTGACTTTTTTGTGTCCTTTATATTACTTTTACAAGAGCTTTTTACGGATATAAAACTCTTACTATAATTTTATAAAATTAATTTTTTTGTCTTTAATTAAAACTTTCATATTTTTATTTGGTGTTAAATATTTATTTCCTATATTATTATTACACAATTTAATTATATCTTCTATGTGAATTTTTTCTATTCCTTGTGCTCCTCCCATTAATTGTTTTGTTGTTAACAATATTAATTGGCTTTTTATTATCTTTTCTTGTTTATTAAAGCTTTTTAAATCTAATGAGATATAATTTTCTGTTTTTTTCTTTAATATTTGTTGATATACTTTTTTTGTTTGGCTATCTATATATTCAGTTTCTTCTATAGCAACATCTGATAGCCTACTTAATGTTTGGATTATATTAGGGTTAAATTCTTGTTTTATGTACGGAATAACTATATTTCGGATTTTATTTCTTGTATATTCATTCTCAAAATTTGTTTTGTCTATTCGTGGATTTAATTTATTATCTTCACAATATTGCTCTATTTCGCCTCGTTCACACTCTATTAGTGGTCGTATGACTTTATTGTCTCTTATTGGCTCTATTCCTTTGAGCCCTAAAAGTCCACTTCCCCTAAGTAAATGCATTATTATTGTTTCAATTTTGTCATTTTTATTATGTGCTACTGCAATTTTATTTGAGTCTGTTTTTTTCATTACTTCTTCAAAAAAATCATATCTAATATTTCTTCCTGCTTCTTCAGTTCCTGTTTTTTTATCATTTGCAATTTTTATTACATCTATTCTTTTTATGTAACATTTGATATTATTTCTATTGCAATAGTCTTCAACATATTTTTCATCATCAATAGCTTCTTCTCTTATCATATGGTTTATATGTGCTACATATATTTCAAAATCCTTAATTTGTTCGTCTTTTATCTGTTTTAAAATATTTAACATTGATATTGAATCTGGTCCACCTGATACTCCTAAAACTATTTTATCTCCGTCTTCTATTAAATTATATTTTCTTATTGTTTCTATTACTTTTTGTTTCATAAAATTTATTCCTCTCAAAAAAAATCAATTAAATTTATATCAAAAAATTTTAAAATATAAATTCTAAATGTAGTAACGAATATGATTGAAGAAACTTTAGAAATTCTTAATCATCAAATCTTTTTTCTAAGTTAACAAATTTAGTGTAACTACCCATCCATAATAATTCAACAGTTCCAGTTGAACCACCTCTTTGCTTGGCAATTATTACTTCTGCAATATCCTTTTTTTCACTTTCTTTATTATAATAATCATCTCTATATAAGAACATTACAATATCAGCATCTTGTTCTATTGCTCCTGATTCACGCAAATCTGAAAGCATAGGTCTATGATCAGGTCTTTGTTCTACAGCTCTTGATAACTGTGATAAAGCAATTACTGGTACATTTATTTCTTTTGCTAATATTTTTAAAGATCTGCTTATTTCAGATATCTCTTGCTCTCTACTTCCAATTCTTTTATTGTTTCCTTGTACTAACTGTAAGTAATCTATTACAACTAAACCAATATTTTTCTCCATTTTAAGTTTTCTACATTTTGTTCTTATTTCCATTACTGATATTCCAGGTGTATCATCTATATAAATTTCTGATTCTGATAGTGGTCCAATTGCTCCTGCAAGTTTTACCCAATCATCTTCTTCTAGCTTTCCTGTTCTAACTTTATTACTATCAACCATTGCTTCACTGCATAAAATTCTGTTTACCAGCTGATCTTTAGACATTTCTAAACTAAATATAGCAACTGGAGCATTTCCTCTTAATGCAGCATTTGTTGCTATATTTAATGCAAATGCTGTTTTTCCCATAGCAGGTCTTGCTGCAACTAGTATAAGTTCTGAACCATGTAGTCCAGCTGTTTTATAATCAAGTTCTGAAAATCCTGTTGGCACACCTGTTATATGTTGTTTTCTATTATATAATTCCTCAAGTTTAGTAAAACTTTCTACTAATACATCTTTTATTGGAGAATATCCCTTTTGATTTTTGCTTTGCATTATATCAAAAATCTTTTTTTCTGCTCCATCCATTATGTCTTCAACATCTTCTGTTGGATTATATCCAAGTTCAATTATTTCATTTGCAGTTTTTATTAAATTTCTTAATATTGATTTTTCTTCTACTATTTTTATATATTTTTGAACATTTGCTGTTGTTGGTACTTTGTCTGGCAGATTTGCTAAATATTCATATCCACCAACTTGTTCAAATTTATCCATAGATTCTAATTCATCTTTTAATGTAATTATATCTATTGGCTCAGATTTACTATATAAATTAACTATTGCCTGAAAAATCACCCTATTATCATCTCTGTAAAATGCATCTTCCTTTAGCGTTTCAATTGCTGCATTTACTGCATCTCTATCTGTTAACATACTTCCTAAAACAGCTTGTTCAGCATCAATGTCATGTGGTGGTATTTTCCCTAATTCCATTTTTATTACCCTCTTACATCTACTTTGATAACACCTGATACTCCCTCATATAGTTTTACATTTACATTGTGAACTCCAAGTGTTTTTATTGTTTCTTTTAAATCGATTTTTTTCTTATCAACTTTTATTTTGTGTTGTTTATCAAGATTTTCAGAAATGTCTTTAGCAGAAACTCCTCCAAAGATTTTTCCATTTTCTCCTGCTTTTACTTCTATTCTTACTGTTATTTTTGTTAATTTCTCTGCAAGCATTTTAGCATCTTCTTTTTCATTATTTTTTCTGAATTGGTTTGCATCTTTTTGAGCTTGTAATTTACTCATATTTTCTGCATTAGCTTCTACAGCCAAATTTTTGGGAAATAAAAAATTACGAGCATATCCATCAGATGCATTTATTACTTCATCTTTTTTTCCTACACCTTTTATATCTACTTTTAATATTACTCTCATATTTTATCCTTCTTTCTATTCCTTTTCATTAAAATATTCTTCAATTTTGCTTATTAGTTCTTGTTTTGCTTCATCAATTGTCATATTATCTAGTTGTGCTCCTGCAAGTGTTATATGACCACCACCACCTAATTTTTCAAGTATTACTTGAACATTTATATCACCTATTGATCGTCCACTTATACAAATTTGATTTTCCATTGTACCTAATACAAATGATGCTGTAATATTCCCTATTGTTAATAATTCATCTGCTGCTTTTGCACATATTAAACTTGTATCATTTTCTTGAACTTCATAAGATGATATTGCAATTGTATCATGTATTACTTCTGCCTTTCTAACGATTTCTGATATTTTATTATAACTTTCTAAATCACTTTGAAACCATTTTTTCACTTTAATTATATCAACACCACATCTACGCAAATATGCTGCTGCTTCAAATGTTCTTACTCCTGTTTTAAATGTAAAGTTTTTTGTATCCATCATAATTCCTGCATATAGAGCCTCTGCCTCTAATGTTGTTAATTCTACTTCATTTTGAGTATACTGAATTAATTCTGTTACTAATTCTGCTGCTGATGAAGCATAAACTTCTTGAAATGTCAATATACTTTGATCAATAAAGTCTGCTCCTCTTCTATGGTGGTCTATTACAACTATTTTATTTGTTTTGTTTAATAATTCTGGTTCTTCCACATATGATTTTTTATGTGTATCAACAACTACTAATAATGTTTCTGCATCAATTCTTGATATTGCTGTTTCCTTATTAATTACAACTTTTCTATATTCCTCTGGCATATTTGTTATAAATGTTTTTATTGAAGCTGATTCACCATTTGCTAATATATATGCATCTTTTTTCAAACTTGTTGCAATTCTATAAATCCCAAGTGCAGATCCCATTGCATCTATATCAGGATTTGAATGCCCCATTATAATTACCTTTTCACATGATAGTATTAATTCTTCCAATGCATGTGCAACTATTCTCGCTTTTACTTTTGTTCTTTTTTCCACTTCTTCTACTTTTCCACCAAAAAATTGATATTTCCCGTTTTCTCTTATAACAGCTTGATCTCCACCTCTACCAAGTATTACATCCATTGCTGCTGTTGCAGATTTGTATACATCTTTATCATTTTCACCTTCATTTGATATTGCAATACTTAGTGTTAATTGTATTTTATCTTTTCTTACTATTTCTTTTATTGAATCTAATATTGCAAATTTATCTTCTTTTATTTTTTCTAGATTTCGTTGTTCAAAAATATATACATATGTGTCTCTGTCTTCTTTTACAAGAATGCCATTTGTTTCATTTACCCAATTATATATTGTATTTTCTATCTTTGCCATTAATTGTGTTTTTTGTTCTGCATTTACTCTTTGCATTACTTCTTCATAATTGTCTACCATTATAATTCCAACACATATATTTTTATTTTCATTTTCTTTTTTTAATTCATATTTTTCTGTTTCATCTATAAAATAGATTATTACCATATATTCTGCAACTTTTTTTCTTTCGCTTCTTTTTGTTTTTGCAAATTGGCATTGTACTCTATAATTTTTCTTTCCTATTTCAATATTTTTTACTATTGATTTTATTTTTTGGTTTTGGTTTTCGTCAATTTTACTTTTTATATCTATTATTAAATCACTAATATAATTATTTATATCAATGTTTGCAAATTCTGTTATAAATTTTGAACTCCTCCATACAACATTTCCATCTGTTTCTATTATTATTAATGGAAATGGTGAATTTATTAAGCTGCTCTTTGCTGCGGAATCAACTGTTAATGTTAAATCTTGTAGCTGCTCAGATATTTCGCTTTTCCTTTTGTTGTTTGCAAAATAAGTATATCCTAATACTAATAAATATATTATAATAGATGGAATTATTAAATTTGGTTTTAGATATGACACAATAATAAGTAATAAAAAAATTATTACTAAATATATCTTTGTCCTTGATACTAAATTATCAAATATTTTTCTATTATTTCCTGACATATTATATTCCTTTCTCAAGGCATTTATTTTTGTTTATATTTTGTCATTTTGTCGCCCTTTTATTCTATTTTAGTATACTTCTAAATAGCTTTTTTGTCAAGCTCGGGTTTAAAAGTTATGTAAATTATATTAGAATTATTAATAATATCATTCAATAGTAAACAAAAAAGCCTGAGAATCTTTTTCTTAGGCTTTTTTTATTTATTTTTCTTATTCTACTACTTCGTTTTCAGTAACTTGTTCTTCTTCACCTTCAACTTTAATTGTAACATCTTGATATCTCTTCATACCTGTACCTGCTGGTATAAGTTTACCAATAATTACATTTTCTTTTAGTCCAATCAAATGATCCTCTTTACCTTTTATAGCTGCTTCTGTTAATACTCTTGTTGTTTCTTGGAAAGAAGCTGCTGATAAGAAACTATCTGTTGCAAGTGAAGCTTTGGTAATTCCAAGCAAAACTCTCTTACTTGTTGCTTGGCGTTTTCCTTCTTGTTCAACTAATTTATTTTTATCTTCAAATTCATACATATCTATTAAAGATCCTGGGAACATATCTGTATCACCACTATCTTCAACTCTTACTTTTCTAAGCATTTGCCTTGCAATTACTTCAACATGTTTATCATTGATGTCAACACCTTGGCTTCTATATGCTTTTTGGATTTCAGAAATTACATATTCATAAACTCCTTCTGGTCCTTTTATTGCTAAAATTTCAGCAGGATTTATTGAACCTTCTATAAGTGGTTGTGCTGCTTTTACTTCATCTCCATCTCTAACCTTTAGTTTAGAGCCGAATGGTATTGTATATGTTCTTGAATCATCTTTAGATGTAACAATAACTTCTAATTTTTTCTTAGATTCTGAAATTTTAACTTTACCATCTATTTCTGTAATTACTGCAACACCCTTTGGTTTTCTAGCCTCAAAAATTTCTTCAACTCTTGGAAGACCTTGTGTTATATCTGCAACACCTGCAACACCACCAGAGTGAATAGTTCTCATAGTTAACTGTGTACCAGGTTCACCAATTGATTGCGCTGCTATAATACCAACTGATTCACCAATTGATACCAATTCTCTTCTTGCTAATCCCATACCATAGCATTTTTGACATACACCATATTTACTTCTACATCCTATTACAGAACGAACAAATACTTGTGTATACCCTGCATCAACTATTTGCTTTGCAATTTCTTTATTAATCATTGTATTTCTATCTACAATTAATTTGCCTGTTTCAGGGTTTGTAATATCGTCTAATGGATATCTTCCTTCTAGTCTTTCTTCTAATTTTTCAACTATTTGGTTACCATCTTTAATATCTTCTAACATTAAACCTTCATGTGTGTCACAATCATGTTCTCTTACAATTATATCTTGTGATACATCTACAAGTCTTCTTGTTAAGTATCCAGAGTCAGCTGTTCTTAGCGCTGTATCTGATAAACCTTTACGAGCACCATGTGAAGAAATAAAGTATTCTAGTGCATCTAGTCCTTCACGGAAACATGATTTAATTGGTATTTCAACTGCTTTACCTGTTGTACTTGCCATAAGTCCACGCATACCTGCAATTTGTCTTAACTGGTTCATATTACCACGGGCACCTGATTTAACCATCATATATATTGGATTCAAGTCATCAAAGTTTTCTTCCATCGCTTTACTTACATCGTTTGTTGCTTTTTCCCAAATACTAACAACTGCTTGATATCTTTCATCATCAGTTATTAAACCTCTTCTATATTGGTTTCTGACTTTTTCAACTTGTTTATCTGCATCTGCCAATATGTCTTTTTTAGTTGCTGGTACCTCAACATCTGCTACAGAGAATGTAATACCTGCTAATGTAGAATATTTAAATCCTAATTCTTTAATGTAATCTATTACTTCTGCTGATTCTGTTAGACCATGTTTTTCTATTACTCTATCAATTATTGTCCCCATTGATTTTTTCATTACTGGAAAATCTATTTCATATTGGAATGGATCTTCCTCTCTATTTATAAATCCTAAATCCTGTGGTATTCCTTGATTGAATATTATTCTTCCAACACTTGTTTCGATTTTTTTAGATTTCATCTCGCCATTTATCTCTTTTGTTATTCTAACAAAGATTTTTGCATGTATTGAAACAGCTTTATTTTGTAGTGCCATTAGTGCTTCATCAGGATCTTTAAAATATTTTCCTTCTCCTAATTCTCCATCTAATGTCATTGTTAAATAATAACTTCCTAAAATCATATCTAGTCTTGGTACTGCAACTGGTTTACCATCTTGAGGTTTTAATAAATTGTTTGTTGCAAGCATTAAATATCTTGCTTCTGCTTGTGCTTCTGGTGTTAATGGTAAGTGAACTGCCATTTGATCACCATCGAAGTCAGCATTAAATGCTTCACACACTAATGCATGTAATTTTATTGCTCTACCTTCTACCAAAACTGGTTCAAATGCTTGAATTCCAAGTCTATGTAATGTTGGAGCACGGTTAAGCATTACTGGATGGTCTTTAATTACTTCTTCAAGTATTCCCCATACTTCTGGGCTTAATCTTTCTACCATTCTTTTAGCACTTTTTATATTATGTGCTAAATGTCTTCCAACTAATTCTCTCATTACAAATGGTTTAAATAATTCAATAGCCATTTCTTTTGGAAGTCCACATTGATATATTTTTAATTCTGGTCCTACAACTATTACTGAACGTCCTGAATAGTCTACACGTTTTCCTAATAAGTTTTGACGGAATCTACCTTGTTTTCCTTTTAATAAATCTGATAATGATTTAAGTGGTCTGTTTCCAGCTCCTGTAACAGGTCTTCCTCTTCTTGAATTGTCTATTAAAGCGTCAACTGATTCTTGTAACATTCTTTTTTCATTTCTTACAATAATTTCTGGTGCTCCAAGTTCAAGTAATCTTTTTAATCTATTATTTCTATTTATTACTCTTCTATATAAATCATTCAAATCTGATGTAGCAAATCTACCACCATCTAATTGTACCATTGGTCTTAAATCTGGTGGAATTACTGGAACAACATTCATTACCATCCATTCTGGTCTATTTCCTGATTGTCTAAATGCTTCTACAGTATCTAATCTTTTTATTAATTTTGCTTTTCTTTGTTCACTTGCATTTTCTAAGTCTTTTTCTATTGAAGCTGTTAATTTGTCTAAATCAATTTCCTCTAATAATTTTCTTATTGCTTCAGCTCCCATTTCTGCCTTAAATGATTTTCTGCCATATTTTTCTTCTGCCTCATGATATTCTTTTTCATTTAAAATTTGGCATTTTTCTAGACCTGATGTTCCCTTATCTGTTACTATATAAGAAGCAAAATATATTACTCTTTCAAGATTTCTTGGTGAAATATCTAACATTAAAGCAATTCTACTTGGTATTCCTTTGAAATACCAAATATGTGCAACTGGTGCAGCAAGTTCAATATGTCCCATTCTTTCTCTTCTTACTTTTGCTTTTGTTACTTCAACACCACATCTGTCACAAACTATTCCTTTATATCTAACTCTTTTATATTTTCCACAGTGACATTCCCAGTCTTTTGTTGGTCCAAATATTTTTTCACAAAATAGACCGTCTTTTTCTGGTTTTAGTGTCCTATAATTTATAGTTTCTGGTTTTTTTACTTCACCTTTTGACCATTCTCTTATTTTTTCATCTGATGCAATTCCTATTTTTATTTTGTTGAATATCTCTAATTCATCCATCTTTATTAGATGTCCCCCTTCTCTAATTTTTTGGGCATTTCAAAACAGTCCAAGAGGCTATCCCCCGCTCTTGCAAATTATTTTGTCGCCTCTTAGCTCTTTTTGAAATTTTATTCAATTATATCTTCATCATTATCAAGATTATCATTAGCTAAATCATTGTCATAAATGCTTTCTTCATCATCTAAATCATCATCATCAAATAATTCATCACTATCTTCTTCATCATCAATCATATCTTCGTTTTCTTCTGAATAACCATCTTCTAGATCTTCATGAATTAAAACATCATCCTCTGTTAATGTTTTTCCTGATGTTTCTTCATAATCAATTCCATCTTCAATATGTTCTCTAAGTTCAAGTTCTTCATTATTATCAGAATATAATTTTATATCTAATCCTAAAGCTTGAAGTTCTTTTACTAAAACTTTAAAGCTTTCTGGAACTCCTGGTTCAGGAATATTTTCACCTTTTACAATTGCTTCATATGCTTTTACACGTCCTACAGTATCATCTGATTTTACTGTTAAGATTTCTTGTAAAGTATAAGCTGCGCCATATGCTTCAAGTGCCCAAACTTCCATCTCTCCAAAACGCTGTCCACCAAATTGAGCTTTACCTCCAAGTGGTTGTTGTGTTACTAATGAGTATGGTCCAGTTGAACGAGCATGTATTTTATCATCAACTAAATGATGTAGTTTTAACATATACATTACCCCTACTGTTATTGGACTAGCAAATGGTTCACCAGTTCTACCATCATATAATGTTGTTTTTCCATCTTTAGACATACCAGCTTGTTCTAGTAAATCTTCTATTTCAGTTTCTGATGCACCATCAAATACTGGTGTAGAAACTTTCCATCCAAGTGCTCTTGCTGCACCACCTAAGTGAACCTCTAAGATTTGTCCAAGGTTCATACGAGATGGTATACCTAATGGGTTTAATAATATATCTACTGGTGTTCCATCTGGTAAAAATGGCATATCTTCTGTTGGTAATATTCTTGATATTACACCTTTGTTTCCATGGCGTCCAGCCATTTTATCTCCAACAGAAATTTTTCTCTTTGTTGCAATATAACATCTAATTACTTGATTTACACCAGGGCCTAATTCTTCTGAATTATCTCTAGTGAATATTTTTACATCAACAATTGTTCCTGCTTCTCCATGTGGTACACGAAGTGATGTATCTCTTACTTCTCTAGCTTTTTCACCGAATATAGCTCTAAGTAATCTTTCTTCTGCTGTTAGTTCTGTTTCTCCTTTTGGTGTTACTTTACCAACTAAGATATCTCCTGGTCTAACCTCTGCACCTATTCTTATTATTCCGTTTTCATCTAGGTCTTTTAATGAGTCATCACCAACATTTGGAATGTCTCTTGTTATTTCTTCTGCACCTAGCTTTGTATCACGGCATTCGCAGTCGTATTCTTCTATATGTATTGATGTAAATACATCTTCTTGTACTAATCTTTCATTTAATAATATAGCATCTTCATAGTTGTAACCTTCCCATGTAGAAAATGCAACAAGCATATTTTTACCTAATGCCATTTCTCCATCTTTTGTTGATGGTCCGTCAGCAATAGCATCACCTTTTTTTACAATTTCACCTTTTTTTACAATTGGTTTTTGGTTTATACATGTTCCACCATTTGTTCTTTTGAATTTGCGTAGTTTATGTATAACTGTTTTTCCGTTTTTGTATTTTACAGTAATACTATCACCAGTAACTTTTTCAATTACTCCATCATCTTCTGCTAATACTAAGATTCCTGAGTCTTTTGCAGCCCTGTATTCTATACCTGTTGCTACAATTGGTGCTTCTGTTGTCATTAATGGAACTGCTTGACGTTGCATATTTGAACCCATCAATGATCTTTTTGCATCATCATGCTCTAAGAATGGAATCATTGCAGCAGCTATTGATACTAATTGTTTTGGTGATACATCTATATATTGTACTAATTCTTTATCAACTTCTATTATTTCATTTTGATGTCTTACACGAATACGATTATTTATGAATTCTCCCTTTTCGTCCATTGGTTCAGAGGCTTGTGCTATTATGTAATTATCTTCTACATCTGCACTCATATACTCTACAATGTCTGTTACTCTATGTGTTTCTGGGTCTATTTTTCTATATGGTGTTTCAATAAATCCATATTCATTAATACTTGCAAATGATGATAATGCTGAGATTAATCCAATGTTTGGTCCTTCTGGTGATTCTATTGGGCATAATCTTCCATAATGTGTATAGTGAATATCACGAACTTCAAATCCTGCTCTTTCTCTTGAAAGGCCTCCTGGTCCTAATGCTGAAATTCTTCTTTTATGTGTTAACTCTGAAAGTGGGTTTGTTTGATCCATAAATTGTGATAATTGCGAACTTCCAAAGAATTCTCTTATTGATGATGTTATTGGTTTTGTGTTTATTAATGTTTGTGGTGTTATAACATCTAAGTCTTGAATTGTCATTCTTTCACGAACTACTCTTTCAAGTCTTGTCAAACCAATTCTGAATTGATTTTGTAATAATTCTCCTACACATCTTATTCTACGATTTGCTAAGTGATCTATATCATCTTTTTTACCTAATCCATGATACATATTTAGTAAGTAGTTTATTGAAGCAATTATATCTTCTGTTGTTATGTGTTTTGGAACTAGTTCTTCATATCTTTCTTCTATAACTTTTACTAAATCTTGTTCACTTGTATTTTCAATTATATTTTTTAATACTTCATAATTTACTTCATCTTTGAAATGTAATTTACTTAAATCAAAATTTGGTAATACTTTGTGGATATTTACTATTCCATTTCCTATTATTCTTATCTTTTGCTCCCCTAATTTGATGTCTACTATATTTATTCCTGCATTTTGGATATCTTCTGCAACTTCTGGTGTTATTATTTCTCCTGCTGTTACAAATACTTCTCCTGTTTCTTTATCCATAATGTCTTCAAATGCTACTTGATTTTTTATTCTATTTGCAATACTTAATTTTTGGTTAAATTTAAATCTTCCAACTTTTGCTAAGTCATATCTTCTATTATCAAAGAATAATCCATTAAATAAACTTCTTGCAGCTTCTACTGTTGGTAGTTCTCCTGGTCTTAATTTTTTATAAATTTCTATTAATGCTTCTTCTCCAGTTTTTATTGGATCTTTTTGAATTGTTGTTTCTAATAGGCTTTCTTCTCCAAATAATGCTCTTATTTGGTCATCTGAGATTAATCCAAGTGCTCTTAATAATGTTGTTACAGGTAATTTTCTTGTTCTATCAACACGTACCCAGAACATATCATTTCCATCTGTTTCATATTCTATCCATGCTCCTCTTAATGGCATTACTGTTGATGTATATGTTTTCTTTCCTGTTTTTGTATCAAATACTTCATCATAATAGCATCCTGGTGAACGTACTAACTGGCTAACTACAACTCTTTCTGCTCCATTTATTATGAATGTTCCACTTTCTGTCATCAGTGGAAAGTCCCCTAAATAAATTTCCTGTTCTTTGATTTCTCCAGATTCACGATTTATTAGTCTTACTTTTACATGTAGTCTTGTTGAATATGTTGCATCTCTTTCTTTTGCTTCTTCTTCAGAATATTTTGTTTTGTCTTCCATATAATAATCGAAAAACTCTAGAACTAAGTTTCCTGTATAGTCTATTATTGGTGAAATATCTTTTAATACTTCTCCAAGTCCTTCTTCTATAAACCAGTCATAAGAATCTTTTTGAACTTTGATTAGGTTTGGCATTTCTATATAATCTCCAACCTTTGAAAAGTCTTTACGAGTCGTTCTTCCGAACTTTACATCTTTGATTTCCAAATAAATCACTCCTAAAAAATTATTAAGCAGATTTAAATTTTTATTTTATTTAGAAAAATCTCTTCTTAATAAATATTTCCACAAAATCCAGAAAATTGTCTGCTTCCACAATTTCTTTACTTTGCTTTCATATCTATAATTCTTATTTTTCTAATTTTTAACTATTGTGAATTAAATATCGTATATTTTAAAATGGCACAAAAATCCATTTTTATAAAACCATACTTTTTAATAATAACATAAAATTTCTATATTTGTCAATGATTTTAATATATTTTTTCTGAATAAAAATATGTTACTTGATAAGTTTTTTTGAATTAATATAAAGAAAAATTTTAAATACAAGCTTTGAATGAAATGACGAATGTGCATGGAGAAATTTTAGAAATTCTTATGTAGTTTTATGGTAAGAGTTCACGATAGTGGAAAGGACCCATAAAACAAATTAGAATTTCTTAAATTTCGTAATAAGCCGAGGAATGTAATAAAAAACTTATATTTAAAATTTTCTTATAAAAAGTCAATCAAAATCCTTATCAAGTAACTTATTTTTTTGTTCTATCTTCTTGACTTTTTTATATGTTATAGTAAAATAGAATAAGTTTTAATTAAGGAGGAAAAACATGGCAAGTTTACCATTAGTAGTGAAATATATTTTAGTTTTCTTAATCTCAATGGTTCCAATAGTTGAATTAAGAGGTGCTATACCTATAGCAGAAAGTCTTGGACTAAATATATTTTTATATTATCCAATAGCAATTATCGGGAATATGCTTCCAGTACCTATTATTTATTTATTTGCAAGAAAAGTTCTTGAATGGGGAAAAGATAAAAAAATAATAGGTGAATTTTTCACATGGTGTTTAGAAAAAGGTGAAAAAGGTGGAGAAAAACTAAAAAAATCAGCTGGAAATCGTGGTATATTTTGGGCATTACTAATATTTGTAGGAATTCCTTTACCTGGAACAGGAGCATGGACTGGAACATTAGCAGCAAGTTTCTTAAAGCTTGATTTTAAAACAAGTATATTTGCAGTCGCTCTTGGTGTATTATTAGCAGGTATTATAATGTCTTTAGGAAGTAAAATTGTTGCTATTTTAGGATGGGCTGGAGTATTTGCTATTATTGCTGTAATATTAGTTATTGTATTAATATCAGTCATAATAAAAAAGAAAAAATAAAAAATTATTTTGAGTATAGCATGCACCTATAATTAGGTGCATATTTATTTCTTTTTATGTTGTAAAATTATTGCATAAGGAGGAATAATATGAACAAATTAAAAATACCAGAAAATCATAGTGGAGTTAGTAAAACTTTACGCTTACCAGAAGATATTGTTGAAGATGTGCAGAATTTAGCAGATCTAAAAAAGCTTTCTTTTAACAAAACAATTATTTCTTTACTTAGATTCAGTTTAGAAAATCTTGATGACACAGACAAAGCATCTCTAAATGAAAAACGCAATTAAAAAAAAATTAAGATTTTCAAAAAAGAAAATCTTAATTTTTTTAATTTAATTGTATTCTTGTATCATTATCTAAGAATAAAATCATTTTGTTTTCACCAATTTCTACTTGATATACTTGATTCAAATTTAATGATATATATACTTCTTTCATCTCATCTCTTAAATTTAGGGTATCATTTTGAATTTTATACATCATTTTTTCCATAAAAAACTGATTAATTAAAAATCCATCTTGTTGTATTGTTACTGGCTTTTGTTGTAGTTTATCTAAATACTTTTCTATTTTTACAATCATGTCTTGTTTCATCATTTTACCTCTTTCTAGTTATATTTTACCTTTTCAAAGAATTTTTATACTCTTTCACCTCTTTTCTTTAGCACAGTAAAAACTTACAACTTGATTTGTGCTTATTTTTTGTTTGATTGTAATTTAGTGACAAAAGCGACCCAAATTAATTTGACTGAATTTATTGTTTAAAATTTATCTTATGCTTCTGAAACTGCATAGACAAAAAAATCTCATACTAAAAATTTCTTAGTATGAGATAATATTAACATTTTTTTACTTTTTTTTCAATACTTTTTAGGCATATTTCTTGTTGTTTTTAAATTCCAACCAATCATTTATCAAAATCTTTAATACAGCTGCAACAGGCACTGCTAAGAACATTCCTAAAACACCAAAATATGCTCCTCCAACAGTTACAGCAAATATTACAAGTAGTGGACTTATTTCTAATGAATTTCCTATTATCTTAGGATTTATTATATTTGAATCAATTTGTTGTAATACTATTACTACAATCGCCATTATTAAAGTTTGTGATATACCACCAGTAATAAGTGTAATTAATATACTTATTGCAACAGCTATTATTGCTCCAAAATATGGTATTATATTAAATAATCCTATCATAAATCCTAATAATATAGCATATTTAACTCCAATTATACTCATCGCAATAGTAACTAAAATTCCAACTATAATTCCGTCTATTACTTGACTGCTAATAAATTTAAAGAATATTTTATTTGTACTATCTATATATTCTCCAATTTTATCACATGTCTTTTTATCAAATATAACCATTGTTAATTTGTTAAAAAATCCATAGATTTGATTTCTTTGTAACAGTATATATACTGAAACTACTATTGATACAAACACATCAAATATTCCACTAGCAACGCCTAAAACACTTTTTATATAACCTGTTATTCTTTCTGTACTCACATATTGTTTAAAATCTATATTTTGAATTGCTTCTCCTACACTTTTTATTGCTTCTTCTACTTGTTGACTTTTTAATATTGAATCTTCTGGTAATGCGTTTAATTTTTCTATAGCTGTATTCCAATATCCTTGAAAGTTATTTACTAATTCAATAACACTATCTATAACAACTGGTAATATAACATTAACTAATAATATGATTACTAATGTTGCTAATACATATGTTATAAGTACACTTAAACCTCTTGATTTCTTTTTTATTAGTTTTCTTTTAGATTTTGAAAACTTTTTTTCAATTCTAGAAGCTGGTATATACAACAAATATGCTAATAATGCTCCAGCCATAAATGGTGCAATTACATTTAAAAATTTTCCTATCACTCCTCCAATTGCTGTAAAATTATCAAAAAATTTATATACAATTATTATTGCTACTCCAAGTAAGAAGTAATACATCCATTTCGAAAGATTTTTCTTTATTTCATTCATATTTATTATTCCTTTCTTTCCCTTCAAATTTTAATCTAATTACAAAAATTTAAATTTCTATTTCTAATCCAACTGGACAATGATCACTTCCAAATACCTCAGGATATATTACTGCATCTTTTATGTTTTTTTCAATATCTTTAGATGTAATAAAATAATCAATTCTCCATCCTACATTCTTTTCTCTAGCATGTCCCATATAAGACCACCAACTATATGCATCTGTTTTTTCAGGGTATACATATCTAAAACTATCTGAAAATCCTGCTTGTAAGAGTTCTGTCATTTTGTCTCTTTCCTCATCTGTAAAACCTGCATTTCCTTTATTAGTCTTAGGATTTTTCAAATCAATTTCTTCATGTGCCACATTTAAATCCCCACACATTATTACTGGTTTTGTTTCATTTAGTTTTAATAAATACTTTCGTATTTCATCTTCCCATATCATTCTATAATTTAATCTTTCTAATTCCCTTTTTGCATTTGGAGTATATATTGTGACCATATAAAACTTTTCAAATTCTAAAGTTATAACTCTTCCCTCTTTATCATGTTCTTCTATACCTATTCCATATGTAACTTTTAAAGGCTCTTTTTTTGTAAATATTGCTGTACCTGAATATCCTTTACGTTCTGCACTATTCCAAAAACTATTATATCCTTCAAACTTTAAACTAATTTGTTCTGGCTGGCATTTTGTTTCTTGTATACAAAATATATCTGCATCTATTTTGTTAAAAAAATCTGTAAATCCTTTATTTACACATGCTCTTATTCCATTTACATTCCATGAAATTAATTTCATTTATAACCTCCTTTTACCATTGGGGACACTTATTAATGGTAAATTTTTTTACCACTGGGGACACCCTTGATAATATTTTATAAATTATTGTATTTTTTCTTGTAATATACATATTATATATTAGCATATTTTAAAGATTTTAGCAATCAGAACAAAAAGGAATTAGACAAATTATCTAATTCCCATAAAATTTATTGTAATTGTTTCATAACTTCTTCTGCAAAGTTTTCTTCTTTTTTCTCAATTCCTTCGCCTTTTTCAAATCTTGCAAATTCAACAACTGATGCATCTTTTAAAACTTGTGAAACTTTCATACTTGGATCTTTAACAAATTCTTGATCTACTAAGCATATTTCTTCATAGAATTTATTAATTCTACCCATAACTATCTTTTCAGCAATTGCTTCTGGTTTACCTTCATTCATTGTTTGTGCTTTTAAGATTTCTTTTTCTTTTTCTAATCTTTCAGCTGGAACTTGATCTCTATTTACAAATTCAGGTCTTGCAGCCGCTATTTGCATACATACATCTTTTGCTAGTTCTTTGTTTCCATTTGTCATATTAACTAAAACTGCAATTTTTCCATCACCATGAATATATTTTTCAACTAATCCATCTGTTGTTTCAAATCTTGCAAATCTTCTTATTGTCATATTTTCACCAATTGTTGCAATTTTATCTATTAATACTTCATTAACAGTTTTTCCTTCTACTGCTATTGATGGTTCTGCTAATAAATCTTCAACTGTTGCAGGATTATTTTTTACAACTTGTTTTGCAACATCCATTACAAATGTTTTAAATTCTTCATTTTTTGCAACGAAATCTGTTTCTGCATTAACTTCAACAATTGCACCTACTTTTCCATCTTCAGTAACATATGCTTCTACTAAACCTTCTGCAGCAACTCTTCCTGATTTTTTAGCTGCTTTTGCTATTCCTCTTTCTCTTAATAGTTCAGATGCTTTTTCTAAATCTCCATCTGTTTCTGTTAATACTTTTTTGCAGTCCATCATTCCTGCGCCTGTTTTTTCTCTTAATTCTTTAACCAATGCTGCTGTAACCATCTATACATTCCTCCTTTTAGTTTTTAGAAGATATTTTTATCTTCCATTTATAAAAAATAGAGTAGAGCAGTAGAGCCCCACTCTTTTATTAACATTTTACTATTCTTCTACTTTTTCTTCACTTTCGCTAACAACTTGTTCCATTGTTTCTGCTTCTTCTGAAATATCTTGTTCTTCTGTAGCAGGTTCAAAGCTTTCACCTTGTTTTCCTTCAATTACTGCATTTGCCATAACATCTGCAATTAATTTAACTGCTCTTATAGCATCATCATTTCCTGGAATTGGGTAATCTAATTCTTCAGGATTACAGTTTGTATCTACTATTCCTACTACTGGAATTCCTAATTTTTTAGCTTCTAATATTGCTATTTTTTCTTTTTTAGGATCTACTAAGAATATAACTCCTGGTAATTTGTCCATATCTTTGATTCCACCAAGATTTTTTTCTAGTTTTTCCATTTCTTTTTTAAGTAATATTACTTCTTTTTTAGGTAATACATCAAATGTACCATCTTCTGCCATTGTTTCTAAATCTTTTAATCTTTTAATTCTTGTTTGAATTGTATCAAAGTTTGTTAACATTCCTCCTAACCATCTTTGATCAACATAGTACATTCCACTCTTAATTGCTGCATCTTTCATACATTCTTGAGCTTGTTTTTTTGTTCCTACGAATAGAACTGTTTTTCCTTCTTCTACTTGTTCTTTAATGAATTCATATGCTTCATCAATTTTCTTTGAAGCTTTTTGTAAATCGATTATATGGATTCCATTTCTTGCTTGAAATATGTATTCAGCCATTCTAGGATCCCATCTTCTTGTTTGATGTCCAAAGTGAACACCAGCTTCTAGTAATTGTTTCATTGCAACTACTGCCATTTTTTATTCCTCCCTTTTTGTTATAACTTCCATAAAGTTTCATCATCTATGTAGACCTTGATTGTATTAGATTTTCAAGGCACTTCCACATAAACTCTTCTTTATGTGTTTTTTACGCTAATTATTATACCATATTTTTCCGAAAAATCAAGCCCTTTTCTGAAATTTTTGCTATTTCGTTACAAGTTAATGGTTTATTTAAAATTAATATAAAGAAAGACTTAAAATATAAGCTTTGAATGAAGCGACGAATGTGCATGAAGAAATTTTAGAAATTCTATGTGATTTTATGGAAAGAGTTCACGAGAGTGGAAGGGTGCCATAAAATGAATTAGAATTTCTTAAATTTCGTAATAAACCGAGTAATGTAATGAAAAGCTTATATTTTAAGTCTTTCTTATAAAAAAGTTAATCCAAACCATTAACCTGTAACCTATTTCACACAATTTTCTAACAATTTTACTTTTACATTTTCGCTTGTATCAATTTGGGCCATAACGCCTATTGGTATAACAGTCTTTTGTTCTATATGTCCAAAATTCTCTGATTTTATAATTGGACCTTTAAACTCATTTCCTAATGTGTCTAATAAAATCTGTTCTAAAGTTATTCCACTTTCATGTGTATAATTTCCAAGCCATATTCCTCGAATTTTATTAAACACTCCATTTTGTTTCATATAATACAAATAATTACTTACTAATGCTGGTCCTGTTTCAAATCCTAGTTCTTCCAAAAACAATATTTTATCTGTAAAATCTATACTATATTTTCCTGCAACCATCGCTCTTGTTAAGCTTAAATTTCCTCCAATTAATTCTCCCTCCACAGAACCTTCTTGTATTGTTTTGTATCCAAATTCATTTTTTCCAAATTCCAAACTACCATCTAGAAATCTTTTCAAGACTTCTTTTAAACTATAATCTGTTTCATCTGTAGCTATTGTTTTAAAATTTGTTCCGCAAAAAGTCACTAATCCTGTTTTTTCTGCTATCATATTTGTAAGTGAAGTAATGTCACTATATCCACATATTATTTTAGGATTTTGTTTTATCATTTCAAAATCTAAATAATCAAATGTTGAATTACTATTTTCTCCACCTTTTGCACACCATACCATTTTTACATCTTTATCTTTAAACATTTCACTTATATCTTCAGCTTTCTCTTTTGCTGATGCACTATATCCATTTTTATTCGAAAATAAGTTTTTTGAAAATTTCACTTTAAAGCCTAATTTTTCCATAATTTTTTTGGCTTGTTCTATTTCTTCTACATTTTCATTTATTATTGGATTAGATGGTGCCACAACGCCTATCATATCACCTATTTTTAATCTCTCTGGTATTATCATTTTACACCTCACTTAATTATTTCAATTCAATTATAGCAGTTCCTAATCCATATCCTTCTTTTTCAACTCTAAAAGAATGGATTTGATCTGAATTACAAACACTACAAATTCCACAATCTATTATGTTTTCTACTTTCAATCCCTCTTGTTCCAAAATTATTTTATTTATCTCTACTGTATCAATAACCCATCTGTCTTCTCCTTGTATTGGAACTATTAATTGGTCAATTTTTTTCAAATCTTTAAACTCATTGTAATATGGTTCTTGTACATCTTTATGAACCTTAAAATGGCATTTTCTTATACTTGGACAAATGCAACAAATTATATCTTTAGGATCGCAATTATATTCTTCTTTCATTTTCTTGACAGCTTCAATTGAAATTCTCTGCAATGTTCCTTTCCATCCTGAATGAACATTTGCTACTACTCTCTTTACAGGGTCAAAAAATAACATTAAAATACAATCAGCATTTGTCGTAGCTAAAGCCATATCTCTACTATTTGTTATTAATCCATCTATTTCATTGTATTCACTTAAATTAAAATCTGGTTCATCTGTATTTACTTTTGCATCAACTCTTTTTATATTCTTTGTATGTGCTTGATTTGGCTTTACTATATTTATATATTTTATACCAATTGAATCTGATAAGTCTTTATAATCTTTTATAGCTTTATTATATTCTTCTTTTGATAATTTTTGAACATCTTTAGCTCTTGCTGTTCTATAATTTCTATCTAGTCCTATTGCATAAGCATGGCTTATTATGTCATCATATTCTAACAGTTTTTTAAATTGTAAATATTCTATTCCATTCTTTTTTATATGAACTATATTTTCATTTGATAAATCTTTCAATTTTTTATCATCCTTTCAATTTATTCACTTCACAAGGGTGTCCCTTATGGTAAATTTTTTTACCATTAATGAGTGTCCCCACTGGTAATTTTTTGCAAAATCTCTTCTTTGCTCTTTTTATCAATGTAATTATATTTGTTTTCACAACCACCCATATTAAAACCACAAACACTCTTGTAATCACAGTATTTGCATGGTGTCTTTTTGTCTTTGTAATAAGGCTTTAAGTCTATACTTCCACCCAGAATTTCTTTAGATATTTGCTTAAGTACTGTATACATATATTTTTGCAAACTTTCAAATTGTTCTGCTGTTACTCCACTTGTTTTCTTTTCACTCAAATTTCCTTCTTTGTCAATATATGCTGGTACAAGTGCAGATGCACCTTTTTCTAAATTCTTATCATGTAATTTTACTACTTTTACATCTGCTAAAATAAGTCCTTTCATTTTAAAATTTGCTCGTATTTTTTCTTCTATTTCTTCTTGTTCCATTCTTTTGTCCGCTTTTATCATTTGTTCTAACATACTAAAATATAATATTCCAGCAGGCATTAAATCCTCTTCTTTACATGTTGCATCTAAATATGTTAATAATTGAATTTGCAAACCTGCATACACTTCATTTAAATCGATATTTTTTGCTGATGACTTATAGTCTATTATTCTTAAATATTTTCCGTTTTCCCCTTGTGCTGTGTCTATTCTATCTATTTTTCCTATTATTTCTATTTTTTTACCATCTTCTAATGTTAGTCTTATCGGCTTATATTTTCCTTTTTCTCCGAATTCTAATTCAGTTCCTAATACCTCAAATCTACTTTGTACTATTGTCTCTATAATATATTTTAAAGCTTTTTTTATTATCTTTTTTAATCGTATAACTAATGCTCTATATTTTGCTGTTGATGTAAATATATAATTCTTATTTTGTCCTAATTTTTCATCTACTATTTTATTGATTATTTCAGATAGTTCCTCTTCAGTAATTTCTTCTAATTGTTTTCCACTTTCTTTAACAGTTCCAAAAAATTCGTCTATTACCTCATGTATAAATGTACCTGTATTTAAAGTCTGTATTTTTAATTCTTCTTGTGGTTTTATTTTTAATCCATATTGTAAATAATATGAAAATGGGCAACTTCTATATCTTTCTAATTTTGATATACTTGTTACTAAAGTATTTCCATATAATTTATCTATATTCTCTTTTTCTATTTTTTCTGGTATATTTGTATAGTTTAGCCCTTTTAAACTTTGTGTTAATTTTTCATTCCATTCAATATCTTTTTTATAATAATCAAATATATAATACCAAATTTTATCTATATCTTCTTGTTCTTTTAATTTACTTATATTGTTTATTAACTCTTCATATGTTGTTTTCTTATTTAATACTTCGTCTCTGCCACTTATTATATCGCTTTGTTCTTCAATCATAGTATAAATTTTCTTTATTTTATTTATTAACATTGATGGTCTTAATGCTTTTCCTTGCATATCTGATGATGAATATAATAAATACAATTTTTCTTCTGCTGTAGTAAATGCTTTATATATGTTAAAATTATCTTCATATAATTTTTCTATTGTTCCTTTTGCGAGTTCTATTCCATCTTGCATTAAAGCATCTCTGTCTGTGTCATTTAGAAAGCCTTCATCTTTATGAATACTTGGAAATTCTCCATCATTTAACCCTATTATAAATATTGCTTTTACCTTATGACTTCTTGATCTGTCTACATCTCCCATAATTACTTGGTCTTGTGTACCTGGTATTTTTGTTAAATTACTATTTTTAAATCCAACTTTTAATATTTGAGCATATTTATCTATTGTCATTTTGTCATCTTTAAATACTAATACTATTTCATCTAATATTTCTATTATGGTATTTAAACTACTTTCATATTCATTTGCTAAGTCTATTTGTCCTATCTTTTCCAATTCTTCTATTTTCATTTGAATTTTTTCTTGAATTCTTTGCTCTATTAAAAATTCAAATATTGATTTTGATATATTTTCTACTGTTTTATTTTCATCAATTTTTATTTTTAATTTCATTAGTGGATTCACTAAATCTTTTCTTATCTGTTCTAATCTATCTATTTCTGCATTTTCTTTTTCTTCATTTTTTCCATATACAAATTCTTTTTTCCATTTATTTTGTTTTATGCCCCATTTTAAACAATACTTTTCAAGTTTAAAAATGTCGTCTTCTTCTAATCCTGAAAATCCTATTTTTATATAATTAAAAACTGCTTCATGTGACCAATTTTTTATAAATATTTCTAATATTGATAAAATGTATTGTATTAAAATATTTTGATTTAAATCTCTATTTTCATCTATAAATATTGGAATATCATATTTATTAAATATCGCTCTTGCTAAACTTGAATATATTGATATATTTTTAGTTATTATTGATATATCTCTATATCTATATCCTTCATCTCTTACTAATTTTAATATATTTTTTGCTACTTCTTCTATTTCTGAAAATTGATTTTTGGCTAAAAATAATTGTATATTTTTTATTTTACTTGAATATTTTATAGCTTTGTTATTATATAAATTTTGTTCTAAATGCATTAGTTCTTTATTTTTAAATCTATATGTATTTTCTAATTTTATTTCTTCTACATTTGTATTACAATCTTTAGCAACTTCTAATAATTTCTTTACAGTTCTTTCATTTGAATAAAATATATCTGTGTCTGGATTTTTTGCATCATGTATTTCATCTGTACAAATTGTTACTGTTACTTGTTTTGCTATTTGTACCAATTTTTTTATAATTTCATATTCTTGACTTGTAAATCCAGCAAATTCGTCTATATATATTAATAAATTTTTAAACATATCTGTTTTTTCTATATTTTCTGCAAGTATTGTTAATAAATCTGTTTCATCTATATATTTTCCTGATAATTGTGCTTCAAAGTTTTCATATATTGTGCACATGTCTTTTAGTTTATTTTTCAAATATATATCTTCTTGTTTCTCCATTTCTTGTTTTAATTGTTCTACACTTATTGCATGCTTTTTGAATTCTGTTATTGCTGTTTCTGCCATATCCACATTTTCATCAGTTTTGCCAAGAAATTTTAATTCTTTTTTGTTATTATTTAATATTGAATATATAAGCATTGCTTTTCCGCATTTACTTAAATTTGTTTCCGTTTTTCCACCAATCTCATTTATTACTCTATACGACATTCTACTTAATGTAACTACCTCTGCATTTAGTACCGCTTCTGTATCTATTGCTTCCATTAATTTTTTTTCTGCAGTAAATGAGAATTGTTCTGGTGTTATTATTAATATTTTTTCTTCTTTTACCTTTTCCGCAATTTCTCTATAACAGTACTCGCTTTTTCCTGTTCCTGCTCTACCATATATTATTCTTAAACTCATCTGCATCCTCCATGAATTTCCGCATTCCTTATTTTCTTCCAGTATTATACATTATACCAATTTACCTGTCAATAATTTTATCAAACTTTTGTTTATATATTGATTACTATACAAAAGACTTGAACTATAAATTTTGAATGAAGTGCCGAATGTGCATAAAGAAATTTTAGAAATTCTATGCAGTTTTATGGAAAGAGTTCACGAGAGTGGAAGGAAGCCATAAAATAAAGTAGAATTTCTTAAATTTCGTAATAAACCGAGGAATGTAATGAAAAGCTTATAGTTTAAGTCTTTTTATAAAATGTCAGTCAAAACTATTAAATTAATGCAATTATATTTATTTTATATCTATAATGTAGTATAATATAAATAGAAGTATATTAATACTCAAAAGGATGTGATTACTATGGATAAAGAATTTTATGAAATAATAAAAGATTTAATAAATAACACAACTGTATTAGAAATGAAAAACTATAAGCAACATTATAACACATCATGTTATGATCATTGTATAGAAGTGGCATATTGGTCATATCGTTTTTGCAAAAAGCATAACCTAGACTATGTTGCAGCAGCAAGAGCTGGAATGTTACATGATTTATTTTTATATGATTGGAGACATTCTAAAAAAATGTTAAATGGCTGGCACGCATTTGAGCATCCAAAAATTGCTTTAAAAAATGCCTTATCTATATCTAATTTAACAATAAAAGAACAAGATATAATTTTAAAGCATATGTGGCCAGTAACATTTCTTCAATTACCCAAATATAAAGAAAGTTATGTGATAACCTTTACTGATAAAATTAGTGCATTGAAATCTTTTTATGAGTATTATAAATCTCATTTATTGCAAAAGAGATTTCTTAGATATGCTTATGTATTTTTTGCATTTACAATCTTTAAAATCAAAATTTAATAATTTTATATACATATCAAAAATTGTATAATTCCTACATATTTGTAAATACTATGTAGGAATATTTTTTAGCCTTTTAATATTTTCTCTTTATATTCGAAACTTCAAACTGGCTAAATGAAAGGACTAAATTTATGGATAATACCAAAATAGGAAATAAAGAAGCAATTGCATTGTTATTAACAATAACATTTAATCATATTATTTTAAATATAACAAAGTCAATTATTGATGTTACTGCATCTGCATCACTATTAAATCTTTTATATGTAGGTATAATATCAATTATTTTTACTTGTATAATTTGTTACTTTCTAAAAAAGTTTCCAACATTTGATTTAATAGATATTTCTGATTATTTAGGTGGAAATTTATTAAAATGGATTATAGGTTTAGCATATATTGCATATTTTATTTTTTTTGCTGGAATTTTGTTAAATTTATTTTCATCTTTTTTACAAATAATATATTTTCCTATGACAAAACTTTTTTATATAATTTTATTATTTATAATAGCTGCTGTTCTATCTTGTAATATGAAACATAATTCAATATATAGAAGTAATCTAATGTTTTTTCCATTTTTCGTAGTTAGTATTTTACTTTTATTTTTCTCTGATATATCTTATTATGAAGTAGAAAAAATTTATCCTATATTTGGCAATGGCTTATATACCACATTTGTATCTGGTTTATGCAACATCTTTGCATTTCAAGCTCTTGCATATATTTATTTTGTGCCTCCTATATTAAAACAACCTGAACAAATAAAAAAGATTTCAGTAATAGCAATCGTTTTGTCTTGTATATTTTTATTAATAAGTGTTGCTATTATCTTATTCATGTTTAGTGGATTTGTAAAAACAGATGAACTTATGCCATTATATTCTGCAACAAAATATATTGAATTTGGTTCATTTTTTAGAAAATTAGATTCTATTTATTTACTTATTTGGCTTATTACATTCATAAGTTATCTAAGTATTACATTAAAATTTTCAAGTAATATTTTAGTAAAACTTACACATTTAAAAAATGAATTAATATTTATTATTTTGCTTGCATTTGGTTTATTAATTATTAGTATATTACCAAAAAATCATAGTATTTCAACATATTATTTAAATATTATTTATAAATACTCTTTCTTTATTTTAGTTATTGGTGTTTCTACTTTAGTTTTAGCTTCTGCTACTATAAAAAAAGCTGTAAGGAGGTGGTTTAAATGAGTAAAAATACTATTGCAATAATTTCATTCTTAATTTTACTTGTTATTTTTGCAAGTTCATTTTCAAGTTCTTACACCTCACATAATATGTCAAATCTTGCATATGTTTTAGCACTTGGAATTGATGTTGGAGAAAATTCAAAAATGAAAATATCTGCACAGTTTACAAATTCTGATTCCTTTTCGCCAAGTAGTAGTTCATCTGATGAAGCTAGCAGTATTTTTTTAGTTTCAGGTGAAGCTAATTCAATTTATAGTTGTCTTAATTTAATTAATACTTATATAGGAAAAGAAATTAATTTAGCACATTGCAGTGTTGTTGTTTTTTCTGAGGAATTTGCTAAAAACCGGCATTTCTTCTCAAATTTATAGTTTGTTAAATAATGAAGAATTTCGACCCACCACAAATTTGGTTATTAGTAAATGTGATGCCTATGATTATATAGACAATGTTAAACCGAATTTAGAGAAATTAACTAATAGTTATTATGATACTTTTTCAATAACTAATAAATTTACAGGATATTTTTCAGATATAACTGTTGGTGAATTTTTTAATACTTTTTCTAACCCCTCTTGTGATGCTACCGCTATTTTAGGTGGTCTTGATAAAACAGCAAGGCAAGAAGAAAAAGGTGATAATTCCTCTGATAAAAAAAGCTCATCGGATTTAGATACAATTACAAATCCAGAAGATTTAACAGCTGGAAAAAGTACAGTTGAAGGAAAACGAGGTAGTGAAAATATAGGAATTGCAGTTTTTAAAAATGATAAACTCTGCGGAGAATTAACTGCAACAGAAACAATTTGTCATCTTCTTATTAATAATGATATTGATTCTTGTACTATCTCTGTCGATAATCCATATAAAGAAAATGAAGATAATACTAATGAAAAAATTGAACTAAGTTTAATACCTGTAAAAAACTCAAAAATTGAAGTAAAGATTAAAGATAACATACCATACATTTCTGTAAAAATTAATTTTCGTGCATCTATACTAACTCTTGTAAATAATACAAATTATGAAGAATCTGATATCATTGAGAAGTTTTCTGATGTTACGAAAGATTATATGAAAAAAGAATTTAATAACTATTTTAATAAAATTTCAATAGAATATGGAACAGATATTGATTGCTTTTCAACAAAGGCTCTTGCCTATTTTCCAACAATAAATGATTGGAATAATTATAATTGGTCTGAAAAATTTAAAAATGCAAAATTTGATATTGATATAAATATTGATTCTATTTCTAGTATGTTATTAACAAAAACTTAAAAAATCAAAAATATAAGTTTATATAAAAAGCTTATATTTTTGATTTTTGCTATTTTTCTTTAAACCCTTTTCCTAATACTTCTCTTGCATTTGCAATAACGACAAAACAATTTCTATCAATTACATTCGCAATATCTTTAATTTTAGCTACATCCCCTCTTGATGCAGCACATATTAAAACAAGCTTATTTTTATCACTATACATACCTTTTCCATACAAGCCTGTAATACCTCTTTTTACTTTATGACTTATAGCCTGTGAAATTTGTTCATTTTTATCAGAAATTATAAATAATAATTTTGTATAATGTACACCTTCAAAAATTATATCTATCATTTGTCCATATAAATAAATTGCAATTGCTGAATATAATCCTATTTCAATATGTTTAAAAAAAATTACATTTAATCCAATAATAATAATATCTATTATTGTTAAATATTTACTCATAGAAATATGCGGGTTGTATGTTTTTATTATATTAGCTATAAGTTCCGTTCCACCTGTCGATGATTCAACTCTTAAAATTATTGCTGTTCCTATGCCTATTATTACTCCACCATATATGCATGCTAAAAATCTGTCCGTAGTTATAGGTGGATATTTATCTAATATATCTATAAATATTGATAAACTAAAAGTTCCTATCAAAGATTTTATAAAAAATCCCTTACCTAATCTATATCCTGCAAATAAAAATAAAGGTATGTTTAATGCCATTATCATAGCTCCCATTGGAATTTTTAATAAGTAATATGTTATTGTTGCAACACCTGAAAAACCGCCTGAAGATAGTTGATTTGGTAATAAAAATGATGAAACTCCAACTGCCATTATTGCTGACCCGACAATCGTTCCAATGGCATCTACTATAGATTTTTTTATTTTTTTGTTATTCATAAAAAATCACCCTTATTACAATTATTCGTAATATTGGGTGATTTTATACTAAATTACAACTTTCTCTCCTGTTTCAGGATTATAATATTCTGCTGTTTCTTGAGGCTCAATTTTTAAAACTTCATTAAAATCATATATATAATCTGGAACTGCTCCTCCTGGTTCAGCTCTATTGTATTTTATTATTATTGGTTCAACATTTTCTTCAAAGTCGTGTACCGTCATCTCATATGAATTTCCACTTACTTGGCAATATGTTAAAGTTTGTTGAGTTGAATATTCTTTAGTTGTATTAATACTTATATAATAATTTAATACATAGAAATTACTTGTATCTCTACTTGCTATTGATTTAATTTTTTCTATTTCAGATTCTATTTTACTTACTTTATTTTGTAATAATTTTTTACTAAATATGTTTTCCTCTCCATCCGTGTTGTCTATATTTATATCTATAAAATAGTTACTTCCTTTTTCATAATTAATATATCTATAGTCAACCAAATATCGTTCTGATAAAGTATATAAATTTTTTAATCCAACATTATTTGTTTCAAAAATAGATTCATTTGTTAAATATCTATTATAAATTGCTATATAATCAGCATATTTTTCCATATCTATTGTTATTTTCTTATTATCTTCTCCATAATAAATATCAATTTCATTAGGAGAAAAATTAAATTCTTCTATTTTACCTTTTTTATATTGATTAATAAATGTAAAAATTTCTCCTTCTATATCACCATAATCTGCTACAACAAAATCTCCTGCAAGATTTTCTTCTACATTATTTTGCGCAAAACTATAATATGCTGAATTCCTTAAAATGTTTTCTATTGGTGCATTTGAAGTAAATAATTTATCTATAGTTATTTCATTTCCTGTTGTTAAATCATAGTTTATTCCTTTAAAGCCTTGGAAAAAACCATCACCATCATCATCTATTTTGGCAACATATGATACATCAAAAGAAATCGTATTAGCAAAATTTGCAGTATTATTTATATATACAGACACATTTATAACCTTGTCTAAATCCTTTATTTTTTCCCTATAAAAATTTAATGCCACTTTTTCTATTTCTTGATTAATATTTTCTTGAATTATTTTATTTTTTAGTCCTGATATTTGTAAATAGTTTATTTCTACTTTTTCTTTTGTCACTTTACTTTCTTTAATTTTTAGATCATTTTGATTATATGTGCCTTTTAAATCTATTCCATCTACATCTTTTTGTGATTCATAGTTTTTAAGAATATTTAGATTTTCCTCATTTCCTTGATCTATTTCTATATTTTTGTATAATATTAATCCTAATGTTCCAGATATGCATATAACACAAAATACTATTACAAATATTATTTTAGCTTTAGTAGTTTTGAACATAACCAGCCTCCTTTGCAACATTTTGTCCTCTTTCAGATTTCATTAAATCTAATAGTTTTCGTGTGTTACTATCTTCTGGTTCATCTTTTCTTATAACAGCATAATAAGCAGTTTGTATATCATATATTCCTGTTTGTATATTTTCATATGTTGGGGCGTTTCCGTTAATTGATAATAATTTCATTGTATCTGATGAATACATTGTTGTTGCATAATAATAATATGAATATCCAATTGCATTTTTTCCATTATTATAATCTGATATTACATCTACTATATCTGCCATAGTTTGCGCAATTGTTTCTTTCACTGGCTCTATCATTTTCTTTCCCTTCATTACTAATGATAGCATTCCTGATTGACTTCCTGAATTTTCTGGCCTTTGATACGCAATTATTTTTTTACTCTCTCCTCCAACACTCTTCCAACTTTTTATTTTTCCTGAATAAATGTCTTGTACCTGTTCTAATGTTAAGTTATCTACTGGATTTTCTTTATTTACAAAAAACACAAATGCTTCTTTTACAATTGGAACTATCTCTAATTCTACATTTTTTTCTTTAGCTAATTTTTGCTCATCTTCTGAAGGATATGTTACTAATATTAAATCTGTATTGCCATTTATTAAATTGACATATGCATTATGTGTTTTTGAATGCGTTACTTCAACATCTTTAATATCTGTCCCTGTAAAATTTGCTTTAAATGCTTCAGCAAGAGGCAATGTTGCTGTTGATCCATCAATTCTTGGGTAGTCTTCTTCTGAAAATACTTTTTCTTGATTTTGCATAGTTTTCTTTTCTTCTGGATCTAATATTGGCTTTGTTTTATCTTTAGTAAAATAAAAATATGCTAAAACACATCCCAAAACTACTAATATTGTTATAATTACTAATAATACATTTGTTATTCTTTTGTTTTTCTCCATACACATTCCCCTCTATTCAAGTTTTATTGATAGTCTTCTAAAAACTCTGGATATTTTTCTAAAACTTCTAACTCTAATTTCCCTTGTTTTATTTTTTCATCTTGTTTTACAATCAAATCTAATGTATACATATCTTTTAGTTTCTCAATATTTTCTCTTTTATGACCTATTACATTGTTTGCATCTTGCGGATTTACTGTAGCTTGAACTTTTTTTACTTTTACATTTAGTTGTTTTATTTTTGCAACAATTGTGTCATACCATAATCCTGATTCTACGAGTTGTCTAAATGCTGGATGATATGGACCTGTTACAACTTCACTTCCTTCTATATTAGGATCTGTTATCTCGTCTGTATTTTGTAATCCTACTCTAATTATTTCAATTCCTTTTTGATTAAACATAGAAACAAGTTCTTTACATATTTCTACTGCTTGTACCACTGTTAATGGCGTATATTTTTCATCTAAAAATTCCTTTTCTAATTTTGTGTTTTTTATCACTAATACTGGGTATATTCTAACCATTTTAGGTTTTAATTTTATTAATTCTTTTGCTGTATTTACTTCGTCAAGTCTTGTGCTTTCTGGTAATCCCACCATCATCTGATGACCTAATTTAAATCCATACCATCTAATCATTTTAGATGCTCTTTTCACATCCTCAAATGTATGTCCTCTATTTGCCCTTCGTAATATATAATCATTTGCTGATTGGACACCTAATTCTATTGTTTCTACTTTATATTTTTTTAATCTTTTTAAAGTTTTTCTGTCTATATAATCAGGTCTTGTTGAAATTCTTATGCAATTAATTTTCCCTTGTTTTACATATTCGTATGCTGTTTGTAAAAACTCTTCTTGTTTTTCTACATCAATACCTGTAAAACTTCCTCCGAAAAACGCCACCTCTTTTTTTGCATATTTATCTTTTATATTCTTTAAGAAAAAGTCTATTGTTTCTTTTATATCTTCTTTTGTTATCATTTTTTGTTGTCCACTAATTGATTTTTGGTTGCAAAAAATGCAATCGTTTGGGCACCCTAAATGCGGTACAAATATTGGTATGATATAATGTTTTTTCATAATAAACCTCCTCATTTTATTTTGTGTTTTCAAGAGCCTTTCTTGCTGCTTCCATTTCAGCTAATTTTTTTGATTTTCCAGAACCTACAGCTAAAATTTTATTATTACATTCTACTTGCGCTTCAAATGTTTTATCATGATCTGGTCCATTTTCTTTTATAATTATATATTTTATTTCAACTTCTCCATGTTTCTGTAATTTTTCTTGTAAAACTGTTTTATAATCTTTTTGCCCTACATGTTGGCTTGCTACTTTAATTGCATCTTTTAAATTTTCAATAATAAATCTTTTAACCTCTTCTAAGCCTCCATCTAAATATATTGCAGCTATTACAGCTTCAACACTGTCTGCTAAAATAGCAGGTCTTACTTCTTTGTTTATGTTTCTTTCCGATTTTCCAAGATATAAGAAATCACTAAAATTATGCATCAGAGCTACTTTGTGTAAACTTGTTTCACATACTACTGTTGCTCTAACTTTAGTCATTTCTCCTTCTTTTAAGTTTTGATAATTTTTGTACAAATAATCACTTGATATGAATTCTAATATACTATCTCCTAAAAATTCTAATTTTTCATTGCTTTCTACATTGTGTTCATATGCATATGAAGTATGTGTTAATGCTTTTTTTAATAGTTTTTTATCTTTAAATGTGTAGCCAATATTTTCTTCTAAACTTTTCATACATTCCTCCGATTTTCTATAGTACTATTATATACTATTTTATGTTTTTTTCAAGTTTTTTCAAAAAATAAAAGAACGAATTTTTTCGTTCTCCTTTTATTTTATACATTTTCTTTTATGTAGTCAACTACATCTCCTACTGTAACAACCTTTTCTGCATCTGCATCTGGAATTTCTATATCAAATTCTTCTTCTAATGCCATTACTAATTCTACTATATCTAAGGAATCAGCTCCTAAATCATCTATAAATGATGCTTCTAATGTAACTGCTGTTTCAGCAACTCCTAGTTGTTCTACTATTATTCCTTTTACCTTTTCAAAAACTTCTTCTGAACTCATAACAAGTTCACCTCCTCTCAAGTGTTAAATGATATGTGTCATTTAATAATCAAATCATCTGTAACATTTATATTATATGTTACTATTTTTGTCAAGCATATTTAAAATATTTTTTTGTTTTTATACTACCCATTCTAATTTTACTGCTAAACTTATCTATTTTCTAGCATTTTGCTTTTCAAACTCTTCTATTATTTTATCAACTGCTTTATTTTCTACGAATTTTTCAGCTTGTTTTATTGTAAATTCAAAAAGTTTTTCATCACTACTTCCATGTGCTTTTACAACTGGTTTTTTTACTCCTAAGAATAATGCTCCCCCATATGACTTGTAATCCATTGTTTTTTTAAATCTATTTATCGCTGGTAAACATGGCACTGTACATATTTTAGAAATTAAATTTTGAGTTAAACTTTCTGATAATGTTCTTTTTACAAATTTTCCAAGACCTTCTGTTGTTTTTAAAAATACATTTCCAGTAAAACCATCTGTTACTATTGCATCAATTTCTCCTGAAAATGCATCCCTTCCTTCAACATTTCCTACAAAATTTATATTTAATTCTTCTGATTTTTCTTTTAATAATTTATAACTTTCTTTTACTAATTCATTTCCCTTTGTTTCTTCTGTTCCTATATTCAATAAACCTACTGCCGGATGTTCAATTCCAAATGTATTTCTTAAATAGATTGTTGACATTTGAGCAAATTGTAATAAATTAATTGGCTTGCAGTTTGTATTTGAACCAGAATCTATTAACAATAGTTGGCTTTTATATGCAGGTAGTATTCCAGCTAATGCCGGTCTATCTATTCCTTTTATTCTACCAACTAGTAATGTAGCTCCTGCCAATAAAGCACCTGAATTTCCAGCAGAAATAAACACATCTCCTTCTCCTTCTTTTAGCATTTTAAATCCAATTACCATTGATGAATCTTTTTTATGCTTTATAGCAACTGTTGGTTGGTCTTCCATTTCTATTGTTTCTGTTGCATTCTTTATTTTTAGTCTTGTTGATACTTCTTCTGCTTTTTTTCCTGTAAATTCTTTTATTTTATTTCTAATTATTTCTTCTTTTCCTATTAGTGTTACATCTGCTTTTATTTGATTTATTGCTTTTATAGCTCCTTTTATATTTGCATCTGGCGCATTATCTCCACCCATTGCGTCTAGTAATATATTCATTTAATTTCATTCCCTTCATTTATGTTATCATATAATTTTTTCTTTATATTGATGATTATTCGTGATGTTTATATTTTATTATTGTTTTATTAAAATTGCAATAGTTTTAGTAACAAATAAGAGATTTTGAAAAAATTTTTATTTGTTTTCGCTTAATTTGAGTTTCTAAACAAAACTATGAAATATTAAGTAACTAACGATTATATAAAAAATAGAGGAACACTTTATGTGTTTCTCTATAAATCATCTCTTGGATCAGTATCTTTTTCTTTTATATTTTTTTGTATATGTTGACTAGGCTCTAATTTTGTTGTTTCTTTATTTTCTTCTTTTGGTTTTATATTATGTACTCTTGCAAAAAAGTCTTCTTTTTCTTTGTTTATTTTTCTTTCACTTCCATCTGTTATCTGTTTTTGTTTTTCTTTTCCAGAAGATAACAGATTTTTTGTTTGCATTGCTAATCTTTTAAATGGATTTGGCTCATATTTACCTAAAATTTCCATCATATCCGAATTTACATTAGAAATTTTATCAATTTTATCTCTTTCTCTTTTATTCCATGGTAAAAACGCTCTTTTTGAAAAATCTTTTTTATTCCACTTTATAGGTAATATTTCATCCAATTCACTCTTATTTTTAGCATTTATTGCTTCTATTGCACTTTTTACATCTTCTTTTGTTATTAAGTCTTTATCTAATGCTTTCATCATACTAAACACAATCATTGGATTTATACTACCGAATATTTAATTTAATTGCTTCTGCACTATCTATAATATTAAGCTTTTTAATCAATTGTGAATTTAATTCATTTTTAGGAAAAGACTTCATATATCTAAAAAATTCTTTTGATTTTGCTACTGGAAATTTTTTTCCATCTTTAGTAAATCTTACTTTTATTTTTCTACCTATAATTATTTGTGCAAATGGTTCTAAATTTACCATTTGTATTGTTGATTTTGGTTTTACTGGATCTGGCTTTAATGGATCTGGTTTTACTGGATTTGGTTTTACAGGATCTGGTTTTACTGGATCTGGTTTTACTGGATTTGGTTTTACTGGATCTGGCTTTACTGGATCTGGCTTTACTGGATTTGGTTTTACTGGATCTGGCTTTACTGGATTTGGTTTTACAGGATCTGACTTTACTGGATTTGGTTTTACAGGATCTGGCTTTGTTAAATTGTCTTTAGAAATTTCAAAAATTTCAGCTAACTCTGGTAATATATGTTTTCTATCATGTATTTCGACAGCCGTAATTTTATTTTTTAAATCACCTAATTTTTTATATTCTTCTCTTATCTTTTTCTCATCTAACTTTGAATTTATCACTTTAATTTGATTTTCTAAATTAGGAATTATTTCATTTTTTCGTTTAAGATAAATTGCATCATTAGGATTAATGCCATTCTTTTCCCATATTTTTATTCCATCCACTTGTTTTTTCAATTCTTCTTCTAATTTATTTTTTTCAACTAAATATTGGTTCTTATTATTAACATATCCAACTAATTCATTTCTTCTTGTATTAATTAAATCTTTCCATTCTATAATAGATGTTTTCAATTGACTCTCATTTTCTTTTATTTCATCATTTAAATTTTTTTTCAATCTTTGTAGATTACTATGCATTGTTTCTAATTGTTTTTTTTCTTTATCTCTAATTGGAATATCTGTTGGGAAAATATCTTCATCCCACTTCTCGTCAAATTCTTTTTTTCTTTCTTGATAGTTTTTTTCTTTTTTATCAACTAATTTAGGTAATTCTTTGTCATATTTGTCAAATTTATCAATATATTTTTTTAGTTCTTCGGCTATTTGTTCTTTTATTTCCATAATTATCTCCTTTCATTTTTCTTATAAAAACTACAACTATTATATCATTAATAGAAATATTTGTCAAATATTATGTTAATGTAATATTTTTGATAAATATTTGTAATATTTCTGTAATATTTGTCGTCAGTATTGCAATTATAAATGTAAAAAAAGAAGCCAATTTCTCGACTTCTTTTATATATAATAATTTAGTTATTATTCAATTATATCAGCAACAACACCTGAACCAACTGTTCTACCACCTTCACGAATAGCAAATCTTAATCCTTTTTCGATAGCGATAGGTGTGATTAATTCAATTGTCATTGATACATTATCACCAGGCATAACCATTTCTGTTCCAGCAGGTAATTCAATAACACCAGTTACATCTGTTGTTCTGAAATAGAATTGTGGTCTGTATCCGTTGAAGAATGGAGTATGTCTTCCACCTTCGTCTTTAGTTAAAACATATACTTCTGATGTGAATTTTGTATGTGGATGAATTGTTCCTGGTTTACATAGTACTTGACCTCTTTCGATGTCTTTTCTATCAATTCCTCTTAATAATGTTCCGATATTATCTCCTGCTTCAGCTTGATCTAATAATTTTCTGAACATTTCTACACCTGTAACAACAGTTTTTCTTCTTTCTGTTGATAGACCGATAATTTCTACTTCGTCAGAAACTTTAACAATTCCTCTTTCTACTCTACCTGTTGCAACTGTTCCACGTCCTGTAATTGTGAATACATCTTCAACTGGCATTAAGAATGGTTGATCAATTGGTCTTTCTGGTGTTGGTATATAGCTATCAACAGCTTCCATTAATTCTTTGATTGGTGCATATACTGCATCATTAGGATCTGTTGATGTACTTTCTAATACTTTTAATGAAGAACCTTTTATAATTGGAATTTCGTCTCCTGGGAAACCATATTCTGATAATAGGTCTCTAACTTCCATTTCAACTAATTCTAATAATTCTGGATCATCTACCATATCACATTTATTTAAGTAAACAACGATGTATTTTACACCTACTTGTCTAGCTAATAAGATGTGTTCTCTTGTTTGTGGCATTGGTCCATCAGCTGCTGATACAACTAATATTGCACCATCCATTTGAGCTGCACCTGTAATCATATTTTTTACATAGTCAGCATGTCCTGGGCAGTCAACATGTGCATAGTGTCTGTTGTCTGTTTCATATTCTACATGTGCTGTATTGATTGTGATTCCTCTTGCTTTTTCTTCTGGTGCACCATCAATTTCATCATAAGCTTCAAATTTAGCTTTTCCTAATAATGATAAATATTTTGTGATAGCAGCAGTTGTTGTTGTTTTTCCATGGTCAACATGTCCGATTGTACCAATGTTAACGTGTGGCTTTGTTCTTTCAAATTTTGCTTTTGCCATTTTTTATTCCTCCTTGTTTTTGGTGATTTATTCACCTTATTTTTATTTTTAATATTAATAACTTTTTTATGCACTTGCATTTTATAACACTTTGGTTAAAAATGCAAGTGTTTTTATAAAATTAGTCTTCTTTTTTAGCTCTTGAAGCAACTATTGTTTCTAGAACTGATTTTGGAACTTCTTCATAATGAGATGGTTCCATAGAATATGTTCCTCTACCTTGTGTTTTTGAACGTAAGTCTGTTGCATATCCAAACATTTCTGATAATGGAATAAATGCTCTAATTTCTTGCATTCCATCATTTGCTTCCATACCTTCCATTCTACCACGTCTAGAGTTTACATCTCCTATAACATCTCCCATATATTCTTCTGGAACTGTTATTTCAACTTTCATAATTGGCTCTAAGATAACTGATTTTGCTTGTTTACATCCTTCTTTGAATGCCATAGATGCAGCAATCTTGAATGCCATTTCTGATGAATCAACTTCATGGTAAGAACCATCAACTAATGATACTTTGAAGTCAATTACTGGATATCCAGCTAAAATACCGCTTTCAGCAGCTTCTCTCATTCCTTGTTCAATTGGTTTAATATATTCTTTTGGAACTGCTCCTCCAACGATTTTGCTTTCGAATTCAATTCCCTTTCCTGGTTCTAGTGGTTCCATTTCAAACCAAACATCACCATATTGTCCTTTACCACCAGATTGACGAATAAATTTACCTTGAACTTTTACTTTATTTCTAATTGTTTCTTTGTAAGCAACTTGTGGTTTACCTACATTACATTCTACTTTGAATTCTCTCTTTAATCTATCAACAATTATGTCTAAGTGTAACTCACCCATACCTGCGATTATTGTTTGACCTGTTTCTTGATTTGTATAAGCTTTAAATGTTGGATCTTCTTCTGCTAATTTTGCTAACGCAATTCCCATTTTTTCTTGAGCAGCTTTATCTTTTGGCTCGATAGCAATATCAATAACTGGCTCAGGAAATTCCATTGATTCTAGAATTATTGGATGTTCTGGATCACATAAAGTGTTTCCTGTTGTAACATCTTTTAGTCCTACTGCTGCTGCAATATCACCAGCATATACTTTTTCAATATCTTCTCTGTGATTTGAGTGCATTTGTAGAATTCTTCCTACTCTTTCTTTTTTATCTTTACTTGAATTTAAAACTGTTGATCCTGTTTCTAATACACCTGAGTATACTCTAAAGAAACATAATTTTCCTACAAATGGATCAGTTGCAATTTTAAATGCTAAAGCAGCAAATGGTTCTGAATCAGAAGTCTTAGCTTCTGTTGGTTCACCATCTAATGTTTCACCTTTGATATGAGGTATATCAAGTGGTGATGGCATATAATCAATTATTGCATTTAATAATTCTTGTACACCCTTATTTTTATATGAAGATCCACATGTTACAGGAACTACTTGATTAGCAATTGTTCCTTTTCTTAATGCTTTTTTGATTTCTTCTTCAGATGGTTCTTCGCCTTCTAAATATTTCATCATTAATTCTTCATCTTGTTCACATGCAGCTTCGATCATTGTTGTTCTCCATTTTTTAGCTTCTTCTAACATATCTTCTGGAATATCTGTTTCTTCAATTTCTTTTCCTAAATCATCTTTATGAATGAATGCTCTCATTTTAATCAAATCAACTATTCCTTTGAAGTTGTCTTCTGCTCCAATTGGTAATTGAACTGGTACTGGATTTGCACGTAATCTATTTTTTAATTGGTCAACACATAACATAAAGTTAGCTCCAACTATGTCCATTTTATTTACATATACCATTCTTGGAACTTGGTATTTGTCAGCTTGTCTCCAAACTGTTTCTGTTTGTGGTTGAACACCACCTTTTGCAGCTAATACTGTAACTGCACCATCTAGAACTCTTAAAGATCTTTGTACTTCTACTGTAAAATCAACATGTCCCGGTGTATCAATAATGTTAATTCTATTATTTTTCCAAAAGCATGTTGTTGCAGCAGATGTAATTGTAATACCTCTTTCTTGTTCTTGTTCCATCCAGTCCATTGTTGCTGCACCTTCGTGAACTTCTCCGATTTTATGTGTTTTACCTGTATAGAATAATATTCTCTCTGTTGTTGTTGTTTTTCCTGCATCTATATGTGCCATTATTCCTATATTTCTTGTTCTTTCTAATGGGTATGCTCTTCCTGCCATATTTTATCCTCCTTTTTGGACAAGATATACATTTAATTTTAATACTTTCTAAAATTAATGTATTCTTTATATCTAAATCTCTAAATTTTGATTAAAAGTAGTAAGATGTTCAATTTTAGTAGTTATCACAAGCCGAAGTCGTACAAAAGTATCAAGTTTTGTGATAGATACTGAAATTGAACAGATGCTGCTTTTAATCGAAATTCTACCATTTGTAATGAGCAAAAGCCTTATTAGCCTCAGCCATTCTATGTGTGTCTTCTTTCTTCTTGAATGCTCCACCATTTCCATTAACAGCATCCATAATTTCAGCTGCTAATTTTTCAGCCATAGTTTTTTCATGTCTATTTCTAGCATATGAAACTAACCATCTTAGCCCTAAAGTTTGTCTTCTTTCAGGTCTAATTTCTAATGGTACTTGATATGTTGCTCCACCTACTCTTCTTGCTTTAACTTCAAGAACAGGCATAACATTTTCTAATGCTGCTTCAAATACTTCTAAAGGATTTTTTCCTTCTTTTTCTTTTATTATATCAAAAGCATCATATACTATACCTTGAGCAACTGATTTTTTACCATCTAGCATTATGTTGTTTATTAATTTTGTAACAACTTTGCTATTATATATTGGATCTGGTAATACATCTCTTTTTGCTATATATCCTCTTCTTGGCACTATTCTTCACTCCTTTTCTTTTTTGATATCTATAAGATATCTAAGTTACTCTGGAAAGTTTATACTCTCCCGCATAGTGCTACATAATCTATTCTAAATTTAAGTACCTTAATTTAGTAAATTGTGTGCACTAATTAATAAAAATTAAATAAATTAGGTATATTGTGCATTTTTGATATTTATTGCAAGATGGGGCTATACATTTGTATGCCGAAGTTTGCAATAGATGTCGAAAATGTGCAAGATGCCTGATTTAGTTGATTTCTTTTATTTTTTAGGTCTTTTAGCTCCATACTTAGAACGAGCTTGCATTCTGTCTTTTACACCTGCTGTATCTAATGTTCCTCTTATAATATGGTATCTAACACCTGGAAGGTCTTTTACTCTTCCTCCTCTAATTAGAACTACACTGTGTTCTTGTAGGTTATGTCCTATTCCTGGGATATAAGATGTAACTTCATAACCATTTGAAAGTCTAACTCTGGCAACTTTTCTTAATGCTGAGTTTGGTTTTTTAGGTGTTACTGTTTTTACAACTGTACATACACCTCTTTTTTGTGGTGCTCTATTGTTTGTTAATGTTTTGTTTTTTGAATTCCATCCATGTTGTAGAGCTGGTGCTGTAGATTTTGCCTTTGAAGTTTGTCTTCCTTTTCTTACTAATTGATTAATTGTTGGCACTTAAATTTCACCTCTTTTCTTATTTTAAAATAAACCGCTGTAAAACTAGTATTTTTTCCAGTTTCACTGCGGTTTATATTTTATCATTTTTTAATTGTTATGTCAATATTTTTATTGTATTTTTATTCATATTTTCCTTCTGTTAATGATTTAACAGAATTAATATTAAATATTTTTTTAATTATATATTTCATCTTTTTAAGTCCTGTAATTCCACCAATCACATCTACATTTTGATTTTCAATAGCCTTCTTACATATTTTTGAAATAATTGTTCTTTCTTTTTTGCTTAAATTTGTGTGTTTTAAATATGCTAGATTGTATGTTATTGGTGCAATGTTATCTAATTCATTTTCTCTATTTTTAGAAAATGACATTGCATAATTATATATAAGTTGTCTTTCATTGTAATTATACTTTTTAGCAAATCTTTCCAGTACTTCACATACCGTTGGGTCTATTTTCTTTATTACATTGTTGTCCAACATTTTATGTTCGCTCATTGCATAATTTATTAAAATCTCTTTTATCTCTTCTCTATATTCTTTATCATTTAGTAAAATATTTTTGACCTCTAGAGTTGGATATACATTTATTTCTTCTCCATTGCTCGCTTGAGCTTTATATATTATTTCTCCGTCTTCCACTTTTGCAATAATATGTGATAATTTTATAATTTCTTTTTCTATCTTTTTTGTTGTTTTTTCTTGATTTATTATGTCTTCAAATGTGATTATTTCTTGTTCTTTATCGTTTTCTTCTGTCTTATTTATATTTAATTCTTTTGTTTGCTCTGCAATTATTTCTTCTACTATTGTTCTGGCAAGTAGCTCTATTTCATCCACTTGTTCTATATCTTGTTTTATTTCTTTATCTTCAATGTTTTCATTTATTTTTTGAATTGTTTCTATTTCTATTTCACCTATTTCTGTTTTTTCGACAGGTGTAAAAGCTTCTACTCCTACATTTTCAATAGGTTTAGTTTCTTCTACTTGAAATTCTTCTATAAGAGGTAATACAATTGTTTCTTCTTTCTCTTTACATTCTTCTATTTTAGGATTTTCTACAATGCTTGTCCAATTTCCATTTTTAAAATTTCTTTTCATTGTAGCTAATTCAACAAGCTCAGTTTCCATATTCTGAATATGTTCTTCTGTTTCTCGCATTTTAATTTCATAAGCTTCAATTTGTTTATTTTGAATTTCATCTTCTTTTCGAGCATTTTCTGATAATTCAGGCATTCTTCCAAATCTTTCATAAAATTCATTTCTTTGAATTTCATATTTAATTTTTCTTTCTCTTTGTGAAACAGTTCTTTCTTCTATTTCTTGCCTTTCCTCTTCAATTTTACGAATTTTTCTTATTCCTTCTGTTATTAAATTATCTGTTGTTAAATCAACTATTTTCCTTATTTCATTAAATTTAAAATCGAGTTTATTTTGTAATTTCTGACTTTCATTGCCTAGTTCAAAGATTTGTTGTCCAAGTTCATTAATTTCAGTAATGTTTTTAGTTGTACTTTTATACATTTTTTCATTTCTTTTTAATGCTAATTCTACTCTGTTGTTTTCAATTTCTGTGATTTGTTTCTTTGTTTCTTTTGATTCTAAAACAAAATTTTTTATAATTTTTTTTATTTCTTCTAATCCGTCCATCTTTAATCTTATCAAGTAATATAATTACTTAATAAACTCCTTTCTTTTGTTATATTGTATTACATTTTATATTCTAGCATAATCTTTTTTTTTCTACAAGCATTTTTTGCAACTTTTTTTTGCTTTTTGTTGATTTTATTAGAGTTTTGTAATATTTTGTAATAAAATTGTAATAAAAAAGTAATTTAATTGTAACATACAATCAAAAAATTTGTGTTAAAATTAAATTGATATATATATAAGAAAGGAGAATATTAATGGGAGAAGATAGAAGAATGGGCGATAGAAGATCAGAAACTGGAGATAGAAGAGTCGATACATCAGTACAGTATCAATCAAGTTCATCAAATTCTAATAGCAAAGCAACATATACAAGTTTAACAGTTTTCATTGTGACAATTGTAGTAATAGTGGTTGCTGCTGCTATTGCATTTTCTTTTGTTTATACTAAATTAAACAAAAAAATTGATGAATTAGATTCTCGTATTAATACATTTGTATACTCTGATTATAGTGATGAAGATTCTAATTCTGATGAACCTGTATACACTGATAGTGAGAACTCATCAAATGAAAGCGATGAAACTGTTGTTGAAGAAACAACAGAAGAAAATTCTTCAGATGCTTTAGTTACAACATCTAATTCATAATATAGATATGAACAAAGAACACTAATAAATTTGGTTCTATAATAAATGTTGGGGTGATATAAAAAACCACTTCAACATTTTTTATTATTTTTAATAAAATAAACAC
>CAKPLT010000009.1 GCA_934167755.1 uncultured Clostridia bacterium
TTAATTGTTAATCTTTCGAATGATAGATTAGATAAATTAATAAGCTACTATGAAAGAATTACAAGTGAAAAACAAAATAAAATTGAAAAATTAAAAATATCATTAAATAACGAGGTATAAATATGGATTTAGAAAAAGAAATTGAGCAAATAGAATTAAGAAATAAAAAAGTTGAAATAGATAAGGCATGGGAAACAAGTGGAACAAGGAAAATATGTATTATGATTCTAACTTATATAGTAGTAATCATATATTCTTATATTATAAAAAATACAGATAATATATTTTTAAGTTCATTAGTACCAGTAATTGGTTTTGCTTTATCAACTTTATCTTTAAAAGGTATAAGATATTTTTGGGAGAAGAAATAATTGAAGAAAGTCAAGATAAAAAAGCTTTATCTTGACTTCTATTTTTTATATTCAAACCTCTTCATTCTTTCTTCTTCTCTAGTAGATAATTCTTTCAACCATTCAGCTAATCCATTACTATCATTATTTCTTAAAAATTCAAAATACTTTATTCTATCATCTTTTGCTATAACAACAGGTGGCAAATTATTTTTTAAGAATTCATAATTTACAAGTAATCTACAAGTTCTACCATTTCTATTTTCAAAAGGATGTATTTTTTCAAATTCAATATGATATCTAGCAATTTTAGTAAATATATCTTGCTCATCATGATTATAATTATATATATAATACATCATCAAATTCTTCATTATTTTGTAAATTATAAAAAACTAATTCTAATGCCTTTTTATGATTAATAGCTTCTTATATTTCTCTAGGTTCTTTTCCTTCTATTTTAAAGCTATTGTCGTTATAAAGAATAGCATAAGTTTCAGCATAAGTAAGTGTACTTCCTTCAATAGCATTTGAATGATAAGTACTTCTTGTAATTAAATCTTCTAAATAATCTTTAGTATTTAAAATAAATTCTAAAATGTTCATTTTATTTCATCCTTTTTATTATAATTTATTATAAAATATAATAAAAAACAAGGATGTATTTGGAAGTTTATCCAATATATCCTTGTTTAATGTCCCTATTTAAGGTTGGACTTCCTTATTATTATATTTTTATAAATATGGTCGAGGCGACCTTGGTTTATTTCTTTAAATTGTTTATTTTGTAGTGCTTTGGACATTTTGTAATGTAGTTTGAATGCAGTTGTAAAAAAATGTCAAATAATTTATAAAAATCATTGCAAATTTACTTATAACTCTGTATAATATATACAGTTTTTATTTATTATTATTTTTTATTCAAAACGAGGAATTCAGATATGAACAACTTATTTAATTCTCTCTTATAAATCAAATGTACAAAGAAAAAACAGAAAGCGAGGTGATGATTATTGATAGATTTAGGTATTGATAATGAAATTAACCAAAACAACGAAACAAAAGATGAAATAGAAGAATTTATAAAAGAACTTCAAAATTCATTGACAAAAGAGGAGTTTACAACAACACTTAATATGGAAATTTTAAATGAGATTACTTTAGCAACTAAATATAAAGAGCAGTTAGATGATATTGTTAACAAATATATGGAAGAATTATCTTATGAATATGATTTTCTATATTTTGATTATGATAAAAAAGAAGAAAGTTATTATTTTGATCTTTATCTTGATGGGGAAAGAACAAGAGAATATTTATCAAAAGATGATGCGAAAGGTATGGAATCTAAAAATGGAACTCTTTGGCGTATTTGGGATGAAGATAGTATTTTTGAATCAGAGGACTTAAAAGATAACATTAAAATTAATGTAGAATGTGAAATCGATATGTTAGATTGGAAATCGAAAAATGGAAAGTAGGTAAATATGGAAGAAAACTATAAAAATAAAGTAAGTGAATTAGTAGAGAGAAAGGTGCCAAAAATATTAAAGAAAAAAGTATTCCTTTAAATAATGGTAAACCAATATTTGAAAAAAGTGATTTCAATTTAATTGAAGGAGAGCCTATATATTTTGAACTAGATGAACTTGGAAGAAGTAATGGTGCAATTGCTATTTTAAGTAAATATACTATACCTTTAGTTATAAAAAAGGATTTAACCTATCCAGATCCATATGGATGGACTAAAAGTTTAGAAAATAAAAAAATATTTGCAAGATGTCATATAATTGCATATAGTTTATCAGCAAAATTAGCTGATAAGAAGAATATTTTTATTGGTACTAATACTTTAAATACAAGCATAATGGCTAAAATAGAAAAAACAATTTATAAATATATTATGGAAAATGATGTGAAAGTGCTATATAAGGTAACTATTAAATATAGAGGTATTGACCAAATTCCAACAGGGGTTTTAATAGAGGCTCAATCTTTAAGTGATAATTTTAGCGTTTGTGAATTTTGCTATAATATACAAAGAAATGTAAAATTTAATTATAAAGATGGAACAATATTTAAAGATAATAGATTTGGTGTAATTGAAAAAATAAAGAGTAAAGTAAGAAAAAATACGAAACCAAATAAAGCAAAGAAATTAGATAATCCAACTAAAAATTATATTATAAATAGAAAAACAGGTGAGTTTCATTTAAAGGATAATGAATGTAATCACTTTGAAAATGTAGAGTCTAAATATATAAATGAAACAACATCTACTAAAAAAGATTTGATAAAAGCAGGATTAAAGACTTGTGAAAAATGTATGTAAAATTAAACTAAAACACTCCATTGCTACTGACCTTTGGAGGCGATTGGGTTAAAGTCTTATTTTAGAAATGACAAATTATTTGAAATGTAGGAGAATAAAAAAATGAAAATAAAATGTTTAAAGTGTAATGATATAATTGAATCTTTAAGTGTACACGATTTTAAATATTGTAAATGTGGTGCATGCTCAATTGATGGTGGAAATGAATATACTAGAGTTGGAGGAGATTTTAAATTAATTCATTGGGTATACGAAGATGGTTGTGAAGAAGAGTTAATAAAAAATAATGCAGATTAATCAACTGCATTATTTTTTATTAACTTCACGGGTACACCACGGGTTTTACCCGTGGTTTGTTATTAAATTTAAATGCTTGATATTACATAAATGATATGATAAAATTTTTATGGAAATATTAAATATAATTCTGCAAGAAATAAGTAAATTGATATTTTTTGAAAGGGAACAAAAGAATAAAAGGAAAAGGAGTTAAATACATGGGATTTTATTGTAAAGAAGACCAGTTACAGTTTGAAAAGAGTTATGTAGAAATATTAAAATTATTTGGAGAAGGAAATAAAAGTATAATAACAGCTTTTAATAATAGATTAAAAGAGGTTAATACATATCCAGGTGAATATTCAGATAGCGATGTAAACTCTGTTACACCTGGAAAGACTGGTTATGAGAATAATCCTAATAGTAGAATATATATAAAATTAATAGGTTTTGATAGAAGTAGTTGCTCTAAAGCTCAAACCCAACATTACTTTAGCCATGAAACTAGTCATGCTTTTTCAGTTGCTGCACAGGATGTATTTTCAAATAGACAAATAGCGGGAATTGGTAATTATAATATTCCTTATTTTTATACTACAAGGATTGGAAATTCCGAGTATCTAGGAATAAGTGGAAGTATTTACAAGAAATTGCAACCTAATGAAATAGAAAATGTAATATATGGAGGGGGATTTTGTGAGGTAATGACAGATTTATTTGCGGTAGCATCCAGGGTTGCATCAAGTCCAGATATGAAAAATCAAGGAATAACTGTTGATACAGTCTTAAAAAAACCAAACAAAGAATGGAATAAAGAAAGAATAATATCAGGATATTTTGCAAGTATGCCACTTGCAAGGTTAGCGATTGCAGTGTTTTCTAATTATCCTAATCCACAATATCAACATATATTGAACACAGGTGGAAGCATTTTTTCAACCATGCGAACTGATACAAATGCAGAAGTGCATATAAATGATTTTATTTATGGAAGTATGTGTGATCCGTTATATATTGCAGAGGAATATAATAAAATAGCTGGACAACCTGGAGCTTATTTTAAACTTTGTCAGCCAATGGACAAAATAGTAGACGATTATGCTTATAAAAGACCAGTAGACAATAAGGATATACAGTTTGTTATACAACAATTAAGTAAATTTGCAAAACTTAGAACCATGATAAAAGTTCAAGAAGGTGTATTTACACAGGAATATGCTGATAAAATATATGAAGAATTTGAAAAAGTCAAAAGTGATGTTGAAAGAGAATATGGACTTTCAGATAAGTATCAACAAATAAGTAATCAAAATCATCAGATAACTCCTACAGTGATTGCCGAAACAAGTAAAAATGCAATAAATGAAAATCCTGGCATAGTAGCAGAAAAAGTAAATAAATTGCACAATATATTTAAGTTACTTAATAGAAATAAAGATGATAAGAGGAGATAATCGTTATATATGGAAGAAATAAATAAAAGATTGGTAGAAGTAGACTATATATTGAAAAAGTTAGACAATAAATATATAAATAAAATTCCACAAGAAGTATGGGATTACATTACTGAAAACAAAGATAAAAATTATGTTTTTAAATATGATGATGACAAAACACTAGCTGAACAGAATTTAAGTATAGACACTATTTCAATTTTAACATATATAAATATGGAATATTTGCTGGAAGAAGAATCAAAAAGAGAATTATTAACACTATTAAAGAATGATGAGATAATTGCTGAACAGAAAAAAAGGAAGAAATATAATACAGATGATTTATTTAAAAATAAAAAAGCAGAGCAAAAAGAACAAGTTTCTTTGGTAGAAGTAAAAATTGAAAAATGGTATGAGAAATTGTTTTCATTTTTAAAAAATATGTTTAGAAAATAATCTGAATGCAGTTTTTACATTCAAATAGTGAAACCTGAATGCAATAATGAATGCAGTAACAGAAATATAAAGGAATTTTGAAAAAGTTTGAGAAAAGAAAAAAGGCTTAAAATAGCCTAAAAACAATTTAAGGAGCTTTCAAAAAGCTCCTTTTTCTGGTCGAGGCGACAGGGATCGAACCTGCGACCTCATGGTCCCAAACCACGCGCGCTACCAACTGCGCTACGCCTCGATAAAAGTTTTATGTGCCAAATGCTTATATATAATAGCACAAAATAAAAACAAATTCAAGGCTTTTTTGAAAAAAATTCAAAAATTTTCAAAATATTTGTTCAATTAATTTCTTCGCTTTCCAAACAAGGATAAAATACGAAGAAAAATATTAATAAAATCTAGATATAATTCCATAGCACCATAAACATATAATTTTTCATCTTCGCAAAATCCAGCTTGTTGCATAAGTTTAATTTTATTCATATCATAAATAGTTAAACCAAAAAAGATAAGTAAAATAGCCCAATCTAAAGCGATATCTAACATAGTGCTTCCAACAAAGATGTTAATAATAGTTAAAATAATTCCAACAAGAAGAGCTATAGATAAAATAGTCCCCCAATTTGAGATGTCTTTATCAGTTTTATAACCAATTAAAGATAGTACTCCAAACAAAGCTGAAGTTCCGGCAAAAGCATAAACGATTGAGGTCATTTCATATGCAACAAAAATTACTGATAAAGTAAAACCATTTATGAATGCATAGGTAAAAAATAAAATAGTAACAGCTGTTGGTGAAAGTTTTTTAAACAATAAAGAAAAAATTAAAACAACAGCAATTTCTACAAGACCTAATGCCATATAACTACCACTTGTAAGAACAGATATATATAATCCTGATTTATAAACATAAAATGCAGTCAAAGCACTAGCGAGTAAACCTAAAAACATTCTAAAAAATGTATTAGTAAGAACTTGGTTTGTATCAACAGTATGAATAGCATTACCATCGCCATATGTCTCCATAATATCACCACCTAACTTAATATATGTAATAATTAGTAAATTATAAATATATTTTAGATAAAAAATGAAAAAAAGTCAAACAAAAAAGAGGTTCTTTCAGTAGCCTCCTTTGTCAATTTTTCTTATTTGTTCTTACAACAGTTAAAAACCACGCTTTTTTATAAAATCAACCACGATACCACAGATAATAAATTCAACGGCAAATGTAAAACTAGATTGTAATAAACTCAAACCTAAGTGATAGAAAAAAATAATTCCTAAAAATATGTAAGCTAGTAAAACTCCAACTGCTGATAAGCACACGAGACCTGAAAATAATAAACCATATTTCATAATTTTATATGTATCTTCACTTAAATTTTTAAATTCTAAAAACATTTTATTCATAAGAACCTCCAATCTAAAAACAAAATAAATACAAAAGTTCTAGTAAATAATAAAAAATTAAACTATCTATATAAATATAGTAGCATGATAAGATAAGAAAATCAAAGGAAATAAATACCAAAAAGTTGTAAAGATAAATAAAATATGATATTATAGCTTAAGAAAAAACAAAAGGAAAAATATACTTGGTCTACAATTTCTGACTATTTGAGATTTCATTGCTTCGCTTAGAAACTCAAATCGGGCGAGAATAAATTAAAGAAAAATTGAAAATTTATCTTATTTGTTTTTTAATAAAATGAGAGGAGAAAATACATGGCAAAAGCAAAAACAGTATTTGTATGCAGTGAATGTGGAAATGAATCACCAAAATGGTTAGGAAAATGCCCAGCTTGTAATAGTTGGAATACATTTTATGAACAAAAAATTGAAAAATATACAGAAACAAATAAAATAGAAAAAAAGATAAATAATATACCTAAGCCACTAAGTAGTTATGTTGGACAAGAAGCAAATAGAACTTCAACAGGGTATTTAGAATTAGATAGAGTTTTAGGAGGGGGATTAGTAAAAGGTTCATTAATACTTCTTGGAGGAGAGCCTGGTATAGGAAAATCAACATTAATTTTACAATTATGCGAAAAAATACAAGGAGATGGAAAGGTATTATATGTTTCTGGAGAAGAATCAGCCGAACAGATAAAGTTAAGAGCTGATAGATTAGAAGTAAAAAATGATGAGTTAATGTTTTTGGGAGAAACAGATATAGATGTTGTTAAAGATGCAATATCAGAGATGAAACCGAAACTTGTAATTATTGATTCTATCCAAACAATGTATTCTGATGAAATATCAGCTGCTGCGGGTAGTGTAAGCCAAGTAAGAGAGATTACTTCACAAATTATGAGAATATGTAAGGCTCAACAAATAACTACAATTATTATTGGTCATGTAACTAAAGAGGGAAATATTGCAGGCCCTAGAGTGCTAGAACATATGGTAGATACAGTTCTTTATTTAGAAGGAGAAAGATATAATACATATAGAATTTTAAGAGCTGTAAAAAATAGATTTGGGTCAACAAATGAAATTGGAATGTTTGAAATGAGACAAGAAGGTATGTGTGAAGTTACAAATCCTTCTGATATATTAATAACTGAAAGAGAGGACAATCCGTCAGGCTCATGTATTGTAGCAAGCATTGAGGGAACAAGACCAATACTTGTCGAAATACAAGCATTAACATCTCAAACTGTTTTTGGATTACCAAAAAGAACTGCAAATGGATTTGATTATAATAGATTATCGGTATTAATGGCTGTTATTGAAAAAAGAGCAGGGCTATCTCTTGGAAATCAAGATGTTTATTTAAACATAGCAGGAGGAATGAAGCTTTCAGAACCAGCGGTCGATTTAGGGATTATTGCAACAGTAGCATCTGCATATAGAAATATACCAATTCCACAATCAACAGTTGTAATGGGGGAAGTTGGCTTAACAGGAGAAGTAAGAAGAATTAATTTAATAGAAAAAAGGTTGAAAGAAGCAGAAAAATTGGGATTTAAAACATGTATAATTCCAGAAAATAATAAAAAAGGCTTGAAAGATGAATATAAATTAGATATAATAGGGGTCAAGAATATAGGGGAAGCATTAAGGAGATTAGGCACTAAATAAGTTTATAGCAACAGAAAGGAATGATACTAATAATGACTTCAATTAAAGAAGATCCAATAGCAGAAATTTTGAAAAAAATTGCTCCCGGAACACCTATAAGAGAAGGACTAGACAATATATTAAAAGCAAAAACAGGTGCATTACTATTAATAACTGATAAACAAGAAGTTATTGAAGAAATAGTAGATGGTGGCTTTTTTATAAATGAAGATTATACTTCATCAAAATTATATGAATTGGCTAAAATGGACGGAGCAATAGTTCTAAGTGGAGATATGAAAAAGATATTATTTGCAAATGCACAATTAATTCCATCATATCAAATTCCAACAGTTGAAACAGGCACAAGACATAGGACAGCAGAAAGAACAGCAAAGCAGACAGGTGAATTAGTAATAAGTATTTCCCAAAGAAGAAACATAATAACTGTATTTAAAGAAAATAATAGATATATATTAGAGGATACAGAAGCTGTATTAAATAAAGCAAATCAAGCTATACAAACTCTTGAAAAATACCGAAAAGTATATGATAGTAAACTAAGTATTTTGAATGAATATGAATTTAATGACATAGTAACACTTGATAATGTATTAACAGTAATACAAAGAGCAGAAATGGTAATGAAGATTGTTGATGAAATTAAGAAGAAAATATATGAACTTGGTGATGATGGCAGATTAGTAAGTATGCAACTAGAAGAATTAATTGGTGGGGTTGAGAAAGAAGAACTTCAGCTAATAAAAGACTATCAGGTAAATGATATTGACGCAGAAAAAATATTAGAACAGCTTTCAAGATTAGGGCATGAAGATTTAATAAAAGAACAAGCAATAGCGAAGATTTTAGGATATGAAAGTTTTGAAAATTTTGAAGACCTTGCTGTATATCCAAAAGGATATAGAATATTAAATAAAGTACCAAGAATGCCAAATTCAATAGTTGAAAATTTAGTAAAATCATTTAAATCATTTCAACATATTTTGGTTGCAGAAATAAGTGATTTAGATAAAGTAGATGGAATTGGAGAAGTAAGAGCCAAAACAATCAAACAAACATTAAAGAAAATGCAAGAACAATTTGCATTTGATAATATATTAATATAAAAAAGAAAGGAAGAAAAAAATGAAAAAAGCATCAAATATTATTACAATAATTGCATTAATTTTAATAATTGCATTAATAGGAGGAGTATCTTATGGATACTATAAAAAAACAACAATGAAAGTTAAAAACCCAATAGTTACAATGGAAGTTCAAGATTTTGGTACAATTAAACTTGAACTATACCCAGAAATGGCACCACAAACAGTATCAAATTTTGTTACACTTGCACAAAATGGATTTTATGATGGTTTAAAATTTCATAGAGTTGTAAAAGGATTTATGATACAAGGTGGAGATTCAAATGGAGATGGAACAGGTTCTCCAAAACTTAGTAATTTAGGAATAACTGATAAAGAAGATAGAGATTATTGTATTAAAGGAGAATTTCTAGCAAATGGTTATAAAAAAAATACTTTAAAACATACAGAGGGAGTTATATCAATGGCAAGAGCTGATTATACTCAAAGTTATTCACAATCATTAACAACAGAAAGCTATAACTCAGCAGGTTCACAATTCTTTATAATGACAGCAGATAATTCATCACTAGATACTTATTATGCAGCATTTGGAAAAGTAATTGAAGGTATGGATATAGTTCATAATATAGAAAAAGTTGAAGTTAAAGAAGCTGAATCTGGAGAGGATTCAAGCAGTTCTAGTAGTGAGTCAACAGAAACAAAAGAAAAAAGTACACCAGTTAATGATGTTATAATTTCTAAAGTTACAGTTGAAACTTATGGTGTAGATTACGGAAAACCAGATACACTAGAAACATGGAATTATTATGATTGGATTTATAAAACATATGGAATTAATTTAAATCAAAGTAGTAAATAAAAAATGATGATTTTGAGGATACAGATTTTGATAATGACTTTTCAGAGGTAAATGAAGAGAAAATGCCAGAAGAGACAGAAAAAACAGAAGAAGTTACAAAATCTGAAAGTGTAGAAAAAGCAGAAGACTCAGAATCAACAGAAAATTTAAAGTAGTTTATTCAAAAAACCTGTTAGACAATGTCTAGCAGGTTTTCTTTAATAAAACAAATAAGAAAAATAAAAAAACGACGATGTCGTTTTTTATTTATGCCATAGCGGCATTTAATTTTTTTGATAAGCTAGATTTTTTTCTAGAAGCAGTGTTTTTTACAATTACACCTTTTGTGCAAGCTTGATCAATTTTTTTAGTAGCTTCAGAAAATAGAACCTTAGCTTCTTCTAAATTACCTGCAACAATAGCTTCTTCAAATTTCTTAACAGCTGATTTATAACCAGTTTTTATCATATTATTTTCTAATGTTTTTTTCTCAATAATTTTAACTCTTTTTTTAGCTGATTTTATATTTGGCATATGTGATGCACCTCCTCTTAGTAAATAATAAACTATAACGCATAACATTATATCATACAAGTTTTGATTTGACAAGTCCTAATAAGAAAATTTTTACAAAAACAATTTATGTTAATTTTTGTTGACAAAATTCCTACTAAAATTGCTTGAAAACTTAAAGATGTTTTTGTAAAATATAATTATAGAATGCAAATTTATTGCAAATAAAATAAAAGGAGAAAGTAAAATGAAATTTAATGAAAAATTAATTGAATTAAGAAGGAAAGAAGGATTATCACAAGAAGAACTTGGATACAAGTTAAATGTTACAAGACAAACTGTATCCAAATGGGAACTAGGGCAAACAACACCAGAAATGGACAAACTGATAGAATTAGGTAAAATATTTAATGTCAGTGTAGATAATTTAATAAATAATTCAGAAATATCAAAAAATAAAACTACACAAATAGAAGATGAACCAATAATAAATACAGAGAATAGTAAAAAAGAAAAGAACATCAAAACAATAATAATTGTTATTTTTGTAGTTATCATAATATCAATAATAGTAAGATTAACTACCATTTTATCAATATTTAATAAAACAACAAGTTCACAAAGTAATGCAGAAAATATGTTTAAAAATATTTTTGATACAGCACTAAATATTATAAATAAAGCAGCTGATAATATGGAACAAACAGATAATGAAATAAATATTGAAACAAATAAAGACACAAATGAAATGAATAATGAAATTAACAATGTGTATAATCAATTTAAAGAAGAAGAAAATAAAAGGGAGAATGAGCAGGACATAAGAAATTTCAATTTTTACTTTAGTAATGGAACAAATAATGGATTTTTTGTAAAAAGTACTTTAGATAAAATAATTACAAGTAATAAGACAAATGAGAGAAAAATAACATTAAAATATAATGGTGTAGAAACACAAGACTCAGATGTGATTAAAGAAACAAAGAAAAAAATTGATGATAGAAAAAATTATGAAATTTCTTTAGACTATGATAGTGAGGGATACATAAATTTAATAACAATTGAAGATTTATAAAAATAGGAGCATAAAATGATAATATTAATTATAATAGCAATATTACTAATCATTATATTAAGTAAGTATAATAGTTTAGTAAAAGCAAGAAACAAAGTGAAACAAGCTGAATCTGGTATAGATGTATATCTAAATCAAAGATTTGATTTAATCCCCAATTTAGTAGAATGTGTAAAAGCATATTCTAAATATGAACAAAGTATATTTACAGAAATAGCAGATTTAAGGTCTAACTATATAAAAGAAACAAAAAATATAAAAAGTGCAGAAAAATTAAACAATAAGATGAATCAACTTATAGCAGTATCAGAAAATTATCCAGATTTAAAAGCAGATGAACAATATTTGAATTTACAAAAAACATTAACTAAATTAGAAAGTCAATTACAGGCAGCAAGAAGAATATATAATTTAGAAGTTACAGAATATAACAATAAAATAGATGTAATTCCTTCTAATATAGTGGCTGGATTATTTGGATTTAAACATGCTCAATTATTTGAAATTGAAGAATATAAAAAAGAAAATATTAATATGAAATTTGAGGATTAATTAAATGAAAACAATTGAGGAAATTTATAATAAATTACAAAATGAAAAAGAAGTTAAAGAATTAAATGAAGAGTGGAAAGAATTAACTAAAAATAGAAAAAAACAGCTTAAAATTACTACAATAGTAAGTGTAATACTAGACATATTTATAATAATTTTTTTTGGAAAAACTATGATATCAAATTTAATGATTTTATTACTAGTAATAGCAATTTTAGACATTATGATTTTTGTTATTGTAACAATAATTTCGCAAATAACGCCAAAACAATTAAATTTTAATAAAAAATATAAAGATATAGTAGTAAAAAGCATTATCAATAATTTTTACAATAACTCAGAATATTTTCCAGATAAACCTATGCCAGAATATATTTATAAAAATAATGGGTATGAATTTTATAATAGATATAAATCAAAAGAATATTTTGAAGCGCAAATAAATAATAAATATGGTATTCAAATGGCAGAAGTAGAAACTACAAAAGAAGTGGAGCGTACAAATTCTAAAGGAGAAAAAGAAATAGAAAATGTAAGAGTATTTAATGGATTATTTGCTAAAATTGTAATAGATAAATCAATAAATTCAGAACTAAAAGTAATGCAAGATAAATTATTTAAACTTTACAAAGATAGAGTAAGTATGGACTCAAGTGAATTTGAAAAATATTTCGATGTAAAAGCTTCTGATTCAATAATAGCAATGCAGCTATTGACTGCAGATGTTATGGAGGAACTAGTAAAATGTGAAAACAATACAAATATGAAGTATGATATAACCATAAGAAATAATGAAATATATTTAAGATTTCATTCTGGAACTATGTCATTTAATATGGAGGAATTAAAAGATGGAGTATTAGATAAAAATGTAATACACAGATATTTTTATACATTAAATTTTACTTATAATTTAGCAAATAAATTGATTGATACGATAAATGATACACAAATATAACCAGAGAAAAATAGTTTCTAAGAAATTAGAATCTATTTTTTTATATAATAGAAAAGTTTTACTTTCCTATTATATAAAAGCTACAATTGTTAACCCTTTGAGATTTTCTCCTTATAGTCGAAAACTCAAATCGGGCAAGAACAAAGGGCAACTATGTTGCTTTGTTCTACACAGTAACTTTTTTAGTATCAAAATATTGCACTTGTAGGGATATTATGTTATATTAATATAGGCAGGATAGAACTGCAGAACATATGAAAGGAAAGTGATATAAATGATAGCTATAGGTAGTGATCATGGAGGATACAAATTAAAAGAAGAAATAAAAAAATATTTAGAAGAAAAAGAAATTGAATATATAGACTGTGGAACATTTAATAAAGAAAGTGTAGATTATCCTGAAATAGCAAAAACAGTAGCATTAGAAATTCAAAATAAAGAATGTGATAAAGGAATATTAATATGTCGTTCAGGAATAGGAATGAGCATTGTTGGAAATAAATTTAAAGGAATAAGATGTGCAAAATGTAATGATGAAGAAGAAGCAAAATACTCAAGAATGCATAATGATGCAAATGTATTAGCACTAGGTGCAGACTATATAGATACAAGTAAAGCAATAAGAATTGTTAGAATGTGGCTTGCGACAGAATTTGAAGGTGGAAGACATACAGAAAGGATAAAAATAATAGATGAGATAGAAAACGAAAATATGAAATAATGGAGGCCAAGTAGATATGTGGGGAAATATAGCAATAGCATTTATATTAGCATTTATAGTATCTTTTATGGCAACACCATATACTATAAAAATAGCTAATAAAATTGGTGCAGTAGATGTGCCAAAAGACAAAAGAAGAATGCATACTAAAAAAATGCCTAAATTTGGTGGACCAGCAGTAATATTAGGTTTTTTAGTATCAATGATATATTTACTAATAATAATGAGTGTAGAAGGAAGTATAGATTTATTTTCTGAACAAGAATATGGAAAAAAATTATTAGGTTTAATGCTTGGAATAGTAGCAATTGGAATTACAGGAGTTCTTGACGATACAAAAACATTGAAATGGTGGCAACAATTACTAGGACAAGTTATTGCAGCAGTAATTGTAGTATCATTTGGTATAAGAATTGAACATTTAGATATACCTTTTCTATATAGAGTAGGATTAAATGATATGTTTTCCACAATTGTTACGATAATGTGGATAGTTGGTGTTACAAATGCGATAAATTTGATTGATGGGTTAGATGGATTATCATCAGGAATATCATTAATATCATGTATATCATTATTAATAATATTTTTAATGAATAATTCGCCAATGATTGCAACAGTATTAGTAACTGCATTAAGTGGTGCATTAGTAGGTTTCTTACCATTTAATTTTTCACCTGCAAAAACATTTATTGGAGATACAGGTTCAAACTTTTTAGGATTTATGTTGGCTGTGGTTTCAATATTAGGAGTTGCAAAAACATATACAGCAGCAGTAATAGTTTTACCTGTAATTGTTTTGGGATTACCAATATTTGATGTAATATTTGCAATTATTAGAAGAATTATAAAAGGAAAATCAATAAAAGCTGTATTCAAACCAGACAAAGGACATTTACACCATAAATTAGTTGCAAAAGGATTCACACAAAAACAAGCTGTATTGATTTTATATGGATTAAGTGCTTCACTTGGAATGTTTGCAATAATTTTATTTGACAGTGGAATTTGGAAAGCATTATCATTTTTATTAATGATAATTGCTGCAATTGCAATAGGATATAGAAATTTTATAAAAGAGAAAGAAAGTAAACCTAAATTAATTGATAATAAATAAAGGGGTAGAAAATGAAAAATAAGAAGAAAAATAAAAGCAATACATTAAAAGAATTTAAAGAATTTGCATTAAAAGGAAATGTTATGGATATGGCAATAGGTGTTGTAATAGGTGGTGCATTTCAAAAAATAGTAAATTCATTAGTAAATGATATAATAATGCCAGCAATATCAATACTTATTGGAAAAGTTGATTTTTCAGATATGGTATTAAATGTTGGGGATGCATCCATAAAATATGGTAATTTTATTACAACAATAGTTGACTTTTTGATAATAGCATTTTCAATTTTCATTGCAATAAAATATATGACTAAATTAAGCAAGATAAAAGATATTAGTGAAGAAATGGCAATTAAATTGGACAAGAATGGAAATGTAAAAGAATATATTGAGGGAAAAAAGAAAGAAGAAGTAAAAGAACCAGAAACAAAGATATGTCCATATTGTTTAACAGAGATAAAATATCATGCAACAAGATGTCCTAATTGTACATCAGAGTTAGTTAAAGAAAAAGAAGAAGTTTAGGAAGGAGCAAAAATGAAAGACCAAATAATAAAATTTTTAGCACACAATGGAAAAATATCAGTAGCTTGTTGTTCAACAACAAATTTAGTAGAAGAAGCAAGAAAGTTACATGATTTAAGTCCACTTGCAACAGCAGCAATAGGAAGAGTTTTAACAATAACAGCATTAATTGGTTCAGAAATGAAAAACAAAACAGATAAATTAACAATTCAAATAAAAGGAAATGGACCAATAGGCAAAATAGTAGCAGTATCAAATAATTCTTCACATGTAAAAGCATGTATAACAAATCCACATGCAGATTTACCATTAAATGAATTTGGAAAATTAGATGTAGGTGGTGCAATAGGAAATCAAGGTTTTATAAATGTAATAAAAGATATTGGATTAAAAGAACCATATATAGGAATAAGTCCATTAACATCAGGAGAAATAGCAGAGGACTTTGCAAATTATTTTCAAACATCAGAACAAAAGCAAACTGCAGTTGCACTTGGAGTTTTAGTAGATAAAGATGGAGTTCGTTCAAGTGGTGGGTATATAATAACACCAATGCCAGATGCAACAGAAGAAGAGATATCAAAAGTAGAGCAATCAATATTTAAAGCGGGAGCAATCTCAAAGATGTTAGATAATAAATTAAGTTTAGAGGAAATTGCTCAAAAAGTAACAGGAGATGAAAATGTACAAATTATTGATACATCAATAGAGCCTGAATATGAATGTAAATGTAGCAAAGAAAAATTTGCAGATGGATTAATGACACTTGGAAATGAACAATTATCTGAATTAATAGAAGAAGATGGAAAAGCAGAAATTCAATGTCAATTTTGTAACAAAAAATATAATTTTAATAAAGAAGAATTAGAAGAAATTTTAATAAGAATTAAAAAATAAAAAGGAGAAGATAAAAATGGAAAAAATAATAGTATTTGGACATAAAAGCCCTGACACAGACACAATTTGCTCAAGTTTAGTAATGGCAGATTTACAAACAAAAATAAGAGGAGAAGAAGTAGTCGCTTGCAGATTAGGAGAATTAAATGAAGAGACAAAATATGCATTAAAACATTTTGATATAGAAACACCAAAATACATAGAAAGTGTAGAAGAAGGACAAAGAGTTATGCTAGTAGATCATAACGAATTTTCTCAATCAGTAGAAGGAATAGAAAAAGCGAAAATAGAAGCGGTTGTAGATCATCATAGAATAAATAATTTTGAAACATCAGAACCATTATTCTATTATGCACAACCAGTAGGATGCACTGCTACGATATTATTTGAATTATATAAAACAAATAATATCGAAATAGAAGCAAAAATTGCTGGATTAATGTTAAGCAGTATAATTTCAGATACATTATTATTAAAATCACCAACAACAACTGAAAAAGATAAAAAAGCTCTTGCTGAACTTGCAAAAATAGCAGATGTTGATGTTGAAAATTATGGATTAGAAATGCTTAAAGCAGGTACAAATCTTGATAAATATACAGAAGACGAATTAATTAGATTAGATGCTAAAAAAATAGAAAAAGAAGATATTAAATATGTTATTGCACAAGTAAATACTGTAAGTATTCCAGATGTTCTAAAAAGAAAAGCAAAAATCGAACAAGAAATCAATAAAGAAATATTAGCAAAAGGATTGAGCTTATTTGTATTTGTTATAACAGATATAGTAAATAGTAATTCAGAAGCTATAGTTTTAGGTGACAGAACAGATGCAATTTCAAAAACATATGAAATTAAAGATAATATAGCTGTTATGCCAGGTGTTGTTTCAAGAAAGAAACAAATATTACCATTAATTGAAAAAAATATATAAAATAATTAGAAGTTAAGATATTCTTAGCTTCTTTTTCGTCATTTTGGCTGTTTCAAAGTTCATAATTGACGATTATGGAAAAAGATGATATAATAAAAAGAATGATTAGAGAAAGGAGAGTCACCATAAAAATGGTGAAGTTTTATATGGAAAAAGAATATAGATTTTCTGTGATTGTAAGTGCATTTAATGTTGAACAATATATTGAAAGAGCAATAAACAGTATACTAGACCAAGATTTCAAAAATTATGAAGTAATTGTTATAGATGACAAATCAACAGATGGAACATTAGATAAAATATTAAAATATGATGGAAAAATAAATATAATAAAAAATAGTATTAATAAAGGTTTAGGTGGAGTTAGAAATATTGGAATAGAAAATGCAAAAGGAGAATATATTGTGCATTTAGATGGAGATGATACATTATATAGTACATCAACACTTAAAAAAATCGATAAAACAATTAGTGATAATAAACCTGATATAGCATTTTTTGGATTTCAAGAATTAAATGGAAATAATGACAGATTAAGAATAGCAACTAAAGAAAATTCAACTAAAGAAGCAAGATTAATGTGTGATGCTGCTTTTTCTGTGCCAAGCAAATGCTGGAGAAGAGAATTTTTAATAAAAAACAATATCAAATTTATTGAGAATGTATATTATGAAGATATGATATATTCAATGAAAGCAGTAACATTAGCAAATGAAACAACATATGGGGAATTTCCAATATTTAATTATTATAAAAATAGAGGGGGAAGTATAATGACAACTCCATCTATTCGTAGATGTACAGATATGTATAAAATGTTAGCTTATTTAATGGAAATATATGAAGAAGCACCAGAACATTTAAAACCATATGTTTTAAGCTTTATTCTAAATGAAACAAAGAGTTTGCCATTAAAAATAAAGGGGATTTTAAGTGCAATAAATAACAAAGAAAATTCACCTATTTTTCCAAAGAGAGAGTACAAATTTACAGATATAAAAGATATTGAAGGAGAACTATAATGAAAAAAATAGCGTTAGTAGCTGATGTTGAAAATTGGGCATTTGATATAGCTGCACATATTATAAAAGATTCATTATCAGATAAATATCAAATAGATATATATTATTCTAAATCCAATGAATTTAATAAAGATTTATTTTTAATTTTAGAAAAATTAAAAGATTATGATTTAATACATTTTTTTTGGAGAGCAATATTATTAGACTTTAAAAAAGAAGAATTTAAACAAAGAGTTATAGAAAAGTATGGAAATTATGAAGAATATAAAAAAAATATGGTAGAAAAAATTTCAACAGGAGTATATGATCATTTATATGAAGATGATATAGAATTTAATAAAAAATTTACTAATTATTGTAAAGAGTATGTAGTAAGCTCACAAAAGTTATTTGATATATATAGTGATTTTAATAGAATAAAAGAACCTAAAGCGATTCTTGGAGATAGCTTTGAGAAAAGTAAATTTTATCCTTTAAATATGCAAAGATTTGAAAATATAGAAAAATTAGTTATTGGATGGGTGGGAAACTCTGCTTGGAACGAAAATCAAAAAGATGAGAACGGTAAAATTATTGATTTTAAAGGATTCCATACAGTATTAGAGCCAGTAATAGAAGAATTAAAAAAAGAGGGATATAATATAGAACTAAAATGTGCAGATAAAGCAGTAAAGCAAATTGACAATAAAGATATGTGTAGTTATTATTCTAGTATTCATATTTACATTTGTGTATCTTATGAAGAAGGAACTCCAAAACCATTATTAGAAGCAATGGGATGTGGTGTTCCTATTATAACTACAAATGTTGGAGTAGCTTTACAAGCTTTAGGGATAGAACAAAGTAAGTACATAATAGGAGAAAGACTTATAGGAGAAAATGAAGAAATAATAAGAAAGAGATTGAAAGACAAGATAAAATATTTATATTTTAATAAGGATGTCCTAAAAATACTTTCTAAAGAAAATTATGAACAATCCGCCAAATATGAAATTACTAATATGAAAGAAAATTATATTAATTATTATGAGCAATTCATGAAATAAAAGTCAAAAATAATTGACTTTTTTTAAATTTAAGTATATACTCTTACAAGTAAAGAATAAAATATAAAGAGGTCAGTTTGGACTTCAAGAAATGGAATTTAAAATGAAAAAAGTTAAAGAATTTGCAATAATAATACTAATGATAACAATAATAAGTATATTAAGTATAAAAGTAGAAGCAACAACTGGAAAAATAAATTCAGAAACAGTAAATATGAGAAAAGAACCAAACACAAACTCAACTATAATAGAACAATTAGACAAAAATAGTAAAGTAGAAATACTAGAACAAGAAAATGGTTGGTACAAAATAAAAGTGAGTGAAAAAAACATAACTGGATATGTAAGTGAAAAACTTGTTGATGTTGAGAAAGATACTGCAGAGGCTCAAAATACAACAACAGTAGAAGTAACTCAAACAACACAAGAAAATACAAGTAATGAAACAAATATAGAAACGCCGATAACAGAAACAACAATAACAGAAAATCCGGTAGATGATGTAGAACCAACAACACAAACAATAGAAACTTCAACAGAAATAAAAGAAAATAATCAATATAATTTAGTACAAGAAATGGAAATAAAAGCAATACCACTTGTAAATTCAAGAATTATAGCAAAAGTAAATGGAAAAATAAATGTACTAGAAACAATAAATGATTGGTGTAGAATAGAAAATGATAAAGAAACAGGATGGATAAGAATAAATCATTTAAAAAAATCTATATCAAATGAGGAACAACAACCAGTACAACAAGTAACAGAACAACCAGAAGAAAATAAACAACAAGAGCAAGTGTCAACTTCAACAGATACAACAAATACTTCAAAACCAAAAGATGAAGAAAAAACAACATCAACAGTAAAAAGCATAAGCAAAACAGGATATGTAGATGCTGAAGGATTAGTAGTAAGAGAAGAAGCTTCAACATCAAGCAAGGAGTTAGACTGTTTATCAAGAAATCATAAAGTAGAAATAACGGGAGAAATAGATGGATGGTATCAAATTAAAATAAATGGAAAAACAGGATATGTATCATCTAAATACATATCAGACCAGAAAACAGTTGAAACAACATCAAGAAGCGGAAGTACAATAAAAGCAGAAAATATTACACCAATGGAAGAACAACAAGAAACAGCTAAAAGTGAAGAAAAATCTACAAGTTCAGCTTCATCTACAACTGAGGGAACATCAGTTGTAGAATATGCAAAACAATATCTAGGATGTAAATATGTTTCAGGAGGTTCATCACCAGAAAGTGGATTTGACTGTTCAGGATTTACATCATATGTGTATAAACAATTTGGCATTAGTTTAAGTAGGTCATCTAAAGGTCAGATAAATAATGGTGTGGCAGTAGAAAAAAGTAATTTACAACCAGGAGACATAGTAGTATTTAATAATTCTTCAAATACATCAATAGGTCATGTTGGAATATATATTGGAGGAAATAGTTTCATCCATGCAGCTAATCCAAAAGAAGGAGTTGTAATAACATCATTGTCGTCAAGTTATTATCAAAAAAGATATGTAGGAGCAAGGAGAGTAAAATAATTGAATAGACCAATTTTCATAATAGTAATTGGTTATATTATAGGTATAATATGGGGGCTATACTTACAAACAAGTATAGTTCCTTTTTATTTTTTGCTATTAATAATTTATATTATAATCAAATTACCATATCATAAAAAGAAATTTAAAATTTTTTCAATCAAAAGATATTTTAGATATATCAAATTAATTTTCAAGTTAAATATTATTTTAACAATAATTATTTCATCACTTATTTCAAATATAATAATCAAATATAATGAGAGTAAATATGAAAATTTATATAAAAATATAGAAAATTTGAAAGTTACAGGAATTGTAGTTAGTAATAAAATAGAAAAAGAATATTATAATAGATATAAAATAAAAGTAATAGAAGGTAAGTTTAAAAATACATATTTATATATTAATTCAAAAGAAGAATTAATATATGGAGATAAAGTAGATATAAATGGAGAATTTATTGAACCATCTAAAGCTAGAAACTATAAAGGATTTGATTACAAAGAATATTTAAAAACATTAAAGATATATGGAACTATAAAAGTAAAAAATATTAAGGTATTAGAAAAAAATAAAGCAAATATATTAATGCAAATTTCAAATAAAATATTTGAAAAAATTAAAGGAATCATAAAAAGTACATATAGTGAAAAAATTGCTAAAATTGTTATGGGAGTTATGCTTGGATATACAGATGAAATTGATGACGAAATAAAACAAGATTTTTCGAATAGTAATATTTCACATGTACTTGCAGTATCAGGAATGCATATTTCGTATATCATAATATTAGTTACAAAATCAACTAAGAAAATATTTGGCAAAAGGCAGAGTAAAATAATTGCTAGTATTGTTTTATTAATATATATGTTTATTACAGGATTTAGTATATCTGTTGTAAGAGCAAGCATTATGGGGATTTTAACTTGTATGGCATTTATAGTATATAGAAAAAGTGATACATTAAATAATATTTCAATTTCAGCATTAATAATATTAATAAATAATCCATATAGTCTGAAAAGTTTGAGCTTTTTATTAACTTATGGAGGAACTTTAGGAATAATATATTTTGAACCAATTGTAGAAAAAATTTTAAAAGGCATAAAAATAAGAAATAGAAAATGGAAATATGTACTTCTTAGAATTCAAAGAAAGTGTAAAAACATAATTGAAGTAGTTTCAGTATCAATATCAGCTCAAGTTGCAATTGCACCAATAATGGCAATGAATTTTAATTCAATAGGAATAGGTTTTATATTAACAAATTTAATGTTAAGTTATATTATTGGCATAATTGTAATGGGAGGATTTGTTCAAATTTTAATATCAATGATTTCAATAAATGCGGGTACTGCAATTGCTAAAATAATTGAAATACCTGTTTATGGAATTCTTTTAATTTCAAAAATTAGTTTTGGAAATTTCAAAATTGTGACACCGGATTTATATCAAGTGGCAGTGTATTACATAGTTGTTTATTTATTTAGATTTTTATATCAAATTTTTCATTCTAAAAATTGTAATCCAACACAAAAAAGAGTTAAAAATACAATATATTTAGTAAAATATAAACTTAGACCGTATTTTTCAAAAATCATAATATTTTTCTTAATTATAGTACTATTAATATGTGGCTTCAAAAAAATTCCTCATGATTTAAAAATTTATTTTATAGATGTTGGACAAGGGGATAGTACATTGATAGTAACGCCTAATAATAAAACGATTTTAATTGATGGAGGTGGAAGCAAGACATATGATGTTGGAAAAAATACTTTAGAACCATATTTACTTGATAGAAAAATAAAAAAGATAGACTATGCAATAATTAGTCATTATGACCAAGACCACTGTGATGGAGTTCTTTATATTTTGCAAAATATGAAGGTGAAAAATGTAATAATAGGAAAACAGATAAAAGATTCAGATAATTATAGTAAATTTATCAGAATAGTAAAAGAAAAAGGTATAAGTGTGCATATTGTAAGTGCTGGTAAAAGATTAAATATAGAAAAAGATTTGTATTTTGATATATTATGGCCTGACATGAATAACACAATTAATGAAAATGTACTAAATAATAATTCATTAATTTGTAAATTAGTATATAAAGAATTTTCAATGCTTTTCACAGGAGATATAGAAGAAATTGCTGAAAAAGCAATTTTGAAAAAATATAAAGATTCTAAATTATTAAAATCAACAATATTAAAAGTTGCTCATCATGGTTCTAAAACATCAAGTTCAAAGGAGTTTATAAGTGCTGTACAACCACAAATAGCTTTAATTGGTGTTGGAATAAACAACAAATTTGGACATCCAAGTGATATAACTATAGAAAACTTAAAAGATATAAAATGTAAGATATATAGAACAGATAAAGATGGAGAAATAAGTATAAATGTGAATAATAATAAAATGTTAATATTCCAAAAGCTTAAATGTATAAAAAATACAATTTTGGTAAATAATTAATACAAATTAAAGCTTTAGGGGGCTGATGTTTATATGAAAAATATAACTAAAATAATAATAGCAAGTATAATATCAGTAATTATTATAGCAAGTATAACATATATAATATTTAACCAAAATAAAAATGAAGGGAAAATACCAGAGTCCAATACTTATACTTCAGAATTAGTAGAAGATGAATGTACAGAAGAATATGTAGAAGAGCAAAATACAACAGCAGTGACTTCAACAGAAGAAAAAGTTGCAGCAAATGCTATATTAATTTTAAAAAAATATTATGCGCAGTGTGACCACACAATAAATGAATATGTTGAGTTACCACAAGAACTTGTAAATATGACTAAAGAAGAAGTACAATCTCATTACCCTGATTGGAAAGTGATTGGGTTTGAAAAAGGAAAAGTAACATTATACAAAGAATTTGATGATTTGTGTGGTGAACATTTTAAATTGAAGATCGAAGATGGAAAAGTTGTTGTTTATATGACAAATAAAGATGGAAGTGAAAGCCTATATGAAAAGACTAATATTTCAAGTGAATATCTTACTGAAACTGATTTGATTAATATGCAAGACGGATTAGAAATTTATGGTAAAGAAGAGTTAAATAAAGTTATAGAAGATTTTGAATAAAGTGTTATTGTATTTTAATATTTGATATGCTAAAATGAAGAAAAAAGTAATGGAGAAAATATGGAAACAAAAGAATTATCAATAAAAGAAAAAATAGGTCAGATGGTTATGATAGGTCTCGATACAAACTACATAACAGATAGAATAAGAAACATGATACAAAACTATAAAATTGGTGGAGTAATATTATATAGAAAAAATTTTTTTACATATCAAGATATGTTAAAATTAATAAAAGAATTAAAAGAATTAAATAAAGATAATAAAATACCATTATTTATTGCAATAGATCAAGAAGGTGGAAGAGTAAACAGAATGCCTAAAGAGGTTAAAAATTTACCTTCTGCAAATCGTGTGGCAGCAGTCGGGGGACAAGAATTAGTATCAAAATCTGCAAATATAATAGGAGAAATTTTATATAAATCTGGAGTTAATTTGAATTTTGCACCTGTACTAGATATTAAAAGATTTGAAGATAAAACAGCAATAGGAGATAGAAGTTATGGAATAGACAAAGAATTTGTAGCAAATTGTGGGATAGCTGCAATGAAAGCATTACAAAAAAATAATATGGTGTCTGTAATAAAACATTTTCCAGGACATGGTGCAACAAAACAAGATTCTCATCATTTTTTGCCTATAATAAATAAACCAATGAAGAAACTTGAAGAAGAAGACATGTATCCATTTAAACAAGCAATAAGAAATGGAGCTGATGCAGTACTAGTAGGACATTTACTAATAACAAATGTTACTGGGATTTTTCCTGCATCATTATCAAGAAAATTTATAACAAAATATTTAAGAGTTAAATATAGATATAAAGGTTTAATAATAACAGATGATTTAAAAATGAAAGCTATAAAATTTATGTATGGACCAAGTCTAGCAGTTAGAAAAGCTTTTGAGGCTGGAAATGACATTATTGTTTTTCGATTTAATAAAGATGAAGAACAAAAGGTTTTAGATAAAATTATTAATTTAACAACAATAGGAAAAATAAAAGAAAGCAGAATTAATAAAAGTGTAAAAAGAATTATACAAACAAAACAAAAATATGGTATTTCTGATACAAAAGAGTTTAGTGGAGTAGATATTAATAAAATAAATGAAGAGATAGAAGAAATAAGAGAAAACTGTGAAATATAAAAATGAGTCTAAAAAATCAGACTCATTTTTATACATTTTATTCTTCCCAGAATGCTTTATAAGTTCTATAAGCAGAATAAACATCAAATTTACTTGTTACTTCATATGGTGCATGCATAGAAAGAACCGGAACACCACAATCAATAACATCAACACCTTTATTTGCTAAAATATAAGCAATAGTGCCTCCACCACCAACATCAACTTTACCAAGTTCAGAAATTTGATATCTAATATCATTTTTCTCTAATACTCTTCTAACCCATGCAACAAATTCTGCATTTGCATCAGAAGCACCAGATTTTCCACGAGCACCTGTATATTTATTAAGACCAATACCGCGACCTAAAAATGCAGCATTGTTTTTATCAGAAACATTACCATAAAGTGGATCATAACCTGCATCAACATCTGCTGAAAGCATTCTAGAGAAACAGAATACTTTATCTAATAGATTTGGTCTATTTTCACCAGCTTTATTCAATAATTCAGAAACAAAGTAATCAAACATATGTGATTCCATACCAGTGTTTCCCATACTTCCAATTTCTTCTTTATCAGAAAGAATACATACAGCTGTTGTTTTAACATTATTTAAACTTATCATAGCAGACAAAGATGTGTATGCACATATTTTGTCATCTTGACCATATGCAGCAACCATACTTCCATCAAATCCTAAAGAACGAGCTTTAAATGCTGGAACAACTTCTATTTCTGAACTTAAAAAGTCAGATTCTGTAATATTATATTTTTGATTTAAAATATTTAAAATATTTAATTTGATTTTTTCGCTACATTTTTCATCATCATAAGGTATACTTCCAAGTAAAATTGCTAAATCTTCACCATCAATACCATTTTTTAATTTTTTCTCCATTTGGTCTTGAGCTAAATGTGGTAATAAATCTGTAATTGTAAATATTGGGTCATTTTCATCTTCACCAATGTTTATAGTAACTTTTTCTCCATTTGCTTTAACAATTACACCATGTAAACTTAGTGGGATTGTAGTCCATTGATATTTTTTTATTCCTCCATAATAATGTGTTTTAAAATATGCAAATCCTGAATCTTCATATAAAGGATTTGGTTTTAAATCTAGTCTTGGAGAATCTATATGAGCTCCAACTATTTGAAGACCATTTTCTAAAGGTTCTGTTCCAATAACAGCTAAATACATACTTTTTTCTCTGTTAATAAAATATACTTTATCACCAGGCATTAGAACATCATATGTTGAAATATCTTTGAAACCATTTGCCTCTGCTATTGATTTTGCAGTAACTACAGCTTCTCTTTCTGTTTTTGATTTGTTCATAAAATTAATGTATCCATTACAATAAGAATAGATTTCTTCTTTTTCATGTGTGTCTATTTTTGACCATCCAGCTTCTTTTTTATTAAATAATTTTTCTTCCATTTTATTTCTCTCTTCCTTTCTTAAGTATATGCTGATTTATCAGCTATTAATATTTTATTGTAGTATATCACTTTATGTTTTATTTTTCCATAGATTAAATAAAATATTCTATAAAAATTATTATGGATTTTGAATAATGGAAATTATATGATTTTTTGGTAATAAATGTTTATCAAATTTTGTCGAAAAATGTGTTGGAAAAGTAAGCACTTATTGATATAATAAACTTAACTATGTGTTTGTACAAAAATATAAAATTCAAAAGGTTGAGTAATGTCAATTAAAGAAGAAAAACAAATGAAAATATTAAAAAAAGTAGTTACTATAATAATAATGATAATTTTATGTGGAATTTTATTTGCAAGTGGTGTAATATTAATAAATTCATATATTAGACCAAATGAAGTTCCAGCTTTTTTTGGAGGGAAACCATTTATAGTATTATCAGGTTCAATGGAGACACAAATAATGACAGGGGATATTGCAGTTGTAAAAGATGTTAATACTAATGAATTACAAGAACAAATTTATTTTCTATAATTTCATTTATATTTTGATATTTAGGATTATCTTTTAAAATTAAATTCAAATTGACTATAGTCTAAGGCAAAATAATTTTTCCTTAGACAAATTAGTTGATGGGGAGTCAGAAATCTTTAATATATATTGTAACAAAATCTTTTTTTTTGTTTTTCTAAAATTAATATGTTTGAACTTATCAAATTAAAAAATCTATCTATAACAACACTTCTAACAATTATTATATCAAAAAAAAATAATTAAAGTCTATTAATAAATAAAAAAATTTAACAGTTATTGTTACAAGATAATGGTTTATTGTAATACTGTATTTACTGAACAGATATCCACTTTGTGCATAGTTTCAATATTATTGGAAAAAATATCAAAAAAGGAGGAGAATTATGAGTTCGTTATGGATAGAAACGACAAAAGAAGAAATAAATCTAAAACCATTAGAAAGAGATGAGAAAACAGAAGTATGTATAATAGGAGCAGGATTATTTGGGCTAACAACAGCATATTATTTAACACAATGTGGAAAAAAAGTTATAGTTTTAGAAAAAGAAAATATAGGAGAAAAAGTAAGTGGAAACACAACAGGAAAAATTACAAGTTTGCATGACTTATTTTATGCACATTTAATTAATGATTATGGAGAAGAATATGCAAGAAAATATTTGGAAGCAAATGAACAAGCAATAGAAAATATCAAGCAAATAATAGAAAAGGAACAGATTGAATGTGAATTTAGTCCTAAAAAAGCATATGTATATACAACTAATGAAGATGAAGTTATAGAAATAGAAAAAGAAGTTGAAGCAGTTAATAAATTAGGAAAAAATGCGAAACTTGTTACAAACATAGGACTTCCTGAAAAAATAAAATGTGCAATAGAATTTGACAAACAAGCACAATTTCATCCAAGAAAATATATGTTAGGTTTAGCAAAAGCTATTTTAAGGCAAAATAAAATATATAACTATACAACAGTAACAGATGTAGAAAAAGATGGGGAAAGTTATAATGTGTGCACAGATAAAGGAAATATAAAAGCAAAATATGTAATATTAGCAACACATTTTCCAATAGTAAATATACCAGGATTTTATTTTCTAAAAATGTATCAAGCAACATCATATTTAATAGCAATAGAAACAAAAAGTAAGTTACCACAAGAAATGTATATAAATGTAAAAGAACCAGTATATTCATTTAGAACTGCAAATTATAATGGAAAAGAAATACTATTAATAGGTGGTGCAGGACATAAAACAGGAGAACCAATACCAGAAGAATCGTATTATGAAAAATTAGAGAAAAAGGCAAAAGAAATGTATCCAGACAGCAGAGTGCTATTTAAATGGAACACAAGAGACTGCATTAGTTTAGATAAAATACCATATATTGGAGAATTTTCAAATCTAATGAAAAATATGTATGTAGGAACAGGATTTAAAAAATGGGGAATGACACTATCAAATGTAGCAGCCAATATAGTAACTGATAAAATTACAGGAAAAGAGAATAAATTTGAAGAAATATTTACAGCAACAAGAATGAAAACAATAAAAAATAGGTGGGAAGTTGAAAATATGCTAAAAGAAACAGTGAACTCAATAGCATTAAAGAAAATGAAAATTGACACATGGAATTTGGAAAAAATAGAAAATAATAATGGTGCAATAATAGAAATAGATGGCAATAATGTTGGAATTTATAAAGACATAAATGGAAAAATATATGCAGTAAAACCAAACTGTTCACATTTAGGATGTTTACTATCTTGGAATAATACTGATAAGACTTGGGATTGCCCTTGTCATGGAAGTAGATATGATTATATGGGAAAGAATATCTATGAACCGGGTATTAAAAATTTAACATTAATGAGTGTTCCTATTGGTAAAAATTTGTAAAAAAAGTTTTCCAGAAATTGTTTACAAAAAATAGTAGTTTTGCTATAATTAAAATGTATATGATAAACAAAGGAGAACTATACATGGAACACGAAAATCTAGATGAAAATGCAAAATACCTAGCAGCATGTGAAAATGTAAAAAAAATAGTAAATGCAATAAAATCCATAAAAATAAAATATTATCCTAATTTTGCTAAAATTTCGGAAGCAGATAAAAAGGTATATGATGAATTAGAATTTAACTTAGAAAAAATATCAGAAGATAATAACCTAAATAGACTAAAAACAGTGTTAATGGAAGAAGTTTCAGCAAAATATGATAAAAAAGATATGAACAATAATGAATCTAGAGATCCTAAATTTTTGGATAATAAATTATTAGCTTGTTATGGGGCAATTGATGCACAGCAAAAGGCATTATCGCAAGGTAAAATAAGTCAAGCTAGAAGGTGCCAAGATATATTGAAACAATACATGAGTGAAATAGATTCAATAGAATTTAAAAAAATAATAATTGATTATAAAAGAGAAAAAATTGGAGAATTAATCAGAGATAGAGAAATTATACAAAAAAGAATTAAAGAAACTATGCAATATATGAAAAGCTGTTATGAATCAGATGTGTCTGAAAGGCAACATGCAAGTGAACAAATACAAGAAGCGAAGAATAATTCGACAATGTTATTTAACAAAGCAAGAATGAACACAGATGAATTAGTATTAGGATAACATAGGAGGAAAGTGTGGAAAGAGCATATGAAGAAGCTTTTACAGAAGTTGAAGAAGTAATAAAACTTATGCCAATTGATTTAGCAAGTAAAATACCAGTTCAATTTAGGCAGATAATTTCTGAAAATAAAGCTACAAATTATAAAACTGATATAAAAGAACCTTTAGAAGAGCAAAAATTGAAAAAAGAGACAATTGCTATATTAGGTTTGATTTATAGAGACTTCTTGGCAAGCCCTGAAGAAAGAGAAAAACTACAATTAAAGGATGCTGAGGAATTAGAAAAAATAGAAAAAGAAATGCAAGAACAATATGATATAGGAAATTTTTTTGAAAAGAAAAAAAAGTCTAAGAATATAGATAGTGAACGAATTTCAAAAGATTTAACTTTGTATAAAGAACAAAGTTTCCTAACAAAGATTTTTAACATAATTAAAGGCATTTTTAAGAAAAATAAATTTTAAGAAAATTGTCGAAATTTATTGACTTATATAAATCTTTTTGCTAAAATAACAGCATAAATCATATATTTATATGTTTATAAACCGTTTATTGAACTAGATAGATTGCTTTTAAACCAGTTATCTAGTTCTCTTTTTTATATACTAGTTATAAATTATCCTGTAACAATTGTCGAATTTTGTAAATCGAATTTTCTTGACAGAAGCAAAAAGAGTATATTATAATAAATACAAATTTTTAATATTTTGGTGTACTATTTTATATTTAAATTATATCTAATGAGAATTTAATTCATTTTAAATTAAATTTATATCTAAAGTTTAAATCTAGTTTTTATTTTATAAGGAGGAATTAATATATGAATAAAGATGAAATATTAGTGCCAGTACTACAGGCAATTAATGACTTGCGCGCAGAGGTAAGAGATAATAAGAGAGAAATAAGAGAAATGAGAGAAGAAAATAATAAACGCTGGGAGGAAAATGATAAGCGTTGGAAAGAAAATGATAAACAATGGAAAGAAAATTGGAGGATGTGGGGAGAAAACAAACTACAATGGAAAGAAAATTGGAAGATGTGGGAAGAAAACAAAAAATTATGGGCTGAATATAGAGAAAATAGAAAATCAGATAAAAAAGAATTATTTGATACATTGCTAAAATATGACATTTCTATATCAACGCAATTAGGTGATAAAAACGCTGAAAAAATGAAAAGACTACTTAAAATAAAGTAAAAAATTATTAGGTACACCAAATCCATGAAAATAATATTTAATTCTATTTCGAATTGAATATTATTTTTCTTTACAAAAAAAAATAATAAATATATAATTACACTTGTAAGGAGGAATAAAAATGGCAAACTCAAAATTAATAGTAGTAGAAGGAGCTCAGGGCGCGGGAAAAACAACAATAACAGATTATTTAAGGTACTCACTAAGCTATACTAATTTATATAGGCTATCAGGAACATCTGATAGTACTCAAACAGGCTTGAAAAAAGCAAAAGAAATGTATGAAACATTATTAGAATATATAAAAACATTAGAAAATTTAAGTATTAATTTAGTATTTGATAGGACTTTTTTTACAGAAGAGAATTATTGCAGATTAGGAAAAAAAGAATATTCATTTACAGATGTGTATAATGAACTATTAGAAAAATTTAGTAAATTGGATTTTGATATATATTATGTTACATTATATTTAGAAAATCAAGAATTATATAATGAAAGATTATCAAGAGATGGAAAAGCAACATTTGCAACCTCAAAGTTTGGAGTTGAAAACAGTATAAGTCAGCAGAAAGTATATTTAGAAATGGCAGAAGAAATAAAAAATAAATACCCAAATATAAAAGTTATAAATATAAAATCAGATAGAAACTTAGAAGAAATAAAACAAGAATTAAGAGAAAAAATTGGATATTAATACAAAATTTAAAAATTAAGAAAAAGATAATGAAAAAGAGTAAAAGAGTAAAAAAGTAAAAAAATATATATAATGTAAATTGTAATCATATGAAATTGGTGAAAAAACAGGAAGAAAGACTTGTAATCGAACTTGAAAAAATGGATAAATTTGGTATAATAGAAAACGATGGTGCATTATTCTAGTCGTACTAGTTATTGCGAGGGTGGGGCTAAAAATCCACTAAAGGGCATACCGATGAAGCTCCTTGTTTGTGCGCGAAATGCCAGTTTTGTGTGTGAGTAGGGTAGATAGAAACCAGGGTATGGCATAATGGCATATGCAGGATTCCCTTGTTTCGTTGAGGCTTAAATTTATAATTTGAGTAAAACCTATGGTGAGTGCCAAGACACGAAATACATAGAGTAGCCTGTCTTGAGTGAATGTATTGGGATTAATTAGTTAACTTAATTATGAAATTGCATTTGCAAAAAAGACTAGCAATAAAATATAGTATGTTAAGGAAAACTTCTAGAATGTTTGCTTTAAAGAGAGGCATAGAAATCTGAGGATTAAGGTACGGATTTAAGTGGCGATCTAGTGTCTGCTGAAATATGTAGATGTTCTTTTAAATGGAAACAGCTATGTAGCAATATATAGTAAAGAATAGAGAAATTCAACTAGACCTAAACCGTAAAATTTACTCAGGTTTTACCATCTTGATATAAAAAAATAATTGCGACCTATGGTCGTGTTTTAAATAAGGAGAAGAAAGTAATAAATGAGCAAAAATAAAGAAAAAGAACACTCGAAAATTAAATGGTTTATAGAAGTATTTATAATAACATTTACATTATCTATATGTTTTTCGTATATATCAACATATGGGGTATCAAACTTAAACTTAGTATCATCAATAATTATATTAATAGCAGTAATTGTAGTAGGCATAATATTTGATATAATAGGTGTTGCAGTTACTGTTGCAAAAGAACATGAATTTCATGCTAAAGCTACCAAAAAAGTAGATGGAGCTAAAGCATCAATTAAATTGATAAAAAATTCTACAAAAGTTGCTAATATATGTGCAGATGTTATTGGTGATGTTTGCGGAGTATTAAGTGGTGCAATAAGTGCAATGATATCAACAAAAATAATGGAAAAAACAGGAGCAAATTTACAGTTTGTTATTAGTGCTATAGTAGCATCATTAACAGTTGGTGGAAAAGCTTTAGGAAAAGAACTTGCAAATAAAGAATCAACACAAATTGTGCATTTTGTAGGAATTTTATTAAATAAAGTATATAAATAGGTGCAAAAGGCATCTATTTTTTTGACAAAATGATATGGATGTGTTAAAATCTGCACAGTTGAATATAATTATATTTGACAATATATTAATACCTAAAGAGGGTGAAAAAATAGTGAAAGTAATAGAACTTACAAAGAAAAATGAAAAACAATACTTAGACCAAATTGTTGAATTAGAGCAGATAACATTGGAAGCAATGAAAAAAGAAGGAAGAGAGGGACAATTATTTGCAACAGGAAAAGAAGATATATCAGAATATGTTCATTCAGATGAAAATAGTGTAATTGTTGCAGTAAATGAAAAAGGAAAAGTAGAAGCGGCTACATATATTACACAAGGACAAAAGCCATTTACATATAATGATATAACAAAATACTTTAAATATGGAGAGCAATATAAACAATATGTAAAAGCACAATATAAGAATGAACAAGCATATAGAAAAGATATACTAGAAATGTATCAAATAAAATTGCAAGCATTTAAATATGCAAAAGATAGAGTATTAAAAGAACATCCAGAAAAAGTGGGAATAAAAGAATGGCTTAACACAGAAATGAAAGAAAATGACTATCATGAAAAAAGTGAACTAAGAGAAAAAATCAATCAATATATGTCGCAATATATTATAGATAAGTACGACTTAGACATTCAGAAAAAATATGAGAAATTTTATTGGATAAATGCAGAAGATATTTCAAAGGAATTAAAAAAAGAAATAAGTAACCCAAATGAAAAAGTACAAGAATATGAGGGATTTATACAAGCTGAATATGAAGAAATATTAAAACAAGGTAAATTAAAAATATATGAAAATCCTGAGTTTGATACAAAAAAATATTATTCAGCAAATACAAATAATGCAATAGAATTAGATACATACATAACATTACCTAAAGATAGAAATTCAGGACTAGCAAGAATAATTGTATATGAAGGAATAAAAAAACACATAGAAGAACATTTCAGAAATCCAAATAATTTAGAAATATTTTTATGTTCAACATTACATAGAGACAATTTATCTTCAAAATATGTGTCAGAATTTTTTGGACTAAAAGATAGTTTATATGTAAATCGTAGAAAAGGAAGAGATAGAGAAGTACATATTACTAAAATACCAAGGGAACAAGCAATGGAATATTTGACTTCAATGTCAGATAAATTAGCAGTATTATATGGATATAATCCGCAAGATAAACATATTTCTGAAAGTATTAAAAAGAAAGTATTAGAAGAGCAATTAAAATATGAAGAAAATGAGCATAATAGATTAATAAAAGCAAGAACAATAAATAAAAAATTTAATGGAATAAATGCCAAATTTATAGATAGTAAATTACAAAAAATAAAAAGATTGAAAGAACAAATTAAACAAATTGAAAGGAATGTGACTAAAGATGGAGAGTAGATATATATGGCCAATAATGCCTAAATATAAAGTAGCAGAACATGATAAATATGGAATTAGAAAAAACCATTATGTATTATTTAAAGAAAGAGCTCATTCTGGATTTGATATTACAGCAGATATTGGAACAGAAGTACATCCTATAATGTCTGGAACAGTATTACTTGCTGAATTTGATGGAACTACAACAGAAGGGTTTGATGCATTTAATGATGGATATGGAAATAAAGTAGAGATTTTAAATGATGATGGAAGAAGAGTTGTGTATGGACATTTAAGAGAGATTTTGGTAAAACAAGGAGATAAAGTTACAACTGAAACTATTATAGGAAAAACAGGATCAAGTGGAGGTTCAAGAGTACCACATCTTCATGTAGAAATCAGAAAAGAAAACACAGAAGAAACAGGTTTGGCATATACGATTGATCCATTAAAAGTATTACCTAAAATTGATTTAAATAGTTTAACTAAAGAGTTTACATTAGAGCCATATGCATCATTATGGAGAAAATTAACATCAAGTGAACCATGGGATTTTACAAAAGAAGATATTCCATATTCAGAAGATAAAAATTATATAAGGTAAAAATATTGTTACAGGTTAATGGTTTTTATTAATTTTTTTATAAGAAATACTTGAAATATAAGCTTTTCATTACATTCCTCGGCTTATTATGAAATTTAAGAAATTCTAACTTGATTTATGGCACCCTTCCACTCTCGTGAACTCTTTCCATAAATCTGCATAGAATTTCTAAAATTTCTCCATTCACATTCGTCATTTCATTTAAAGCTTATATTTCAAGTATTTCTTCATATTAATTTTAAATAAATCATTAACCTGTAACAAAACATCAGCAAAAGTATACATAAAAAGTTGAAATTGCATTTTAAATGTAGTATAATAAAATATAGTAACATATTGTTTATAAAAACACGAGATATATCGTGATTAAAAGAAAGAGAGGAAAACATCATGAAAAAAAGTAGAGAAGAAAAAATGATTGCATCATTAATCCGGACAATTATAGCAATAATTATTATTGCCATAGGAGTTGCATTGGGAGACATAACTATACATTGGTATACTTGGCTTCCAAGAATAGGACTAGGTTTTGAGACTTTTTTAATAATAATGTTATACATTATAGCAGCATTATTAATAGGATATGGAGTATACCTAATATCTCCTATATATATTGGAGGCGGTATATATAAAATGCTAGAAAAAGGATGTGATTATGTTTCTATTCATGAATATGAAACAGATTCAGATGATGATGAAGATGATGATTATGGCTATCAAAGAATGACTTTTCCAGAAAAAGTCATAAAGATGAAGGAAAAATATTTGTGGTAACTTTTTGAGTGGAGATGCAATGAATCTCCACTCTTTTCTTAATTATGCAGGGACAAATTAATTCGGATTTTAAAATGTTATTATAAATGCAAATATTATTAGTGTCAGCTTTTATTTTGGGATAATAGGATTAATCCTTTTTTTATTAAATCTTCAACAGACAATGTTTCAACTGCAAGATGATCAAAAGCTTTTTCAATATCTTTTCTAGAATATCCAAGAACCATAAGTCCAGAGATTGCTTCTTGGATAGTTTCATTAACTTGTGTTGATTTTAGTTTAGACTGTTCAACTTGTTCATCATTTTGCTCAGCTTTCAATTTATCTTTTAATTCTAAAATAATTCTTTGGGCAGATTTAGTACCAATTCCAGGAATTTGAGTAAGTAATTTTATATTATTAGAAATTACGGCAATAGCAAAATCAGATGGTTCTATACAAGAAAGCATTGTTAAGGCACTTTTGGCACCAACACCACTAACAGATAAAAGAAGTTCAAACATTCTGAGTTCTTCTTGAGTTTTAAAACCAAATATACTGATATCATCTTCTCTAACTCGGTAGTATGTGAAAACTTTAATAATTTCTCCTATTTCTCCAAGTTCATTTATAGCAGTTTCAGACATGAAGATTTTATATCCTAATCCTCCAACATCTATAACAATATAGTTTTTAAACTTCATTTCTAAAGAACCTTTTATATATGCAAACATTTTATAATCATCCTTTCGTAAATCTTTAAATTTTAATATTTTCATCTTTTATATAATATTTTGTTCCTAACATTTTGTCAGGTAAATACTGTTGCTCAACCCAATGACCAGGAAAGTCATGGGGGTATAAATATCCTTCATTATATCCAAGTTCTCTCATTTTTTCTATTGGAGCATTACGAATATGCATAGGAATTTCACCAGTATCTTTGCTTTTTACATCTTCAAGAGCTTTATTTATACCTAAGTATGTTGCATTAGACTTTTTACAATTTGCAACATAAACAGCAGCTTCAGCAAGAATTATTCTTGCTTCTGGCATACCTACCATATGAACTGCTTGCATTGCAGATGTTGCAATTACAAGCGCTTGAGGATCTGCTAGTCCAACATCTTCAGAAGCACAAATAACAATCCTTCTTGCTAAAAATACAGGGTCTTCGCCACCATTTAGTGCACGAGCTAAATAAAGCAATACTGCATCAGGGTCAGAACCTCTCATTGATTTTATAAATGCACTTATATTATCATAATGAGTATCTCCATTTTTATCAAAGATAGCTTTTCGATTTTGAACACTATTTTTTATAACTTCATCAGTTATATGTATATATCCATCAGAATCCATATTTGTAGTTAAAACGGCTATTTCAAGCCCATTTAAAGCAGTTCTTACATCTCCATTAGCAATATCCGCAATTTTCCTTAATGTGCTATCTTCAATTTTTATATTATATTCTCCTAGCCCGTTTTTACTTGTTAAAGAGCGTTTTAAAATATTATAAATATTTTGTTCTGTTAATGGATTTAATTTAATAACCATTGACCTAGAAATTAAGGCTTTATTAACTTCAAAATAAGGATTTTCCGTTGTTGCACCAATAAGAATTATTGTTCCATTTTCTACAAAAGGAAGTAAAGCATCTTGCTGTAATTTGTTAAATCTATGAATTTCATCTATGAATAAGATGCTTTTTCCAACTGGATTCATCATAAAATTTTTAGTTTCTTCAACTATTTTTTTTATATCAGAAACTCCTGCTGTTACAGCATTTATTTTATAAAATTTATATTTAGTAGTTTCACTTATTACTTTTGCAAGAGATGTTTTACCACATCCTGGTGGACCAAATAATATTATACTTGATAATCTATCTGCTTTGATTGTTCTGTATAATATTTTCCCTGGACCAATTACATGTTCTTGACCTTCATATTCTTCTAATGTTTTAGGTCTCATTCTATATGCTAGTGGTTCTGATTGATTCATAGTTTTCTCCTTTTTTATCTATTGTTCATATTATAAAATTTATTTTTTTAAAAGTCAAGTTTTTCCAAACATTTTTTTGCGTTTGAATACTATTTATTAATTTGGATAAAATATTAAAAAAATAAAATGTGGACGGTTCTTTTTTTACTTTTATGTCATGGAATTATAAATATTATAAAATATATTTTTAAATGAAATGACGAATGTGATTGGAGAAGCTTTAGAAATTCTTAAGCAATTTTATGGAAAGAGTTCACGAGAGTGGAAGGGAGCCATAAAATAAGTTAGAATTTCTTAAGCTTCGGATTGAGCCGAGGAATGTAATGAAAAAATATATTTTATAACATTTATATAAATTATATTAAAATACAAAAAAGAACTGTTCCAATTTTAAACAGGAGAATAATAAATGATAAAAAAAGTAATTTTAGGATTAATAGCTGGAATAATATGTGGACTGTTTGGAACTGGAGGCGGAATGATACTTGTACCAGCATTTATATATATTTTAAAAATAGAGCCTAAAAAAGCAAGAGCAACATCATTATTTTGTATGTTAGTGATGGTAATGATTAGTAGCATTTTTTATTATAGAAATAATTACATAGATTGGAGTACAGGTGGATTATGTGCTATAGGTGGAATTGTTGGAGGATATTTAGGTGCGAAAATTTTGAAAAAAGTACCAGATTATGTACTTAAAATAGCTTTTACAATTTTTATAGCTTATTATTCTTTTAGAATGTTATTTTTATAATTGAATATAGAGGAGAAAACATGTTACAAATATTAATAGGAATTTTTTCAGGAATATTTAGTGGGATTGGAATGGGTGGTGGAACAATATTAATATTTTTGCTTACAACATTTATAGGATTAGAACAACATATAGCGCAAGCAACAAATTTAATATATTTTATTCCAACTGCAATTTCAGCAATAATTGTTAATTTTAAAAACAAAAACATAGATAAAAAATTAGCAACATTTGTATCTATAGGAGGAGCATTGGGAGCAATTATAGGAGCAAATATTTCTGTTAATATAGATGTACAAAAATTAAGAAAATTATTCGGGATTTTTTTGGTAACAATTGTTATTCATGAAATATATACATTATTTAAAGAGTATAAATTGAATAAAAAAAGTAATAATAAAAGTAGTTAAATATTAGAAAGTATTTTTAAGAAGGGAGAAAAAATGAATATGAAATTTGTAAAAGGTCTGGTAGTTGGAGGTCTAATAACTACAAGTGTTATGATGATTTGGAATGATAATGATATGAATACAAAAAAGATGGCTAAAACAGGAAAAAAGTGGGCTAGAAAAATGGGAATAATGTAAAAAATAAAGAGGAAACCAGATTTGGTAATCCTCTTTATTTAGTATATATTATTATCACTCAAGTTCTAGTGTAAGTTTACTGTTATCATCACATCTGTCACATTTATCATGATCACAATCACATTTGTTATCACAATCAAGATCTACACCTTTTAAGCAATTTAAATCAGTATGAGTTTTTACACATATTTTCATGTGTTTAACATCATCTTTCCAAATTTGAATAGCATATTTTTTATCTGTACAAAGAGGACCAAAAACAAATTCTCCTTCTTTGTCAGTAAAAGTATGAGAAACAGGTTTTATTTCTTTTTTACCAAATTTAAATTCTACTTCTACTAATTTTACAACAGCATCTCTAACTGGTTCTTTAAAATTGTCTCTAACAACTCCAAAAATAACATTTCTTCGATCATTTGCAAGAGTTATATCTAAATCAAATTGCTTACCATCAGCAATAAATCCATCAACATCAACTATTGGATGCATATCAGGCCTTTTTTCATTCATTTCCATATTTAAACTTCCTTTCTTCTGGCAATGCCAAGATTAGTATATATTATGAAAAAATAGATTAAAATGTTAATATACAGTAGAATAATTACTTAATGTAATGTATAATATAAAATAATTATTTAAGGTTTATAGATAAATCCATATAAAAATCTAAATAAAAATAAGGAAAAATAATATGAATGAAAAATCAATAGGAATATTTGACTCAGGAGTTGGAGGACTAACCATTCTTAGTCAAATACGAAAAATGATGCCAAATGAAAATATTATATATTTAGGTGATACAAAAAACTTTCCATATGGTCATAGAAAAAGAGAAGAGATAGTAGAATTTGCAATACAAAATGTAAAAATGTTATTGCAAAAAGATGTGAAACTAATAGTAGTAGCATGTGGAACAGCTACTAGTCAAGCAATCGATATATTAAAAGAAAAATTTGATATTCCAATAATAGGTATTATAGAACCAACAGTAAAATATATAAAAAGCCAAGGATATCAGAAAGTAGGTGTAATAGCAACAGAAGGGACAATAAGAAGCGGTGAATGGGAAAAACAACTAAAAGAAGAAATTCCAGATATAACAGTAATAAATAAAGCGTGTCCTATGCTTGCTGAAATTGCTGAAAAAGGCAAGGCTCAAAGCGAACAGGGTAAAACAATTATAAAAGAATATATGAAACCATTTAAGGAAAATCATATAGATAAAATAATTTTAGGTTGTACACATTATCCAATATATGAAGAAATAATAAAAGAAGAGTTTAACTATGAAATAGAATTAATAAATACTGGAACTTCAGTTGCAAACTATTTAAAACAATATTTGAAAGATAATAAATTAGAAAATTATAAAACTGATTCATTTGAAAAAATATATTTAACAAAACCAGAAAATGAATTTAAAGAAATTGCAAAAAATATAATGAATGAAGAAATTGAAATAAGAAGTATTAAAAACTCCTTAAAACCTTGACATACGAACAAATTACATATATAATATCAATATAGATTTATTAGGAGGACAAAACACAATAATGGAAAAAAATATGTTTTCAATTAATGAAAATGAATATACACAAATGACAGACGAAAAATTAATAGAAAATATAAATAAAGATGATTCCATAGCATTAAACTGTTTAATGGGAAGGTATAATGATATAGTTAATATGAAGGCAAATAAGTTTTTTATGATAGGAGCAGAAAAAGACGATATAATACAAGAAGGAATGATAGGCTTATATAAAGCAATAAAGTCATTTGATACAGAAAAACAAAATTCATTTAAAACATTTGCAAATATGTGTATAGAAAGACAACTGATAACAGCTGTAAAAAATTCAAATAGACAAAAGCACATACCTTTAAACTCTTCGATATCACTTAATTCAGCTGCATATGAAGATAATGAGGATATGGATAAAATGGATATACTTGATATAAAAATATTAAATGACCCTTCTGACATTGTGGCAGATAGGGAATATTTTGAAAGCATGGAAAGCAAGATAAAACAAAATTTAAGTGATTTTGAATTACAAGTTTTGCATGAATATGAAAAAGGCAAATCATATGCAGATATTGCTAAAAAATTAAATTCAAAAGTCAAATCTGTTGATACAGCAATTCAAAGAATAAGAAAAAAAGCTAATAAAATTAGAGAAAATATAGGATAAAAGTAAGTTTCTTAGCTTGCTTTTTTCTTTTGCAATAATATTATTGTAAAAAGTAGAAAAAACTTGAAAAAAATTATCTAATAAATTATAATAATTGTAGAAGAACTTTAAAAATAAAACTTATAAATTAATGAAATATTTTCAAATATAATTTGAAAAAGAAAAGAGGAAAATATGAATAAATTAAGAAGATTTTTTTATCAAAACAAATATCAAATTTTAGGAGTTTTAGGAATTATCATTTTAATAATAGTAATAATTCAATTAATGAACTTTTGGGCTAGAAAAAGTAATACTGAGGATGTAATTAAAAATAATACAAAAATAATTAATGGAAGTAACAATGAAAACAATAAAGGATTAATTTCAGATAAGTCTGCCGTAACAGGAAATGAAATATCACAAACACAACTAGAAAATGCAACAACTACAATTAGTAGTTTTTTTGAATATTGTAATAATCAAAAACTAGATAAAGCATATGAGTTACTTACAGATGAATGTAAAAAGCAAATGTATAATAGTTTAGATGTCTTTAAACAATCATATTACAAAAATGTTTTCAACGGAGAAAAAATGAATTATACTATTGAAAACTGGGTAAAAGATACATATAGAGTAAACATAACAGGAGACTTATTGGCAACAGGTAAAGATGATGGATATTCAAAATTGGACTATATAACTGTTAAAAGAAGTGATGATGAATACAAATTAAATATTAATAATTACATCGGATATACTGAGATAAATAAAAAAACAACAGAAGATAATATTAGTATAAATGTAATAAGCAAAAATACATATAAAGACTATGAAGAATATACAATAAGTGCAACAAACAATACTGAGAATATTGTACAATTAGATAACATAAGTAATACAGATACATTATACTTAGAAGATAGTAAAGGAGTAAAATATCCTTATTATAATCATGAGTTAACTGTACCTATGGTAACTATACCATCAGGACAAACTAAAGAAGTAGCAATTAAATTTTATAGTTCATATGTGTCAACAAAAAAGATTGAGAGAATAGTATTTTCAAGTGTAATACTAAAAAATGGACAGTTAAGTGAAACAACAAAAATATATGCTAACATTTAAAAAGTAGAAGATAAATAGAAAGACTAAATTATGAAAATCCATAATTTGGTCTTTTAAATTTTTTAAATAAGTGTTGCCATAAAGAAAAAAAATTGTTATAATAAACAAGATATCAAAAGACAGAAATGAAAGGTAGAAAATAAGAATGAAAAAAGATGAAGAAATAGAAGAATTACCAAAGGCATTAAGAGGAGAGGCAAATGATGAAAAAGGAAAAAAACAAAAGAAAAAAAGAAATTTGAAAAAAATATGGTTAACATTAATAATATTGGCGATAATAGGGACATCATCAGGAGGATTTTTGCTATATGGACCATATTCAGGATTTAGAAATTGGCTAATAACAACAGCAATGACAACAATGACACATCAATATTTAGCAACATGGTTTTATGATGACCAAACAATACAAGAAGTATTAGCAAAAAATAAAGTAGAAGAGACAGATGAAATAACAAATACAAACACAATAATAGTAAATAAAACATCAAGTAAAAAAGAATATGCAAATGAATATGAAAAAGCTATATTAGAAAAAGATTCTAATAATGAAGATTATAAAATAATTGAAATTGAAGGAAAAGGTTATAGTGGATATTTAGCAGCAATATATGATCCATCAAGAATAAAAACAGTATATACGAAAAAATTAGGAACAAGTGGACAATATTTAACACAAATGGCAAAGGACAATGATGCATTAATTGCTATAAATGGAGGAGGATTTGAAGATCCAAATTTTAATAGCAATGGAGCTGATCCTTTAGGAATAACATTTTCAGGTGGAAAATTAATAACTTCAAAAACCTGGAAAGGCTCAGGAGGATTAATTGGATTTACGCAAGATGACAAACTTGTATTAGGAAAAATGACTGTAAAACAAGCGCAAGATATGAAAGTAAGAGATGGAGTAACATTTGGACCATTTTTAATTGTTAATGGAAAACCATCTAAAGTATTAGGAAATGGTGGATGGGGAACAGCTCCTCGTACAGCCATTGGTCAAAGACAAGATGGAATAGTGTTATTTTTAGTAATCGATGGAAGGACAGTAACAAAACCAGGTGCAGATATGAACGATTTAATAGAAATAATGCAAAAATATGGAGCATATAATGCAGCAAATTTAGATGGTGGAACATCAAGTGCAATGGTAGTTGACGGAAAAATAATTAATGATCCAGTAGATAGCTCAGGAGCTCATAGAACAAGATTTATTTCTACAGGATTTATTCTAACTAAAAAGTAAAAACTTTATATAATTATGAAAGGTGATATTATGGGATTTATAGTAGCTGTTGATGGAACAGCAGGAAGTGGAAAAGGAACAATAACCAAAATAATTGCAGAAAAACTAAATTTAGTAAGTATAGATACAGGGGCAATGTATAGATGTGTCGCACTAGAATGTATAAATCAAAATATCGAGTATACAGAAATAGAAAAAATCAAAAAAGTTCTAGAAGACATAGATATAGAATTAAAAAAAGAAAATGGAAATCAATTAGTATTTTTAAATGGAAAAGATGTGACTAGAGATATTAGAACACCAGAGGTTGATAGTCAAGTAGCAAAATTTGCGGCAATCAAAGAAGTTAGAGAAAAAATAACACCTATGCAAAGAAAAATGGGAGAAAACAATGATATAATAATGGAAGGTAGAGATATTGGAACAGTTGTATTTCCAAATGCAGATGTAAAGGTATTTTTGGATTGCTCTGTTGAAGAAAGAGCGATGAGAAGATATAAGCAAAACTTGGAAAAAGGTATAAAATCAACCTATGAAGAAGTTTTGAAAAGCATAAAAGAAAGAAATAAATTAGAAACAGAAAGAGAAATTGCACCATTAGTAAAGGCACCAGATGCTGTATATATTGATTCAACTGGAATGACAATTGAAGAAGAAGTAGATGCGGTTATTAAGGTAATAAATGAAAAAAGAGGAATGGAATAATAATGAAAGAAGAATTTTTAAAAATATTAAGAACAGTAAAAAGAGAAGGAATAGAAGATTTTATAAAATTTTTAGAGAGTACAGACTTTTTTACAGCACCTGCAAGCACAAGGTTTCATGGTGATTATGCTGGGGGACTTGTAGAACATAGTATGAAAGTATATGAAATTTTAGTTGAAAAAGTAAAAAATTCATCTAAAAAAATAGAAGTATCAGATGATACTTTGAAAATAGTAGCATTATTACATGATGTATGTAAAGCAAATTTTTATAAAGTGGATTATAGAAATGCAAAAAATGCATTAGGTGTATGGGAAAAAGTTCCATATTATACTGTAGATGATACTATTCCATATGGACATGGAGAGAAATCAGTTATGATGATTACAGAATATATGAAGTTAACAAGTGAAGAAAAATATGCTATTCGTTGGCACATGGGATTTACAGAACCAAAAGAACAATATGGAACAATAGGAATTGCGTATACAAAATATCCATTAGCACTTCTTATATTTGAAGCAGATTTAGAAGCTACATATTTTTTTGATACATAATATAAAAGGATGCCTATATTGAGGCATCCTTTTATAAGTAGAATAAACTGCACGATTTTACTGCTTTTTAAGAAACTTTAATTTTATTGGTATTGACCATATAAATTCGGGAAATAAAGTTTCTAATAATATTTCATTGCGATGAGAAGTTATTTTAAATTGTGAAAACGGGATGACATTTTTTCTAGAGTAAACAGGTACCATAAGATAATATTTGGGTAATGGAGAGTTTATTGTGATGCATAATTCATTCACAAAATTACATTGGCCTGAAAAATCAAAGAGCATTTGATACCGATAACTACCGTACGGCATATCACAATTCATAATAAGTGTTCTTTCTTTCCAGTACAAAGAGTGCCAATTCTGACAATAGTGACAGTATGCAAGTACTATATCTGCTTTCTTTAAATCCGAAAATTTTATTTTTTTCATTATGCAACCTCCCTATGTTGTTTTTACTATTGTATAAGTTTATTCTACTTTCTGTAGAGTATATCTACTTTTATTGAAGTAACTTACTCCAGATTCAAATATAGATACTGTATATAAGTATATCATGATAAACATAAAAAGACAACATTTTTTTTGAATGAATTTGCTCAAAATACTTGACAAATGGATAAAAATGGTGTAAAGTATATTAGCATTACACTTAAGAAAGAGGGTAGTAGTATGGAAAAGAAAGTAGAAATAAGTATGTTATGGCAGATATATGGAAAGCTATTAACAGAAAAGCAATATGAATACATTGATTACTACTACAATAATGACTTATCTTTATCAGAAATTGCAGAAAATGACAGCATAACAAGGCAAGCTGTAAGAGATATCATCAAAAAGGGGGAAAGAAAACTTTTCGAATACGAAGAAAAGCTATTGTTTATGAAAAAGACAATTAATCAAGAACAAAAAATACAACAAGTTTTATGGAATTTAACAAAAATACAAAAGGATTCATCAGATAAACAAATAAGTAGTATTTTAGAAGAAATCAAAAAAGAATTAAATTGTTTAGTATAAACAAAAGATAGGAGGAAAGTATGGCATTTGAAGGACTATCATCAAGATTACAAGAAATAACAAGAAAAATTAGAGGAAAAGCAAGAATAACAGAATCAGACTTAAAAGAAATGCTAAGAGAAGTTAAACTTGCCCTATTAGAAGCTGATGTAAACTATAAAATAGTAAAAGAATTTATTAGCAGTATACAAGAGAAAGCATTAGGTCAAGATGTAATGAAATCATTAACACCAGGGCAACAAGTAATTAAAATTGTAAAAGACGAAATGGTAGAATTATTAGGAGGAACAGAAAGCAAAATCAATTTTACTCCAAATCCACCAACAATAATAATGCTAGTAGGTCTTCAAGGTTCAGGAAAAACAACAACAGCTGGAAAACTTGCTAATCTTTTAAGAAAACAAGGAAAAAAACCATTACTAGTAGCATGTGATATATATAGACCAGCAGCAATTAAACAATTACAAGTTGTTGGTAAACAATTAAATATACCAGTATATGCTAATGAAACATCAAAAGATGTTGTACATATTGCAAAACAAGCAATAAGTGTAGCAATATCAAAATTAAATGATGTAGTAATATTAGACACAGCAGGTAGATTACACATTGATGATGAATTAATGCAAGAACTAAAAAATGTAAAAACAAGTGTAAAACCACATGAAATCTTGTTAGTAGTAGATTCTATGACAGGTCAGGATGCAGTAAATGTAGCACAAAGTTTTAATGAAGCAGTTGGAATAGATGGAGTTGTATTAACAAAATTAGATGGAGACACTCGTGGTGGTGCAGCACTTTCAGTAAAAAAAGTAACAGGTAAGCCAATAAAATTTGCAGCAACAGGTGAAAAATTAAGTGATATTGAAGTATTCAATCCAGAAAGAATGACATCAAGAATACTTGGAATGGGTGATGTGCTATCAATAATTGAAAAAGCAGAAGAAACAATAACTGCAGAAGAAGCAGAAAAACTAGAAAAACAACTTAGAAAAGACGAACTAGATTTAGACGATTATTTAGCACAAATTAGACAAGTAAAGAAAATGGGTTCATTTTCATCAATATTAAAAATGCTACCAGGTGCAAACAAAATAAAAGATTTAAATATTGATGACAAAGAATTTGATAAAGTTGAAGCAATTATTTGTTCAATGACAGTTGCAGAAAAAAGAAATACTAAATTGCTAAATGGAAGTAGAAGACTACGAATTGCAAAAGGTAGTGGAACAACAGTGCAAGATGTCAACAAATTCATGAAATCATTTGAAATGACGCAAAAAATGATGAAACAATTAAAATCAAACAAAGGTGGAATGAGAAAAATGATGAAAAACATGAATATGGATGATTTAAAAAATCTTAAAATATAGTTATTAAATTTTTAAACTTATATAGAATTTTTGGGAGGTGAATTAAATGGTAAAAATAAGATTACAAAGAGAAGGAAAGAAAAAAGCTCCTTTCTATCATATAGTAGTAGCTGATTCAAGATCTCCAAGAGATGGTAAAATAATTGAACAAATTGGTACATATGATCCAATGACAAAACCATCTACAATAGTTTTAAACAAAGAAAAACTAGAACAATGGATAAAAAATGGTGCACAACCAACTGATACTGTTAAAGCATTAATTAAAAACGCTTAAGGAGGGAAATATCCATGAAAGAAGTTCTAGAAACAATAATTAAAAATTTAGTAGACAACCAAGAGGCTGTTGAAGTAAAAGAAGTTGAAGGTGAAAAAAACATAATCTTCGAAGTTAAAGTTGCTGATGGAGATATGGGAAAAGTAATCGGTAGACAAGGAAAAATTGCACAATCTATAAGAACAGTAATGAAAGCTGTAGCAAACAGAAAAGATAAAAAAGTTACAGTTGAATTTATTGGATAGATTTAATTGCAAAAGTTATACCATGAAAGGAATGGTACAAACATGCAAAAAAGATTAGAAATAGGTCAAATTGTAAATACATTTGGAATAAAAGGTGAAGTTAAAGTTGTACCTTTTACAGATGATATAAATAGATTTGATGATTTAGAAAAAGTATATGTCAAAACCAAAAAAGAATCTAAACTATATAAAGTAGAAAATGCTAGATATCATAAAAATATGGTATTACTAAAATTTGAAGGGATAAACAATCCAGAAGATGCAGAATTACTAAAAAATTCGTTTCTTGAAGTTGATAGAGAAGATGCAATTCCTCTTGAAGAAGGAACATATTTTATAGTAGATTTGATTGGATTAGATGTTTATACTGATGATGGAAAACTACTTGGAAAAGTTGAAGATATTTATAACACTGGTGCAAATGACATATATGTAGTAAAAGATGAATTAGGAAAACAAATTTTATTACCAGGAATTGATGATGTAATAAAAGAAGTCAAACTTGAAGATAGAATTATAGTTCATCTTATACCAGGTTTAATATAATTTGGAGGAAGTTATGAAATTTGATGTATTAACTCTTTTCCCAGAAATGTTTGAGCCAATCAAGCAAAGCATAATAGGAAAAGCAGAGGAAAAAAAGCTAATAGATATTAATTTAATAAATATTAGAGATTTTTCTAAAAATAAACACAAAAAAGTAGATGACACTCCATATGGTGGTGGAGCTGGCATGGTAATGCAAGCAGATGTAGTATATGATGCATATAAATCAATAAAAGATGAAAATGCAAAAGTAATATATCTAACACCACAAGGAAAAGTATTAAATCAAAAAAAAGTAGAAGAATTAAGCAAACAAGAACATCTTATTTTACTTTGTGGACACTATGAAGGAATCGACCAAAGAGTAATAGATAAAATTGTAGATGAGGAAATATCTATAGGAGACTATGTACTAACAGGAGGAGAGCTTCCAGCAATGGTGCTAATAGATTCTGTAAGTAGATATGTTGATGGAGTTCTAAGTGAAGGTTCAACATCAGAAGAATCATTTTCACAAGGAATTTTAGAATATCCTCAATATACAAGGCCAGAAACTTTTGAAGGAGTAAAGGTTCCAGAAATATTGCAATCAGGTCATCATGAAAATATCAACAAATGGAGAAGATGTGAAGCTTTAAAAAATACATATTTAAAAAGACCAGATCTTTTGAAAAATGTAGAATTGTCTGAAGAAGACAAAACATATTTGGATATAATAAAAAATTCAAATAATAGTAATGACAAATAAAAATAAAGATACAATGTGCTGAACTACAATTCAAGGCACCGCTTGTATAAAAAAGAAGGAGGTAAATACGATGGATATCGTAAAATCAATAGAACATGAACAACTAAAAAATGCTATTCCAGATATTAAAGTTGGAAATACTGTTAAAGTACATGTTAGAATTAAAGAAGGAAACAAAGAAAGAATCCAAGTATTTGAAGGAATTGTAATTAAAAAACAAGGTGGAGGAGTTAATGAAACATTTACTGTAAGAAAAATATCTTATGGTGTAGGTGTTGAAAAAACATTCTTAATCCATTCACCATTAGTTGAAAAAGTAGAAGTAGTAAGAGTTGGTAAAGCAAGAAGAGCTAAACTTTACTATTTAAGAGAAAGAACAGGTAAAGCTTCTAAGACTAAAGAAATGGTTGGAGCAAGAATCGAAAATAAAATGATTACTATTAAAGAAGATTTAGTAGAAGAACCAGCTAAAGTTGAAGAAGTTACTGAAACACCTGCTACAGAAACAGTTGCTGAAAATACAGAAAAAACAGCTGAATAATATGATGATACATCTCAGAAATGAGGTGTATTTTTGATATATAATATAAAAAGTAATAATATCATTTTGCCGTTACACTTCGGACGCTTCGCTATTTAGAATTTGTTTGTCAAACAAATTCTAAACACCTCGTTTCACTTTAAATTGATATTATTACTTTTTTGTTGTTATAAACATACATCATTATACAGTAATATATGATAATTTATAAAGAGCCTATGTTTAAAGGGGAGGATAATGCATATGATTAAAAAATTTTTTAAGGCTATAATAAAGTGTGTACGGGTTGTAATATCAGTAATGAATATCTTTTGGTTGCCATTATTAACCAAAGGAATTTTGGCACTATTGAAAATCCAGGTGTCAAAATACGATATGTTGCTGATTATATTGTTAACCATGGTTCTTGGAGGTGCCATATCTCTTCAAATTTATGAAGAAGATAGGGTATTAGAGTATCAAGAAGAACATGATTGTTCGTATGAAGAAGCGTGGAAAGAAGTACATCGCGAACCGTACGATTATTATTAAAAAGAATAATACACGATTTTCAGTGAAAATCGTGTAGTATCTTTTTAACACTCGTCAAAACTATCATCATTGGTTGTTGCCATCCAAGCATCATGAAAAGAACATTTTTGCTTTTCTTGATACTTCAATGCATCAACACAATGAGAGATGTAAAAATAAATATATGGCCCAATAAAAATTGATAACATAACAATTATTGGTTCTTTGTCCCCAAGATTAATACTTGGGTGTTGAAAAATAACAAAAACCAATAGTGGGCACCAAAGTATAGCAAAATAACATTTGGCTAAAACTTTTAGTAGTTCCAACTCCCGTAATCCAAGAAACATAGCCTTAAAAAATTTTTTAATCATAAGTCATATCCTCCTTTAAACATAGGCTTTATAAATTTTATTATAATTTTATTATATCAAACTTCTACTAAAAAGTCAATTTATGTAAATAAATAATGATCATAAAAGTAACTACAAATATTTTGTAAGTTTTTTTATTAAATAAAAAATAAGATACGAAGTTTTCATTAAAAATATATATTAAAAATAATATGTGATTCCAAAAATTACAACAAAAAATACTCAAAAATCTCTTTACAAAAAAGAATAACTAATATAAAATAAAATGGATAAACTAGGACAAAATAGAAAGGATACGGAGGAAGAAATGAAAGAGAAAAATGAATTAAGTTACAGAGACCTAAAAATGGTATGTAACCAAAATATGTTTAATTTTGAAACAACAGAAGAATTAGAACCAATAAATGATGGTATAGGACAAGAAAGAGGCATAAAAGCATTAGAATTTGGAATTAATGTAAATGTAAAAGGATATAACTTATATATAGAAGGGCCAAGTGGAGTTGGAAAAACAATGTATACAAAAAATTATTTGGACAGTATTTCATCTAAAAAGAAAGTACCAAATGATTGGTGTTATATATATAATTTTCAAAATCCAAATGAACCAATAGCAATATCACTTCCAGCAGGACAAGGAAAAGAATTTAAAGAGAATATGGAAGGATTTATAAAAGAGGTAAAAAAAGATATCAAAAAAACTTTTAATGCAGATGATTTCGAAAAAGAGAAAACATTAATTAAAAAAGAATTTGAAGAAAAAAGAGAAGCAGTACTAAATGAACTAAATGAAAAATCACAAAAATATGGATTTCAAGTAAAATCAGCACAAAATGGAATTTATATGATGCCGATGATTGATGGAAAAGTAATTCAAGAGGAAGAATTTGAGAAACTAGATGAAAATATAAAACAAGAATATGAAGAAAAATCAACAATAGTACAACAACAAATAATGGATGCAATAAGTGTGATAAAGAATATAGAAAGACAATCAGATAAAAAAGTATCAGAATGGCAATCAAATGTAGCATTATTAACGGTTAATGCACATATTAATTACATCAAATCAAAATATAAAAGAAATAAAAAAATAAATCAATTTTTAAATGATGTAAAACAAGATGTATTAAAAAATGTATCATATTTTTTAGAAGAAGATAATCAACAAAATAATACTCAAATACCTCAAGCGCAAAAAAGGCAAGATCCATGCTTAAATTATCGTGTAAATTTGTTTATAGATAACAGTAATATGGAAGGATGTCCAGTAGTAATGGATTCAAATTATTCATATCAAAACTTATTTGGAAAATTAGAATATGAAAATTACTACGGAGCATTAAAAACAGATTTTACAATGCTACAGCCAGGTTTAATGCATAAAGCAAATGGAGGATATATTATATTTCAAGCGAAGGATTTGCTTGCAAATGGTATATGTTATGAAGAATTAAAAAGAGTATTAAGAGTAAAAGAATTAAGCATAAGTAATGCTATGGAACAGCGTTCACAAATGGCAATGATTTCTTTAAAACCTGAGCCAATACCACTAAATGTTAAGGTAATAATTATAGGAGATGCAAATATCTATCACACTTTACTATCAATGGATAGTGATTTTAGAAAATTATTTAAAATTAAAGTAGAGTTTGAAGAAACAGCACCTATAAATGAAGAAAATGTTAATAAACTAGCAAGATTTGTTCATACATTTTGTGAACAAGAAGAATTACCACCATTAAATAAATCTGCAATGGCTAGAATTGTTGAATATGCATCTAGATTAGCAGGAGATAATGACAAATTATCAACAAGATTTACTGAAATTGCACAAGTAGTTGGAGAAGCTGGAACTTGGGCAAAATTGAGTAAAAATAAAACAGTAACTGAGGAATTTGTTGATAAAGCATTAATAGAAAGAGTTGAGAGAATTAAAAAATATGATGCAAAATATGTACAAATGATAAAAGAAAATACATTATTAATAAATACAAAAGGTTCTCGTGTAGGTGAAATAAATGGACTTACAGTTATGACTATAGGTGATTACTCATTTGGAAAACCTGCAAAAATAACAGTAAATACTTATACAGGAAAAGAAGGAATTGTAAACATAGAAAGAGAAGTTGAGATGTCAGGTTCAACACATTCAAAAGGTGTATATATTTTATCAGGATATTTAGGAGAACTATTTGCACAAGATATACCACTATGTTTAACAGCAAGTATTTGTTTTGAACAATTATATAATGGAGTTGATGGAGACAGTGCTTCAAGTACAGAATTATATGGATTACTATCAAGTTTATCAGAAATTCCTATAAAGCAATCAATTGCAGTAACAGGTTCTGTTAATCAAAAAGGACAAATTCAACCAATTGGTGGTGTAAACGAAAAAATAGAAGGATTTTTCCAAATTTGCAAAATGCGTGGACTTGATGGTTCTCATGGTGTTGTTATACCAATACAAAATGTTAACAATCTTCAACTTTCTGATGAAGTTGTTGATGCAGTAAAAAATAAACAATTCCATATATATGCTATTTCAACAATAGATGAAGGAATTGAAATTTTAACTGGTGTTCCAGCAGGTAAAAAAGATAAAGAGGGCAAATTCCCAGCTGGTACAGTAAATTATTTAGTGTATGAAAAATTAAAAAAATATGCAAAGGTTTGTGAAAAATAATAATGAAAGAACAAATATATAAAATAGAAGATATACAATCATTTGAATTAGAAGATATATTTGATTGTGGACAATGTTTTAGATGGAATAAACAAGAAGATGGAAGTTATACAGGTGTATTTAAAGGGAATGTAATGAATGTACAAAAAGAAATAAATACTGTAACTTTTAAAGGAATATGCAATGGAGATATCAAGGAAATAGTTGAAGATTATTTTGACTTAAATCGTAATTATGAAGAAATAAAAGAACAACTTTCAAAAATTGATGAAAATGTAAAAAGAAGTATAGAATATGGTAAAGGTATAAGGATATTAAATCAAGATTTGTGGGAAATGATAATTTCTTATATAATTTCAGCTAATAATAATATTCCAAGAATAAAAGGAATAATAGAAAGATTGGCTAAAAATTATGGGAATGAAATTGAATGGAATGGAGAAAAATATTATACATTTCCAACTGTAAATGGGCTAAAAGATGTAAGTGTAGAAGATTATAGAAAATTAGGTACAGGCTTTAGAGATATACGCTTATATGAAACTGTTCATATGATTTTAGATAAAAAAGTAGATTTAGAACAAATGCAAAACAATCCTAATACTTTAGAAGTAAGAGAACAACTCTTAACATTATCAGGTGTTGGACCTAAAGTGGCTGATTGCATATTATTATTTTCTACATTGAAAAGATTTGAGGTTTTTCCGATTGATGTGTGGGTTAGACGTGTTATGAATGAACTTTATATCAAAAATGAAGACGAAACAAAGGTTAATAAAAAAGAAATTGAGAATCTTGCACATGATAAGTTTGGAAATCTTGCTGGAATTGCACAGCAGTATTTGTTTTATTGGAAAAGAGAGGCTTAATATATTAAAAGACGGTGTTACATACAGACACCGTCTAATTCTATTTTACTACTACATTATAAATTTTATTTTTAACATAAATTTCTTTAAATATAGACTTTCCATCAAGTTTATCTTCAATAGCAGAATGAACCTTTTGTTTAACAGAAGATTCATCTTCATCTAAAGTAATCATTACAGTAGTTTTTAATTTACCATTAATTTGAACAGGAATTTTAATCTCATTGTCAATAGTTTTTTCTTCATCATAAACTGGCCAAGACTCATAAGTAATTGTATCTTTATGACCAAGAATATTCCAAAGCTCTTCAGTAATATGAGGTGCAATAGGGTTTAACAATTTCAAAAAACCTTCTGCATATTCTCTTGGAAGAACATCTTCTTTATTAACACTGTTAATAAAAATCATCATTTGAGAAATAGCTGTATTAAAATTCATAGATTCATAATCATTAGTTACTTTTTTTACTGTAAAATGATATACTTTTTCAAGATTTTTATTTTCTTCATCTTTAATTTTATTAGATTCTACATATAATCTCCAAACTCTATCTAGGAATTTCTTTGAACCATCAATTCCATTTGGATCCCAAGGTTTTGCACTATCAATAGGTCCCATAAACATTTCATAAAGTCTTAAACTATCAGCACCATATTCTTTAACCATATCATCAGGATTAATAACATTTCCTTTTGATTTACTCATTTTTTCACCATTTGTACCTAAAATCATACCTTGATGACGAAGTTTAGCAAAAGGTTCTTTAACTGGAACAAGTCCTTTATTATAAAGATAATTATTCCAAAATCTTGAATATAATAAATGTCCAACAGCATGCTCTGGGCCACCAACATATAAGTCAACAGGTAACCAGTATTCAAGTAATTTTTTATTTGCAAATTCATTATCATTATGTGGATCTATGTATCTTAAGAAATACCAGCTTGACCCAGCAGAACCAGGCATTGTGCTTGTTTCTCTTTTTGCAGGTTTTCCTTCATAAGTTGTATTAACCCAATCAGTAGCTTTATCCAATGGAGAAGCACCTGTTTTTGATGGTGCATAATCATCTAATTCTGGTAAAACTAGAGGTAAATTACTATCAGCTAAAGCTTTCATTTCATCATCAACATATACTATTGGAATAGGTTCACCCCAATAACGCTGTCTTGCAAAAATCCATTCTCGTAATTTATAATTTACTTTTTTAGTTCCAATTTTATTTCCTTCAAGCCAATTAATAATATTTTTAATTGAATCTTGTTTATTAAGACCATTCAGAAAATCAGAATTTATATGTAATCCATCACCTGTAAATGCTTCTTTGGAAATATCTCCACCTTCAAGAACTGGAATAATTTCAATTCCGAATTTTGTGGCAAATTCATAATCTCTTTGGTCATGAGCTGGAACAGCCATAATACATCCTGTACCATAAGATGATAATACATAATCTGAAATCCAAATAGGAATTTCTTTCCCATTTACAGGATTTATAGCATAGCTACCTGTGAATACGCCGGTTTTTTCTTTGCTTAATTCAGTTCTTTCTAAATCTGATTTTGAAGCTGCTAATTTTTTATATTCTTCAACGGCAGATTTTTGAGCATCTGTAGTTATTTTTTCAACTAATTCAAGTTCTGGAGCTAATACACAATAAGTTGCACCAAAAAGTGTATCAGGTCTTGTAGTAAATACAGTAAATTCTAAATTATCTGTTTTTGCAACTTTAAATTTAACTTCAGCACCTTCACTACGGCCAATCCAATTTCTTTGAATTTCTTTTGTAGATTCAGGCCAATCAATATCTTCAAGACCATTTAGTAAAATATCAGCATATTTTGGTATATCTAAAACCCATTGTTTCATATTTTTTCGAACAACAGGGAATCCACCTCTTTCACTTTTTCCGTCAATAACTTCATCATTTGATAATACACATCCAAGTTCTTCACACCAGTTAACTGGCATCTCAACTAATTTTGCTAAACCATCATTAAATAATTGTTTGAAAATCCATTGAGTCCATTTATAAAAATTAGGATCACATGTTGAAACTTGTTTGTCCCAATCAAATGAGAAACCTAGCATTTTTAATTGCTTAGTAAATGTTTTTATATTTGTCTCAGTAAAACCTGCTGGATGGTTTCCTGTTTTTATTGCATACTGTTCTGCAGGTAAACCAAATGAGTCAAATCCCATCGGATGTAATACATTATAGCCTTGCATTCTCTTCATTCTAGACAAGATATCTGTTGCTGTATATCCCTCTGGATGTCCAACATGTAGACCTTGTCCTGATGGATAAGGAAACATGTCTAACGCATAGTATTTTGGCTTTGAAAAATCCCATACATCTGTATAAAATGTTTTATTTTCGTCCCAATATTTTTGCCATTTTTTTTCTATTTCTCTAAAATTATATGACATATAAATTCTCCTTCCATGTATAGATTTCAATATATCGATTATACTAGCAAAATAGCGAAAAGTCAATCAAAATGGTAATATTTATTGACAAATAAACTTTAAAAATATAAAATAACTATTGAGGTGATTTTATGAAAAAATGGAAATATCTAATTATAATAATAGTAATAAGTATATTTGTTTTTATAGGAGCAGAAGCATTTAGGAATAATAATATAAATGATGAGATATCTAAAGAAGATGTAACAACAAGCACAAATATTGACAATAGTAGTAATGCTGAGCCCAATATACCACAAATATCTGAGACTAAAGAAAATATCGAAGAAAATGAAAAAAAAGAGATATTAAAAAATGGAGAAGAATTAATACAAAAGGCTGAAAAAACAGTAACTGCAAGAGGATGGGCAGGAGCATCAAATAATATAATAGGACTAAAAGATGGTATTTTGTATTACTACAATAAGGAAACAGAGGAATTTTATCAATTTGCAGAAGGTGTTGATGACATATATTTTTCAAAAGATGATGAGGAGCAAATAATTGCAAAGAAAAGTAGTAAATTTAAAGAAATAAAAGAAACACCACAATTTTTGAAATATGAGTAATCTTAGAAAAGAGGTTTATTAAGAATGAAAATAAATTTAAAAAATGCACAAGAAGAATTTATAAAATATACACAAAACTATGATTTGAGTGATGAAAATATAGAACGAAAACAAAAACATTCTTTAAGAGTAATGCGAATTTCTGAGCAAATAGCAGAAAATATGGGATTAAATAAAGAAGAAATTACTTTGGCAGCTTTAATAGGTTTGTTACATGATATAGCTAGATTTGAGCAATATACGCAATATAAAACATTTCGAGATATAGATAGTATAGATCATGGAGACTATGGTGCTAAAATTCTAGAAAAGGATATAAGAAAATATATAGTAGAACCACAATATGATGAAATAATAATAAAGGCAGTAAAAAATCATAATAAATATAAAATTGAAGAAGGACTTTCAGATAAAGAAGAATTATTTTCAAAAATAATTAGAGATGCTGATAAAATAGATATTATGTTTGAAACAGTTGATATGTTCTGGAAAGGTAAAGAAGATATAATAGAAAATTCTACAATCACAGAAGATGTAATACAACAATTTAATCAATGTTCTTTAATAAAAAGAAGAAAAGGGGAAAGACCAGAAAATTCAATAAATAAAATAATAGTTACAATAGCATTTATATTTGATATTAATTATAAAGAGAGTTTCAGAATAATAAAAAAAGAGGATTATATTAATAAAATTTTTGAAAGATTCAACATTAAAGACAAATATACTAAAAATGAAGCGGAAAAAATAAGAATCAATGCAAATGAGTATATTAATAAAAAGAGTATATAAGAAAATATGTGCTATAAATTATTATAAGGGTGTTCCCACTGGTAAAAGGAGGAGGCTAAATGTCCAAAAAATTATTAATAACTGAAAAACCGTCAGTAGCTATGGAATTTGCAAAAGTATTGAAAATTACAGCAAATAGAAAAAATGGTTATATAGAATCAGATGAATGGATAATAACTTGGTGTGTTGGACATTTAGTTACGATGAGCTATCCAGAAGTTTATGATGAAAAATTAAAATTCTGGAGGTTAGATACATTGCCTTTTATACCTCAAGAATGGAAATATGAGATTATACCAGCTGTGCAAAATCAATTTAAAATTGTTCAAAGTTTACTTCAAAGAGAAGATGTTGAAGAAATATATAATGCGGGTGACTCCGGACGAGAAGGAGAGTACATACAAAGGTTAGTTTTTATGATGGCAAAGCCAAACCCAAATGCTAAAATTAAAAGAGTTTGGATTGATTCTCAAACAGAAGAGGAAATACAAAGAGGTATTAAAGAGGCTAAAGATGAAAGTGAATATGATAGTCTGTCAGATTCTGCATATTTAAGGGCTAAAGAGGATTACCTTATAGGTATTAATTTTTCAAGATTACTTACAATTATTTATGGTAGAAGAGTTGCTAATCAAATTCAAGAAGAGAGAGCTTCAATATCAGTTGGCAGAGTAATGACATGTGTTTTAGGTATGGTTGTGTTAAGAGAAAGAGAAATTAGAAATTTTATAAAGACAAAGTATTATAAAACAATTGGTGAATTTGGAAATCAAGATGGTTCTTTTAAGGCAGAATGGAAGGTTAATGAAAAATCTGAATTTTTTGAGAGTACTAAATTATATAATGAGAGTGGTTTTAAAAAGGAAGAGGATGCGAAAAATTTTATTGCAAGTTTAGCAGGTAAGAAGGCTACTATTACTGAATTAAAAAAATCAAAGCAGAAGGAAAATGCACCATTATTATTTAATTTAGCTGAAATTCAAAATGAATGTACAAAAAGGTTTAAAATAAAACCTGATGAGACATTAGAGATAATTCAAAATTTATATGAAAAGAAGTTAGTTACATATCCTAGAACTGATGCAAGGGTTCTTTCTAGTGCGGTTGCAAAAGAGATATCTAAAAATTTGAATGGATTGATTAAAGGCTATAGAAATGAAGAAGTCCAAAGTCTTTTAAATAAAATGATTAGTGAAAAATATTCTACAAATTTGTTAAAAACAAAGTATGTTAATGATAGCAAAATAACTGACCATTATGCAATTATTCCTACAGGACAAGGCTTTGAAAATTTTGATAAATTACCAGATTTGCAGAAACAAGTTTATAATGTTATAGTAAAAAGATTTATTGCAATATTTTATCCACCTGCACAATATAATAAAGTATCTTTAACTGTTAGTGTAGAAAATGAAACATTTAATGCGAGTGGAAAGGTGTGTACAGATTTTGGGTATTTAGAAGTTTTAAAACCTAAAAATGCAAATGCGAAATCCACAGACAAGGCACAAACTGTGGAAAAAGAAGAACAAAAAGCTGAAAAACAAAGTGATAATATCGGGGAAACTGAAAATAATTTAGAAGTTTTTAAAAATTTAAAAAAAGGACAAGATGTTGAAGTCAAAAATTATGAAATAAAAGATGCAGAAACATCACCTCCTTCAAGATATAATTCTGGTTCAATTATTTTGGCTATGGAAAATGCGGGAAAACTTATAGAAGATGAGGAACTAAGAGAACAAATTAAAGGGGCTGGAATTGGTACATCAGCAACTCGTGGAGAGATTATAAAAAAACTAGAAAAAATTAAATACATAGATATAAATTCTAAAACTCAGATTGTTACTCCAACAAAAAAAGGAGAAGCAATTTATGATGTTGTTTTTTATTCTATGCCTGATATGCTTAATCCCAAACTTACAGCAAGCTGGGAAAAAGGATTAGATATGGTTGCTAAAAAGGAAATTCAGCCAGATGAATTTATGGTGAAATTGAAAAAATATATTAATTCTAAGTTTGATAAGTTGATTATTAAATAAAAAATGACCACAGAACTTTACAGTTAAGTGGTCATTTTCTTTTGAATACTAATACTTAAAGCTTACACATTATTTTTTTTTATTTCAAAAACATATTGAACTTCTCTTCTATGATTTTTTAGTGATATTCTTGCTAATTTTAAAATGTTTATAGGAACATTATATTTTTGAAACTGTTTGTTTTTTTCTATTTTGCTGACAACCATATTATTAATTTCTTTTTTATGTTGTGCAAAATACTGTTTTTTATCATACTTCCATGTGATTGCTAGGTTTAACTCAACCAAAATATAGTCAAAAGTATTAACATTTGGATTTTCGGGTACACGTATAAATATTGGCTGACCAATCTTGGTTACAAACAAGTCTATTTCTTTTAAAGGCTCTTTTTTTTCAAATTTTGAATTGTAATAGTATTTCTTTAAATCTTCGATTGTATCACCATTTTTCATTTTACAATAAGCCATTTTTAAAATTACACCATTTGTAAATTCTTTGCTATTAAAATTATCTGTATCACTAAAGTAAAGAGTACCACAAATAGTCACTTTAATATTGATTGCACTTGATTTTAGTATTTTATTCTCAGTTAATGTTTCTACAACTCCTTCATTATTAAAAAAAATGTATTTATTAGCCTTTTTCCAGATTATCATATTTTTTAAATCTTGAATAGGGTATGATTTTTGAGATATTAAATCTTGATAAAACAAGATGTATTCTGCAAGCTCTTTTGTTGTTTCGCCTTCACTCAAACGCAATATTGCTCTAGAAATAGCTTCTTGTTCAATGGAAGTTACCCAATGTACAGTTGAGTTATCATTACTAAAAAATATATGTGGTTTTTTATAGCTAAATTCTCTTGTGTTTCTATCAAAAAAAAGATTTTTGAAGTTTTTCTTTCTGGCTTCTTTGGCTGACATAGAAGTATAATATCCATCTTCATTAAAGAAAAAAGCTTTTTCATTCAAAAGTAATAGTATTTCATCATTTGCAATTTGTATCATTATAATACCTCCTAAATTTTTTGGGAGGTATGAAACCTCCAAGTTTTAATTCTTTTCAGTTTCAAAAATATTAACTATTTTAGTATACTAAAATTTGACTAAAAAGTCAAGTTATGTAAAGCATATAAACAAATTAATGGCTGAATTATAAAAAAAGACACTCAAAATAAAAGCAAATATGCAATGTTAAAGAAACTCGATTAGTATTTTAATATATGAATAATTTTAGAATAAAATAAATAAGGTATTACTATTATATAAAAGCTACAATCGCCAGACCTTTGAGATTTTCTCCTTATAGTCGAAAACTCAAATCGGGCAAGAACAAAGGGCGACTATGTCGCTTTGTTCTTATAAAGTATTTTGCGTTAGTTGTCAAGATGTTAATAAAATAAAAAATACCAATGCCAAAAAGACATTGATATTCCTAAGTTTGGTGCACCATCTCGGAATCGAACCGAGGACCGCCAGATTAAGAGTCTGTTGCTCTACCAGCTGAGCTAATGGTGCATATATTAAATAGATAACTATAACGACACTAATTATAATACTAAAAAAAAGAAATGTCAATATTTGCTTGTAAAAAAAGTAAAAATGTGTTATAGTATATGAGCATAAAAAGAGAAAATAAAAGTAAAGAGGATATAAAGGTGCGAGAAAGGAAGGGATAAACAATGTTGACAGCAAATGGAGTAACTGTTAGATTTGGAAAAAGAGTATTATTTGAAGATGTAAATATCAAATTCGGAAAAGGAAATTGTTATGGAATAATAGGAGCAAATGGAGCAGGAAAATCAACATTTTTAAAAGTTTTATCAGGAGAATTAGAGCCAAGCAAAGGAGATGTAGCATTAGAAAAAGGGGAGAGACTATCAATATTAAAACAAGACCACTTTGCATTTGAAGAATATACTGTAATGGATACAGTAATAATGGGAAACAAAGAATTATATGACATAATGAAAGAAAAAGAAGCAATATATATGAAACCTGATTTTTCAGAAGAAGATGGAATGAAAGCAGCAAAACTTGAAGAAAGATTTGCTGAACTAGATGGTTGGAATGCAGAATCAGATGCAGCAATATTATTAAATGATTTAGGAATAATACCGGAAAATCATTACAAATTAATGAGTGAGCTAGAAGCAAGAGAAAAAGTAAAAGTATTATTAGCACAAGCATTATTTGGAAATCCTGATGTGTTACTACTAGACGAGCCAACAAATGACTTAGATTTAAAGAGCATAAACTGGTTACAAGAATTTTTAATAAATTTTGAAAATACAGTAATTGTAGTATCACATGATAGATATTTCTTAAACAAAGTATGTACACATATAGCAGATGTTGACTTTGGAAAAATAAAAGTATATCCAGGAAACTATGACTTCTGGTATGAATCAAGTCAATTAGCATTAAAACAAATGAGAGAGCAAAATAAAAAGAAAGAAGAAAAAATTAAAGAATTACAAGACTTTATTGCAAGATTCAGTGCTAATGCTTCAAAATCAAAACAAGCAACATCAAGAAAAAAGACATTGGAAAAAATTGAATTAGATGAAATAAAACCATCCAATAGAAAATATCCATATGTAGACTTCAAGCCAGATAGAGAACCAGGAAAAGAAATATTACAAGTTAAAAATATTTCAAAAACTATAAATGGGGAAAAAATATTAGATAATATATCATTTACAGTAAAGACTGGTGATAAAATTGCATTTTTAGCAGATAATGAAAATGCAAAAACAGTATTATTCCAAATAATTGCAGGAGAAATGGAACCAGATGAAGGAGAATTAGTTTGGGGAACAACAATTACTCAAAGCTATTTTCCTAAAGATAATAACTACTTATTTGATACAGATGAAAGTTTAACAGAATGGCTTAGAAAATATTCAAAAGACCCAGATGAAACATATGTTAGAGGATTTTTAGGTAGAATGTTATTCTCAGGAGATGAAGCTTTAAAATCAGCAAATGTAATTTCAGGTGGAGAAAAAGTAAGATGTGTATTAGCAAAAATGATGCTTTCAGGAGCAAATTTCCTAATATTTGATGAACCTACAAACCATTTAGATATGGAAAGTATTACATCAGTAAATGAAGGAATGAGCAAATTTAAAGGAAACATATTATTTACATCACATGACCATCAACTTACTCAAACTGTAGCAAATAGAATTATAGACATTAAATCAGACAAAGTTATAGACAGAGAAGTAACATATAATGAATATCTTGGAATTGAATAGATATTTTACAAAAATATTACAATACAAAGTAAAACTTCATTTCTATGTGAGTTTCCGTAGAAATGGAGTTTTTTGTCATATTTTTTTGCAATGTGAAAAAAACTGATACTTGAAAATATCAGTTTTGTGAAAATTAGGTGAAAAAACTTTACAAAGACAAAAGAAAATGGTAATATTAGCACAGAACAAAAAATGAGGAGGAGAAGTTCGTGATTCAAGTTGAAAATATTACAAAAAGATACGGAAGCTTTACAGCCGTAGAGAATATTAATTTTGAAATTGAAGAAGGAGAAATTGTCGGATTCTTAGGACCAAATGGTGCTGGAAAAAGTACAACAATGAATATGATAACAGGATTCATTGAACCAACATCAGGAAAAATAATTGTAGATGGATACGACATCTCTAAAAAACCAAGAAAAGCTAAAAGACAAATTGGATATATGCCAGAAGGAGTGCCACTATATAGTGATTTAACTGTGAAAGAGTTTGTAACATATATGGCAGAATTAAAAGGTGTACCAAGAAAAGAAAAGAAAGAAAAAGTACAAAAAGCATTACAAGAAACAGGACTAACAGATGTACAAAATAAACTAACAAGAAATTTATCAAGAGGATATAAACAAAGAGTAAGTATGGCTGGAGCATTAGTAAGTAATCCTAAAGTAATAATACTTGATGAACCAACAGTAGGTTTGGATCCAAAACAGGTTACAGAAATAAGGGCTTTAATAAAAGAACTTGGAAAAGAACATACTGTAATATTAAGTTCTCATATATTGTCAGAAGTAAGCCAAATATGCAATAGAGTAATAATAATAAATAATGGAAAAATTGTTGCAATTGACACACCAGAAAATCTTGAAAAAATGGTTGTTAAAGAAAATTCTGTATATGTAACAGTAGAAGATAATGATAATAAAATAGAAACAATAAAAGAAAAACTACCAGAAATAAAAGAAATTAAGTTCATTACAGAAAATGAAGATAAAACTAAAAAATATATTATAACAGCAGATGAAGATGTTGATTTAAGAAAAAGAATTTTTGAAACATTTGCAAAAGAAGGTATTACAATTTTTGAAATGAAAAAATCAGATGCCACTCTTGAAGATGCATTTATGCAATTAATTGATTCTCAAAAAAATAATGCAACTGCAGAAAGTGAAGAAAAAAATACAGATACTGAAGAAAATAAAGAGACTGAAAATCAAGAAAACTTAGAAGAAAAATTAGCAGAGAGAGAAGAAAAGCAAGAAGAACAAGATGTAAATAGTGAAGAAAATAAAACAGAAGAAGGGGGACAAGAATAATGTGGGCAGTATTTAAAAAAGAGCTAAAAAGTTACTTTTTATCTCCAATAGGATATGTAGTAATTGGGATACTTTTATTGGTTTGTAGCATATTCTTTTATTTAACAACAATCCAATATACAGGTATAGACTTAGGAGGATTGTACTTTTATGTTGCATTATATGGCTTGATAATAGCAGTACCAATATTAACAATGAGAATGTTTGCAGAAGAAAGAAAAACAGGAACTGAACAATTAATATTAACATCACAAGTAGGAATATCAGGTGTTGTATTTGGAAAGTTTTTAGCTGCAATGGCAGTAATTGTTATAGCATTATTAGTATCATTTATGTATTTTGGAATAATGTGCTATTTTGGAAATCCAAATATATTAGTATTATTAGTAACAATGTTAGGATTTATATTAATTAGTGGGGCTGCTATTTCAGTTGGAATGTTTGCATCAAGTATAACAGAAAACCAAGTAATAGCCGGAATTATAACAATAGCATTTTTAATAATAACATTATTTATTCCAAATTTAGACATTGGGTTACCAGATATATCAATAATGAGTTATTATCAAAATTTCCCAAGTGGAGTAATTTCATTAACTGATGTTGTAGGTCCATTAACACTTGCAATGATGTTTATAGCATTTACTATTATAGTAATGCAAAGAAGAAAACTAGTTAAATAGATAGGAGAGAAAAAAAGTGAAAAAAGAGAAAAAGGTCAAAGAAAAAAAAGAGAAAAGTCCAAAAAAATTCTTTGAAATTATAAAGAATAAATGGCTAATAAAAGGCACAACAACTCTTCTTTTAGTAGCTATAATAATAGCTTGTTATGTATTAATAAATTATGGAGTATCTAAATTAAAAATAGAAGATATTGATTGTACTGAAAAAAAGTTATATTCTTTATCAGATGAGACAAAGACAAAGATGAAAGAACTAGACAAAGATGTAACAATTCAATTAATAAATATGAATAGTTATAGTTATGTTATAGAATATGCAAATAAATATCCAGCAGTAAGTAAAAAAATAAATGTTGAAGAAATATCAGATTTATCATCCAGAGTGGACTTACAAACAAAATATAATATAAGTGAATCAGATGGATTAATTGTTGTAAAAACAGGAGAAAAAGAAAAAACATTATCATTAAATGATTTATACACATTTGATTATTCATCAAGTGAGCAAATAGATAAAACAGAAGAAGCGCTAACAAATGCTATTATAGAGGTAACTCTAGATGTGAAACCTCATATATATATACTTTCAGGAAAAGCATACTATGATACAGAACAAGCACTTTCATCTGTAGTTACAAAAATGAAAGATGAATCTAATGATGTAGAGTATTTAGATATATTAACAAAAGGAGAAGTCCCATCAGATTGTAACTGCTTAGTAATTACAACATTAGAACAAGATTTATCAGAATTAGAAAGAGATAAAATATTAGAATATATAAATAATGGTGGAAAAATTTTAATGTTAACTTCTCAAAATATGTTAGAAGTTGATACACCTAATTTTGATAAAGTATTAGAACAATATGGAATAACACTTGGATATGGAAGTGTATTTGAACAAGACAGCAGTAAGATGTTACGAGGTTCTCCAAACATGATAATATCAGATGTAAATGCAAGCTTTATGGGGAAATTAGGTATGAAAATAAAGATGTGTGTTATGAATGCAGGAAAAATAGAATTTGCAAGTGATGAAAAACTAGAAGAACTAGGAGTAACACACGAAAATATTGCTTCAACAAGTGATAAAGCATTTGTAAGAACTAATTTTAATATTAAATCTACTTCAAGAGCAGAAGGAGATAGTGAAGAAGGAGAAGCAATTGTTGGGGCATATGTAACTAAAAAAATAGCAGATGATAAAAATTCACAATTAATAATATATTCAAATGAATTATTTGCTTCTGATGTGCAAATACCAATAAGTGCGCAAAATTACACATATGCAGTAGAGCTATATAATAATGAAGATGTTATATTAAATTCTGTTTCACATTTAACAGAAAGAGAGGATACTATCTCTATAAGAAAAACTAATGAAAGTGAAAAATATTCAGTAACAGACCAAGAAGATGTTATTATAAAAACAATAATATTTACCACTCCTATAATAATTATGCTGATAGGAATTGTAGTATGGATCTTTAGAAGAAGAAAAATGTAGATAAACTATGGTTTTATAAATATTATATAATCAAAAAAATATCATTTTTCAGTGTAACCTCGGATGCTTTTCTGTTTTGAATTTGTTTTTTAACAAATTTAAAACACCATGTTAAACTTTAAAATGATATTTTTAACTATAAAATTAATATAAAAAGCAATAGATTTTAAGATTATTAAAAAGTAATTTCAAATCTGTTGCTTTTTTGAATATTTAGAGATATTGTTAATATACTGATATAAGAGGTGCGTATGGAGGAAGTATTTTCGATTGTATTAGTAATAATAGGTGCATTAGTTGGAGCAGGTTTTGCTTCTGGACAAGAAATATATTCTTTTTTTTATTCATATGGAAATATTGGTATAATTGGAATTAGTATAACATGTTGTTTAATTAGTTTAATGGTATATAAAAGTTTAAGGATTATATGTTCAAACAAAATAAATAGTTATGATGAATTTTTAAATATCTTTATAAAAAATGAAAAAATTACTAAAGTAATAAGTATAGTAATAAATTTATTACTATTAGTAACATTTTATATAATGGTTGCTGGCTTTGGTGCATATTTCGAGCAAGAAATTGGAATAAATAGAATTATTGGAAGTAGTACATTAGTGATTATGACAGCAATAGTATTTTTTACAAGTGTAAAAGGAGTTTTAAAAGTTAGTGAATATATTGTTCCATTATTAATAATTTTTATTATAATAATAGGTGGAACAAATTTAATAACAATAAATTTAGATGTAGAAACTTTGTATATAAAAAAAGGCTGGCTATTAAGTAGTGTGATATATTGCAGTTATAATATGATATTATTAGTTCCTGTACTAATATCATTAAGAAAACAAATAACAAAACAAAAAAATATCAAATATATATCTGCATTGAGTGGTATATTTATGATAATTATGTCTTTACTGTTATATATGTTACTTATGAGAGTAGATGTAGAACTATCAACATTAGAAATGCCAATTGTGTATGTAATAAGTTCTTTCTTCAAACAGTATAAAGCAATCTATGCTTTTATAATTTTAACATCAATTTTTACTACAGCAATTTCTATTGGAATAGGACTATTGCAAAATATAAATGGTAACAAAAAGGAATATACACATTTTGTGATATTCATGTGTATAAGTAGTTTAATAGTTTCGAATCTTGGATTTTCAAAACTTGTTAATTTGATGTACCCTATTTTCGGCTATATAGGAATTATACAATTAATTTACATATTTAAGTATTAATATTGTTTTAAAAATGAGAAATTAAACAGTAGCTATTATTGTAAATAAAAAATAAAAAAATATTGCAAAAAATAGGTGGTATGATATAATAATAACGAAAACCAAAAGATGAGGAGAAATATAATGAAAGATTTTTGGGCGGAAGAGCTACAGAATCGAAAAAAAAATATGATTTTAAAGATAATAATATTAGTAATAATATTTTTATTTATAGTTGCAGTTGGAATAGGAATGTTTGAATACTATATAAATCAAAGTTTTAGACAATGGTGTGATGAAAATATTTTAAAAAAAGAAATAATACAAAAAGACACAAAAAGTATAGAATTAGATGGAGATGAAAACACAAAAATATATGCATATGAAAAATATATATGTGTATTTAGAAAAAAAACATTAGAATTTTATAATAAGGTAGGAACACAAGCCGAAAAATTAGAATTAGATATAAATGATGCAGTATTTACAACAGCAGGAAGATATATGGCTATAAGTGAAAAAAATGGTCAAAAGTTCTATTTGATATGTGGAAAAGAAAAATTATTTGAAGGCGAGATAGAAGGAAATATAACACAAATAAAAGTTAGTAGGAGTGGATATATAGCATTAGTTATTTCAAATACAAGTTATAAGTCTATTGTAGATGTATATGACAAAACAGGAAAAGAAATATTTAAAACTAATTTAGTATCATCTAGAGTAGCTGATATTAGCATATCTCAAGATAGTAATCTATTAGCAATAGCAGAAGTAGATTTATCTGGAATACTAATACAATCAAGAGTACAAGTAGTTTCAATGGAACTTGCACAATCAAAACCAAAAGAAGCCATATTATACAAATATGAAGCACCAACAGACAAGCTTATAATGAATGTAGAATATCAAGAACGAAATAAATTAATATGCATGTATAATGATGGAATAGAATCTTTACAAGAAAGTAAAAGTACAGAGTTATCTAAATTTGAAGATAAACAATTATCATTTACAACAATAGAATTAAGCAATAGAATAGTGTTTGTAGAGGAAATTTCAACAGGAGAATACACAGCAGACACAAAAATCAAAATTATAAATACTGATAATTCAAAAGAAAAAGAATATATCACAAAAAATGTAGCAAAATCTATTAATACATCAGACAATAAAATTGCAATTAATTTTGGTACAGAGTTACATATTATTGATAAAAATGGAATATTATTAAAAAAATACATATCAGACACTGAAATAAATAATATAGTAATGACAGATGGATTAGTTGGAGTAATATACAAAGATAAGATACAGATTATAAATATATAATAAAAAAGAGAGGAAGAATAAAAAAATGGGAATAATTTTTGATATAATAATTATTGCAATAATTGCATTAAACATATTTTTATGTTATAAAAAAGGATTAATAAAATTAGCTGTCGGGTTAATTGCAGTTTTGGCAGCAATAGTGTTATCAATAGTTTTATACAAACCAATATCAAATGCAATAATTAAAAACACAGATATTGATGAAAAAATAGAAAATGTAATAATAGAAAATTTTTCAGCTAAAACGAATGGAAATGAAGAAGTTAGATATGTAGGAATCATAGATTATCTAGAAAAATATGTTGATGATGCTGTAAATAAAACTCAAAATGAAATTGTATATGAAACAGCTGGAACTATGGCTATTAGATTCATAAATATTGCAGTAATATTAATTATATTTTTAGCTGCAAGAATTGTATTATTATTACTTACATTTATTTCAGATATGATAACTTCATTACCTATTTTAAAACAATTTAATGAATTTGGAGGAATATTATACGGTATTGTTAAAGCACTATTAATAGTTTATGTAATTTTAGCTATTGCATTTTTCGTTGTATATATAACAGGAAATACTGCTATTTCAGAAGCAATATCAGGATCATATATTACAAAATTCTTCTATGAACATAATTTAATATTAAAAATTATATTTAAATAAAATTTTGGCTCTATGTCAATAGTTGGGGTGGAAAACTTTAAAAGTTTTCTGCCTCAGCTTTTTTAGTACAATTTAATGT
>CAKPLT010000010.1 GCA_934167755.1 uncultured Clostridia bacterium
GTCAATAGTTAAAAATAAATTTCAAAATTTTTTCAAACGCTGAAATCTAAGTATTTCTATTAAATTCAAATTGTTTTATCACGCATACTGTCTACTTTGAAATCTACCTTCTGATATATCATGTGTTACCATCAAAGCAGTAATATTTTCGGCCTTCAAAATTTTAAAAATATCCTCAGTAACCATTAATCTAGTTTGATAATCTAACGCTGAAAAAGCTTCATCTAAAAGTAAAATTTTAGGTCTAATTGCCAAAGTCCTAATAAGTGCAGCTCTTTGCCTCATACCTCCTGAAAGTTGTGTTGGATACTTGTTTTTAAATTCATATAATCCATATTTTTTTAGTAAATTTTCTACATACTCTCTATTTTCTAATGTATTATCTTTTTGAATTTCTAAACCTAATAAAACATTTTTATATATTGTTCTCCATTCTAAAAGGTTATCTTTTTGTAACATATACCCAATTTTTCCATCAAGATAAATTTCTCCTGATGTTTTACTTTCAAGTCCAGAAATTATCGATAATAATGTTGATTTTCCACATCCACTTGGACCAATTATACTTATATATTCACCTTTATTTACATCAAAACTTATATTTTTTAGTGCTTCAATTTCCCCATTTTGTGCTTGATATGTTTTGCAAATATTTCTTACTTCTAATATTTTTTTCATTATGCACCTCCTATTATATATTTTATGTTTGGTCCATACAAAAAGACTCAAATTATTAAACTTCATTGTCTAATAATTTGAGCCTTGTTTTTATTTCGCATAATCAACTACTCTAGTTTCTCTAATAATATTAACCTTTATTTGTCCTGGATAATCCATTTCATCTTCAATTCTCTTAGATACATCTCTTGCAAGTAATGTCATTTTATCATCTGTAATTTTTTCTGGTTTTACAATTATTCTAACTTCTCTACCAGCTTGAATTGCAAATGATTTTTCAACACCATCAAATGAATCTGCTATTGATTCAAGATTTTCTAGTCTTTTTATGTATGCTTCTAATGTTTCTCTTCTTGCACCAGGTCTTGATGCTGAAATTGCATCAGCTGCTTGTACTAATACAGCTTCTAATGTTTGTGGTTCAACATCTCCGTGATGAGCTTCTACAGCATTTATTACTAATGGATTTTCTTTAAATTTCTTTAATATGTCAACACCTATCTGTACATGCGTTCCTTCCATATCATGATCTAAAGCTTTACCAATATCATGTAACAATCCTGCTCTACGAGCTAATTTTGCATCTAATCCAAGTTCTTCTGCCATTATTCTTGCTAAATTTGAAACTTCTATTGAATGGTTTAATACATTTTGTCCATAACTTGTCCTATATTTTAATTTTCCTATAAGTTTTATAAGTTCTGGATTTAAACCAATTACTCCTGTTTCCAATGCTGCTCTTTCACCTTCTGATTTAATTGTTTCAGATAACTCTTCTTTCGCTTTTTCAACCATTTCTTCTATTTTTGCTGGATGAATTCTACCATCATCTATTAATTTTTCAAGTGAAATTCTTGCAACTTCTCTTCTTAATGGATCAAAACCTGATAAGATTACTGCTTCAGGTGTATCGTCTATTATTAAATCAATTCCTGTAAGAGTTTCTAATGCTCTTATATTTCTACCTTCTCTACCAATTATTCTTCCTTTAATATCATCTGATGGAAGTGGTACAATTGAGACTGTTGTTTCAGCTGAATGATCTGCTGCACATTTTTGTATTGCATAACTTATTGTTTCTCTTGCATTTTTCTTAGCTTCTTCTTTTGCTTTTTGTTCTAGTTCTCTAATTAATGCTGCTTTCTCACTTGTTATTTCTTGTTCAACTGTTTTTAATAATTGTGATTTTGCTTCTTCTTGAGATAAGTTTGCAACTTTTTGAAGAACTTCTCTTTGCTCATTTTCTAGTTCTTCAATTTCTTTTTCTTTTTCTTTTAGTTCGCGTTCTTCTCTTTCTAATTCTTTTTCTTTTCTTTCAAAATTATCAGAACGCTTTTCTAAATTTTCTTCTTTCTGGATAATTCTACTCTCTTGTTTTTGTATTTCGCCTCTTCTTTCTTTAATCTCTTTGTCTAGCTCATTTCTAGCATTCATAATTTCTTCTTTCGCTTTGAAGATTTGTTCTTTCTTTAAATTTTCTGCTTCTATTTTTGCTAGCTCTACTAATCTTTGAGCTTCTTTTTCTGCTCCTTCAATTTTAGATTCTGCAATTCTTTTTCTTATCACTATTCCTAATGATATTCCTATTGCTAATGAGATTAAGATAGCGGCCACTATGATTAAAATATCCATAATCATACACCTCTTTCTTATTTAGTTTTCAATGTTCGAATAAATATATCTTTTTCCATTTTATTTTTTATATATTTTTTCAACCTATTATATTTTATAATTATTATTGTAAACTGTCAAGTGGTTTTATACATTTTTTAGTGAAATCATCTTATCATCAAACTTGTTAATCATTTTTGCACAATTCACAAGTTCTTTTGATGTTTTTTTATTTACATTATGTTCTGTCTTATATTTTACCTTATGTTCAAAACTTGCCCAGAAGTCCATTGCAAGAGTTCTTATTTGTATTTCACATTTTACATAAATTGTTTTTTGTGTTAATTTAACAGGTACTTCTACAATCATATGATAACTTGAATATCCACTTGGTTTTGGGTTTGTAACATAATCCTTTTCTTTTAATATGTGCAACTCTGGCATTTGTTTTATTAAATCTCTTATAAAAAATATATCATCTTTTAATGTACATATTATTCTCATTCCTGCAATATCATTTATTTTTTCTATTAAATTTAAATATGTTTTATCATATTTTTTCTTTTCCATTTTTTTTATAATACTCTTTGGTTCTTTTATTCTTGTGTCAATATGGTCGATTAAATCGTAATTGTACATTATTTGAAATTCGTCTTTTATTATATTCATTTGTGTTATTAATTGATTCAATGCTGATTTATAAAAAAACATTATTTTTTCAAACGGTTCTTCCCTGATATCCAACATTTCTTCTTTATTTTCTAAAAAATTTTCGATTATAGTTAATTCATTTTTATTCATATTCCAAACTCCTTCCATAATTTGCTTGGTAATTACTAACGATAGTTTATATGTATTTTGTTATGAAATTATTCCTAATTTGTGTCTTTCATGTGAATTAATTTATGATTATTTAATATTTTAATTTTTTTGTTGAAGTTATTTTTTTTTATTGTTATAATTAATAAAAAAGGAGGAATTTTTATGTCTACACCACATAATGAAGCAAATTTAGGTGATATTGCCAAAACAGTTATAATGCCAGGAGATCCACTTCGAGCAAAATATATTGCTGAAAATTTTCTTGATGAATATGAACTAGTAAATTCTGTAAGGGGGATTTTTGCATTCACCGGAAAATATAAAGGAAAAGATCTTACAATCATGGCTTCTGGTATGGGGATGCCAAGTATGGGAATATATTGTTATGAATTATATAAATTCTATGGTGTTGAAAATATTATTCGTATAGGCTCTTGCGGCAGTTACAAGCCAGATTTGAAATTATTTGACATTGTTCTAGCAAAAAATACTTTTTCAGAAAGTAATTTTGCTTTGACACTTAATAATGAAAACTGTCATATTGTTTCAAGTAATAACTATTTAAATTCAATTATTATTGATTCAGCAAAAGAAAATAATATTAGCCTTCATATTGGAAATACTGTTTGCACAGATTGTTTTGATGTCTATATGACTGATGTTAATCAATTTTTAAAAAGAGTTCCTAATGATTTCAATCCACTTTCTGCTGAAATGGAAGCATTTGCACTTTTCTATGTTTCTAAAATTTTAAATAAAAAAGCATCATGTTTAATGAGTGTAGTTGACTCTAAATATATCAAAGAAGTTGCTACACCAGAAGAGCGTCAAACTGGTCTTAATAATATGATTAAGCTTGCTCTTGAATCTAGTTTAAAATTGTAATATAATCAGTAAAAGAACAACCTAAACAAGTTGTTCTTTCATTTTTCTTCTTTTATTTTCTATTACAATTGGTGGTAATAATGGACTATATCCATCACCATCAAATACATCAACTTCTACAGTTCTTGTAAGTAAATCTGTATATGTATATGATGCAGTTCTGTCATTTTCTTCATATTTTACTACAAAAAGATTAGAATATGCTTTTTCTATTGTACCTTCTTTGGCAAATTCTTTGCTTCTTCCTAAAGAACCTTTAACAATTATCTTTTGCCCAATCTTATCATTGATATCTGTTTTTAAGTTTGAAATGTCATTTCTACAAATCATAAAATCACCTACTTTATCTAAGATATTTTAAATATATCATCTGTAGGTGATTTTGTCAAAGTGTGTATTTTATTGTCATTTGTCTGTTTCAAGCTTGTTTCAAGGTTTTCCTGTTTTACAATTGTATATGTTACATTTATATTACATTTATATTACAAGAATATTACATTCTTTTTTCCGCGTGCTCCGATCCCATTAACCCCTTTCTTTCCATCTCTTAATTCATCCACAAAATCATCTATTGTAATATATTTATTTTTGTCTGTTAATGCTACACTTTTAGCAACAACCAAAGGGTCAAGAAAATCTATTAATATTCTTGCAGGTGATGATGCAAAATTAGCACCTGCATCCATCAATGCTTCAAAATAACTTTGACATGCTCCTGCAAAAACAACTAAATTTTTCCCATATTTTTCATCATATCTTCTTGCTTCTTTTACAGTCTGAATAAAATGTCTTGAATTTCTATAATTATATATATCTCTATATCTGGCATTATTTTTTATCATACCGGTCATGGCCGTGTTATTACGAGAATTTCTGGATTATATATTGTAAGAAATCTATACACAACTTTTGGTTGTTTATTTTCTGGTATGTTTTTTACAATAGCATTTAGTCCCATTTTTTTATAATACATTGTCGATTTTTCGCTGTATCTTTTATCTCCATCTAAATGTAATATTCTCCCAGTACGAACGATCTCTTTTCTTCTGTTATTATATTCTTGTCTCTCACTTTCAGCTTTAATGCTTATCCTATCCTCTAATTCTTTTTCTCTCTTAATCTGTTCTTCTTTGCTTATAATTTGCAAATCCTCTACTGGTGCATCTGCCTCTACTCGTACATCTATTCCTTTTAATATTGCAATTTTTCTTTCATTTACTAATTTTAAAATTCTTTTAACTTCAAACATTATGTCATTTTTATATGAATTTCTGCTAACTATATCACCTTTTTTTATTTCACGCATATTATCACCTCTACTTTTTTATACAAATTTAGGCTAATATATTTTATGCCAAAATGGGAAATTACGTACCCGGTCCCAAATTTCCCACTTTACTTATATTAATTTCCGTGATATAATAATTCCAGAAATTTGAAAAAGGAGGGCTCTTATGGAAAAATCTATAGCGGACTTAGCTGAAAATAAAGTATTGATTTTATACTTATTAAACAAATTATCAGATGGAATAAAAAATGACAACCTATATAAAATAGTCTCATCTGCTAATAATATTAACTATTTTTATTTTCAAGAACTATTAACAGATTTGATTGAGACAAACCTAGTTGGTTCCTTTACAAAAGATGAAGATACATTCATAAAAATTACTTCTGAAGGACAGAATTCATTATCTCTTACAAAATCACTTTTACCAGGAATTTTAAAATTAAAAGCTGACAATATCTTTAAAGAAGAAGTTTCAAATATAGCTGAAGAATCTTCAATTGTTACAGAATACATACCTACAGATGAAAATAACTATACTGTAAAATGCAAAATTGTTGAAAAAACTGAAACAATTTTTGAAATTTCTACATTTGCAGGTTCAAGAGATAGAGCTAAGCAAATTTCTGATAATTGGAAAAATAATGCAAATACAATTTATCCAAAGATTATTAATCTACTTTTAAATGGAGAAAAGCTTGAAAATGAAGAAAAATGATATAAATAAATTTGTTAAAATATTAAAAGATACCTATCCTGACGCAACTTGTAGCTTGGATTTTGAAACACCTTTTCAAATGGTAGTAGCTGTTATGCTTTCAGCACAATGTACTGATGAAAGAGTAAATAAAACTACTCCAAATTTATTTGAAAGATGTAAAACAATCCAAGATTTCGCAGATATTAATTTAACAGAGCTTGAACAAATTATTCATCCATGTGGTTTTTATAAAAATAAAGCCAAAAATATAAAATTATGTGCTAAACAAGTTTTAGAAAATTTTAATGGTGAAGTTCCTCATACAATGAATGAGTTATTAACATTAGCTGGAGTCGGTCGAAAAAGTGCTAATGTGATTTTGCTCGAAGCTTTTGGGATTGCAAATGGTATTGCAGTTGATACTCATGCAAAAAGGATTTCTAACAGAATTGGCTTTTCTAATGAAAATGATCCTGAAAAAATTGAACAAGACTTATTAAAAATATTTCCTAAAGAATATTTAAAAGATATAAATCATCTCTTTGTTTGGCATGGTAGAAAAACTTGCGATTCTCGAAAACCTCTTTGTAAACAATGCACAGTTAAAGAATATTGCAAATATTACAAAAATTCATAATGTATATTTATTTTAATTTTGAAAATAATACTTTAATAAGAGGTGATATCCTTTGACAAATATCAATTGTTCTTTAGATTGTATTTATCAAGTTGATGGAATATGCTCTTATGATATTATTTCTAACTCAAAATTATGCACTTCTTCAGATTGTGCATATTACAGCAAATTACCCGAATCGTAATTTGCCTTATAACAAAAATCACCCTAAATTTAATTAGGATGATTTTTGTTATTTTTATTTACATCACTTTATTATATTCTTCAAAAACTTTTGCAAGATATTTCATGCTATTCATACATTGTTCAAGTGTGTTTCCTGTTGCTCCTACTTCTATAATACAAGCAGCCTTTCCAAGATGTTGATTATATCTTGAGTTTCTTACTATCATAGTTTTAAATAAACCTGGATATATTTCATTTGCTTTTTGTTGTAACTCAATTGCAAATTTCAAATTAGATTGCCAATTAGGGTGATATAGGCCTCCTCCATTTGTTCCTATTACAAACATAAGTTGAGCAACTGTATCATCTCCTATTTTTACACTTGGGTCATAATTACTTTTACTTCCAATTGCATCTCTGTGCAAATCTATTATAATGTCACTTGGATTTGATTTTAATATATTTTCAACAGTTATCTTTGACCTTGTATATGAACCTGTATATGCAGGATAATCATGATATGTTTTATCATGTATAACATTAAATCCATATTCCATTAAATGGTTTGTAAGTTCATCTCCAACTCTTGCAACAGAATAATTTAAATCTGTTGTTCTAAAATTTCCAGTTTGCTGATAATTATATTGTTCAGTTGGAGTGTAGCTTTCACATGTATGTGTATGAAAAATTGTAATATTTTCTTTATTTATATCTAGACCAGTATTCATTATAGATTCATTTATTTCAAAATCAGTTTCATTCTTAATTTTTACTCCACCAATTTCTACATTACTATTTTCCTTTATTGGATTCTGTGTTACAACTTGTGTCCCTACTTCTGTTGACACTGGTTGTGCTTCTTCGTTTTTGTTTTCACTATTTTGCTCATTATTATCGTTTGTTTCATCTATTTGATTTTCATCTTTTGCTTCTTCTATTGGAGGTTGCTCTATTTCTGATACCATTGCCAATTCAATATTTAATATTTTTCCTGCAAATGTTTCTTCATATTCTTCTTTATCTTCTTTTATCGTATTATTCGATATATAATTTGAACTTGCAATTGCAGGTATTTCACTATTTAAACAACTTATCAATTCTTCTGATAAGTTAATTTGCAAAACTTCATTTGTTTTAAATTTGTTTATTACTTGAGTTACTACAAATAAAACTATTATAATTCCAATAATTATTGTTATTTTGATTATTGATTTTTTTGCATTTATTATTGTAACATTAAACATATTTCTCTCCTTGTCCTAATGTTCCTATATATAATATATGCTTAATGTTTATAAATTAGAACTGCTTTATAGTTGCAATATTAACCATTTATGGTTTTATAATTACCGATTAGTAAAAAAGTAATGCAAAATTTATAACGATATGTTATGATTATCTTAACAAACAATAATGAAATGGAGATGTAGTCTATGGATATAGAAGTAAAAATTGATGAAAAATATGATAATCCTAAAATTGTTATATATACAAATAAAGTGGATTCAGAAATATCAAATATAATAGATGGAATATCAAGCATAAATCAAAAGTTTTTAAAAGCATATAAAAATGAAAAAATGTATATTTTACATCAAAACGAAATTGAAACAATTTACTCAGAAAATGGAAAAATATTTATTAGATGCAATAATAGTATATACAATATAAAAAGTAGACTATATGAATTAGAATTACTGTTAGATAAAAAAATGTTTCTAAGAATTTCAAATTCTGAAATTATAAATTTCAATAAAGTTGAAAATATTGATTTTAAAATTGTTGGTACACTTACAATAAATTTTAAAAGTGGCAATAAAGCATATGCTTCAAGAAGATTTATACCAAAGATAAAAGAATTTTTAGGAATATAATAAAGGAGTTGGTTGAAATGAAAAAAGAAAATGTTGTAAAAAAAGTTTTGGTAAAGTCTTTAGCAGGTTTCACGGTTGGTGTAACATTACTTATGATAGCATATTCAAGTGTGTACTTTATAAGTGGTGAAGATTTATTTCAAAAGGAAATAGCTCAATTGCAAAATATAAAAACATTAATTACTCAAATTATAGTTAATGGTGTAGCTTACTATTTATTATTTATAAGTTTTCATATTTTTTCAATTATGCAAAACAAAGAATTAAAAGATATGTATATTGTAAAACATCCATACAAATTTGTATTAACAGGCTCTATAGCAATATTAATCCTATTATGGATAACAGATTTTCTGATTTCTCGTGAGCAAATATATAGTATAACTATAAAAACCTTAAATCTAGTTATATTAGCTTTAGTCTACGCATTTGTAACATTAAGTATATGTTTAAAATGTACTAGAGAAAATTATTTAATAAAAAAAATAAATAAAAAAATAAAAGAAAGAAATTCCTAAAACGCCAAAAACACATTATATTAAGTTATTTGCAATACCCTTATATAATGTGTTTTTTATTTAATTCTTCTTATAGCAATCTAGGCTTAAGTTCTAAATAAATTGGCTTTTCTTCTCTAATCATAGTACTTTTTCCATGACCAGGATATACTATTGTCTCATCAGGTAAGACCATAAGTTTTTTAGTAATAGAACCTATAACTGCTTCAAAATCACCTGTTGGTACATCAGTTCTTCCCCAAGTACCTCTAAATAATGTATCACCTGAAAATAAAAGCTTTTCTTCTTCAGAATATAGGCATGATCCTCCAGAAGTGTGACCAGGTGTATGAATAACTCTAAATTCTAAATTTCCTAAATGCAATAAATCATTATCATCTACTCTTGCGTCAGTTTCAATAGTCAATCCTTCTTGACCTATATATAATGTCAAATTTGTGTCTATATTTAATAAATTTTCTGCTGCTAATCTTTGTGCAACTATTTGTCCTCCATATCTTTGTTTTAATTCATTAACTCCTTCAATATGATCTCCATGACAATGTGTTAAATAAATGTATTTTAATTTTGCCTGTAATATATCAAGCATCTCTACTATTTTATCAACATCACCTGCAGGGTCTATAACCATTGTTTCTTTTGACTTTTCATCTTGGACTATATAGCAATTTGTTGCATCTCCAATCCAAGTTTCAATCTTTAGTTCTTTTAAAATCATTCTTCTTCTCCTTTACTAGTTGAACATACTTGTTTAGTAACTTTTTTACCATTAATGAGTTTTCCTACTGATTATTTTTTTTATTATATCAATAATTTTTTCTATTATAGTTTGTTTTTCTATTACCATTATTTTTTTTTCATTATTATTTTCAATATTTTCATCTTTAGTTTCATATCTTTTCCATTTAATATCATATTTTTCTTTAATCTTTTCTGTTTCTTCCTCTAATAGTATTCTTCTAGTTTCTTTATCTACTAAATAATCTCTATATATTAAAGATAGTAAAATTTTTGTATTTTTTAATAATTTTTGGTCATTGATATTCTTATTATAATTTATATTTACTGCGTAATTTTTATTCCTATTTTTATCCAAAAAAACTTTAAATTGAGCAGGTATTTTATTTTTTATCTTTTCTCCAGAATGTATAATTATATCATAAACTTCAGATAATGCATTTTCAAAATTATCTTCTATTAAACTCTTATATTTTATTTTTTCTATATTTTTTTTCTGATTATTATAATTTAATAATTTTAAAATTTTAATACTAGAGCCTTCATAATTCCTTATTATATTTTCTGTATTACCTTCCATATTCTTCTTTTTCTCCTTTCGTATTTTCAAAACAATCTATTGCTTTGTTCACATATTCTTTAATTTGCCTACTCATCTCTTGCCTTTCTGTTACTTGTTCTTGCATTCCTTCATAGTTTTGCCTGTATTCGCTCATTGTTACAGTTGGATTATCCTTTATTGTTTGTACTTTGCTTAAGTCTGCTACAACAATTGGCAATTCAATTCCATGCTCTCTAAAATCTTTTTGCGCTTGTATTATTGCAGATATATTATCAATAATCTTTCCCCCCTTTTTATATGCCACAATATAATCTGGTTGTTTTTTTTGTCTAATATTATTCCCATTTTTGTCTTTTCTTTCTACCCATATTGAATATGCCATTTCATTCCAACCTGTACCATGTTTATTTTCATCTGTGCATTCTTTCATCTTAGTTGGTGACAAAAATTTATTTTCGTTACTTATAACAACTCCATTTACACTATATGTTCCTATATCATCTGCACCCATTCTAAGTAATTCGTTTTCCATTCCTACAAACCCGAAACACACATTATAGTCAGATGCTCTTTTAGTCGATTCTTCTGTTAAATAACTACATGACATATAATCATTTACATTTTCTCTATTCCAATAATCATAATAATTTTTTATTTCTACTTTATTATGACCAGAACTACACGCAGAAACCACATGAGCAATTATATTATATTTTCCTTCTGGATTAGCTTCATATACATTATCCACTTTTCCAAATTCTTTTCCTTGATACTTAACACTATCATATGTAATCCTGTATAGTTCTTCATCATACATTTTACCAAATTCTTTTTGAATTTTATCCTCAATCTCAATCTTATCTATTATTAAGTTGTCTATTCCTTCAACTTGTTCAAGAGATTCTATTTTTTCTTCATTTTTTTCTTCAAGTATCATTTTTAATGATATAATATAGTTTTTCATTCCTGAGTCTGAAATTTCTTCTATTGAATCGCCATATCTTTCTACTAATCTTTTAGCTGTTTCTATGTCTTGTCCATAAATTCTCTCCATTATAGCAAATTTTTTTCTATCTATTGGTGACAGTTCTTTAAAATATTCTGGAAGTTCTTCCTCGTCTTCTCCGTTTAATAAGCTTGTCTATTATATTTTTTCTTATTTGCTCAAAATTTTCTATATCTTCTACTTCTTCTATTCCAAACATATTTTGCGGGTCACTAATAAGAATTTTTAATATTTTGTTATGATCATATTTTATTTTTCCATCTTCACTAAGTTTAAAAAATAATTTTGTATATTTTTCATTTTGTAATGATGTAAGAAACGAAACTAAGTATTTCTTCCATTTGTTATTATTTTCTATTAATGGATACAATTGGGTCAACACTTTTTTTTCACTAGTTTCTAAAGAGCAAATATTCTTTTGTAATTCATAATATTTTGATATATCAAAAACTTTTTCTCCAAATAATTTTTTATTTTCCTCTGTTAAAAATTCTATATCAATGGATTTATATGCATCTTTATATTTTTCTTCAATATCCTTATACATTTCATATCTTATTTTACTTTCTGCTGGATACAATATATCAATCATTTGTCTTACTGATTCTTTATTAACATTTGATTCTACATCTCCCTCACGAACAGGTTCAACTTCTTTAAGAATTCGATGAAATGCTTCACTCATTTCTGTAACATCCAAAACTTGCTTAACTTTGTCTATGCCGCTACTATCTTTTCCATGTTTTAAAATCCCTAATGCTAATTCTGCAATATTTTGATTTAGATTGTGTTTTAAATATTGTGGACACTTATCTTTATATTGTATTAAAGCATCTAAACTATCCATTCTATATTGATTATATTTAGAAGATAATGATGCAATTACTTTAATTTGTTTTTGCTGTATTTTTTCAATGTTTTCTTTTTTTAACTCAATAGGTGGATTTCCTAAAATATATTCTACTTTTTTATCTTCATATTTTGGAGATAAACTCATAATAACCTTGTCTTTTACTATTTTACTACAATTCTCTCTAAAAATTTTTAATTTACTTTCATCTGAAATACATTGTAATACATTAAGAGCAGCTGAAAAATCTTTTTCTTCTAAAATATATTTCAGAATTGTTTCTTCAGGCAACTTTTTTAATATTTCGCCCCTAAATTCTGGCTTTAATTCTATACTTCTTAATGCTTGAATTTGTTTTAAGGTTTCCATAGTCCCAATTATTTCTGTTTTTTGTGTATTACTCATATTATCCAATTCAGTATTTTTTATTAAATCTATCTTTATGTTATCTGGTAAAGATTTCATTAATTCTATGCAAAAATATATTTCATTAGAATTTTCTTTTATATATTTTTCCTTTAATTCAGGATTTATCGCATCAATAATATTTTTCCTTTCATCTTCTGAAAGTTCAAATAATCCATTTTCTAATATCTCGATAGATACATTATTATTTCCAGCACTTTTAAGCACTTCTACTTGATCTTTTCTATCTAACTTTTCTAAATAGGATGTCATTTCTTCTAAATTCATATTATTAATAACTGTATTTCTTTCTATTTCAGTTAATCTAACTTGCTCAAGCTTTTCTATATTTTTTAACCTGTTTAAAATAATTTTTCTTGACTTACTATCTAATTTAATTTCATCATTGTTTATATATTCTATTATTTTATTCTTTGATAAATGCTGAATTATTATTACTTTTTCTTCCATTGAAAATTCTGACTCAGCTTTTTCTAAATACATACTTAATTTATTTATTGATTTTTTAGAAAATTTTGCTTTTCCTAATTTACCTTTGTATCTTTTCAAGCTTATTTTATCTATTATATTCATATTATATTTTTCCCTTTTTATTATTGCTGATTATTTTTTTCTATTAACTTCATACACACTATCAATTTTTCTAAGTTCACGAATAATTTTATTTAAACTCTCTAAACTATCAACTTCAATAGTTGCCTCAGTTATGGCAGCTCTCTCTCTAGTTGCTTTAGCATTTACACCTAAAATTTTTGCTTTTGAGTCATTTAATTTTTGAACTATATCACCTAAAAGTCCATTTCTATCATTTGCAAATATTTCGATTTCTACTGTATATGTTACTTTTTCTTGATTAGCCCATTGAACATCAATTATTCGATTCTCTTCTTTAAATAACTCATTTACATTTATGCAATCTTTTCTATGAACTGATACCCCTCTTCCTTTTGTAATATATCCTATAATTTCATCACCTGGAAGTGGATTACAGCATTTAGAAAGTTTTACTAAACAATTATCTATTCCTTTTACTATAATTCCTGAACTTGATGGTTTCGTATTATTTCTTTTTGCAGTAGATAATTCTTCTATTTTTTGCTCAATTGGTTCTTCTTTGTGTTCTTTTCTGTATTCAATTAGTATTCTAGCTATTATTTTTGTTGCAGTTATAGCTCCAAATCCAACAGCAGCATACATTTCTTCTAAGTTCTTATATTTATATCTATCAAGCATTGGATTTATATATTCTACTTTGAATAGTTCTGCATATGGTATTCCAATCCTTTTTAGCTCTCTATCTATTGAGTCTTTTCCCTTTTCAATGTTTTCTGCTTTATTTTCTTTTTTAAACCAAGACATTATTTTATTTTTTGCTGATGAACTTTTTACAAATTTCAGCCAATCCATACTTGGCCCTTTTGAATTTTCTGATGTTATTATCTCTACTATGTCTCCATTTTTTATAGGTGTTATTATAGGTACCATTTTGCTGTTAATTTTTGCCCCAGTCATATGATTTCCTATTTCTGCATGTATACTATATGCAAAATCAATTGGGGTTGCACCTCTTGGTAAGACTTTTATTGCTCCTTTTGGAGTAAATACATATACTTCATCTTCAAATAATTCTGTTTTTAATGTTTCTAAGAATTGTTGTGGGTCTTGCATTTCTTGTTGCCATTCAAGTGTTTCTCTTAGCCATGCAAGTTTGTCTTTTTGAACTTTTACTGTTTGTTGCCCCTTCTTAGCACCATAATTAGCCTCTTTGTATGCCCAATGTGCAGCAATACCATATTCGGCTATTCTATGCATATCCCAAGTACGAATCTGAACTTCAAATGGTGTTCCTTTCTCACCAAGCAATGTTGTATGTATTGATTGATACATATTAGTTTTTGGAACAGCTATATAATCTTTAAATCTTCCTGGCATAGGACTATACATTTCATGTACAACTCCTAATGCTGCATAACAGTCTTTTACAGAATTTACTATTATTCTTAATGCAAACAAATCATATATTTGATCTAATGTTTTATTGTCTCTTCTCATTTTTCTGTATATACTATATAAATGTTTTGCTCTTCCTGTTACTTCCGCATCAATATGCTGTTTTTTTAGTTGAATTCTTATATCACTCATTATTTTTTCAATAAATTTTAAACGCTCTTCTCTTTTCTGTTCTATTCCTTTTACTAATTCTCCATATTCTTCTGGTTGTAGATATTTAAACCCTAAATCTTCTAGTTCCCATTTCATTGCATATAAACCTAATCTGTTTGCAAGTGGAGCATATAATTGCATTGTTTCTTGTGATATTGCAATTTGTCTATCTCTTCTTAAAAATTCTAGTGTTCTCATATTATGCAATCTGTCTGCTAATTTGATTATTATTACTCTTATGTCTTTTCCCATTGCTAAAAACATTTTTCTGTAATTTTCAACTTGATTTTCTTCTATTGAAGCATGTTGTATCATTTTCAATTTTGTAACTCCATCTACCATTTCAGCAATTTCGTCCCCGAATTCTTTTTTTATATCTTCTTTGCTTGCATCTGTATCTTCTACAACATCATGTAATAAAGCTGCACATATTGTAGGTTCATCTAATCCCAATTCTGCAATTGTATATGCAACATTTGTTGGATGTATTATGTATGATTCTCCTGATTTTCTTTTTTGGTCTCCATGTTTTGACACAGCATAATTGTAAGCTCTCTGTATTAGCTTTACATCTGGCCATCTTTTATTTTTTTTCACTCTATCTATTATGTCTTTTATTGTATAGTTCTTTGTCATAAACTTCCCCCCTGAACTTATATAGACTTCATTATATCCTTTATATTTATTTGTATATTATCAACTCCATTAAAAGAATTAATTTCGAGATTTCCTACAACATCTATTTTATCTCCAATTCTATATTCATTAACCAATTCCCCTAAGTTGAATCCTATTGCATTTACTATATTTTTATTATCTTTTAGTGTAAGTTTTAAATGCTTTCCTTCAGAAAGAGCTCTTATTGAATCTATTTTCAAATTTTTAAAAACAAATAAAGGATTTTTGTTTTCTTCTCCAAATGGTTCTAATTCTTTTAAACTATTTACCATTTCTTTATTAATTTCATCTAAACTTATTTGTGCATCTATTTTCAAAATAGGTACAATTTCTTCTATATTTTTTTCTTTTGAAATCTGTTCTAATTTTTCTTTAAATTCTTCTAGTTTTTCTTTTTTCACATTTATTCCTACTGCCATTGCATGTCCGCCAAATTTGTCTATTGATTCTTTACATTCTGTTAAAGCTTCATATAAATCAAACCCTGGTACACTTCTTCCTGAACCTTTGCCACATTCTCCTTCTTCACACAATAATATACTTGGTTTAAAATACATCTCTGTTATTTTTGATGCTACTATTCCTATTACACCATGATGCCAATTTTCTCCCATTAATACTATTGTATTTTTATTAGCTAATCCATTTTGTTCTATTTGAATTGTTGCATCTTCAAAAATTCTTTTTTCTATTTCTTGTCTTGTTTTATTATATTCATTTAATTTTTGCGTAAGTTCATTTACTTCATTTATATCTTTTGATAAAAATAATTTTAATGCTTCGTCTTGATGCCCCATTCTTCCACATGCATTTATTCGTGGTGCTATTCCAAATGATATTGTTATAGAATCTATTTTATTATACCCTGATGCTTGTAATATTGATTTTAAACCCATATTTCGTGTTTGTTCAACTAGTCTTAATCCTAATTTTACAATTACTCTATTTTCATCTGTTAATGGAACTATATCTGAAATTGTTCCTATACATACTATATCTAAATATTTCAAATATTCTTTTTCTTCTAGTCCCATTTTTATTCCAATTGCTTGTATTAACTTAAATACAACTCCAACCCCTGCTAAGTTTCTACATTGATATTGATTATCTTTTCTTTTTGCATTTACAACAGCAAGTGCTTTTGGAAGTTCATTTCCAGGTTCATGATGATCTGTTATAATTGTTTCTATTCCTAACTGATTTGCATATTCTACTTCTTCTACAGCTGATATTCCACAATCTACTGTTATCATTAAACTGTATTTTTGCTCTGCTATATGTTCAACTGCTTTTTTGTTTAAGCCATATCCTTCTTCAAGCCTATTGGGTATATATACTCCTACATGTAATCCTCTTTCTTCAAGAAAACTTTTTAACACAGTTACACTCGTTATTCCATCAACATCATAATCACCATATATAATCGTTTTTTCTTTATTTTCTATTGCTTTCATTATTCTTTTTACAGCAATTTCCATATCAGGCATTCCATATGGGCTATAAAAGTCACTTCTTTTGGGTTTTAAAAATTTCTCTATTTGATTTTTTTCTGTTATTCCTCTATTTACTAATATTGTCGCCAATAATTTGTTGATATTATATTCTTTTTGTAATTCTGCAATATCATCTTCTTCTACTTGATATATTTGCCATTTTTTATTCATTTTTATTCCCTTTCAAAATTTAATTTTTCTGCATTTATTTTACTATTTTAGCAAAAAAATAGCAAGGTTTTCTTGCTATTTCTTTTGGTTTTATTCTTTTGGTTCATCATCATCATCTTCTTCTGGAAGTTCTTCACCTAAACTTTGTTCAAATGCTTTGGCAAAATTATCTCTAACCTTTTTTTCTACTTCTTGAAGAAGTTCTGGACGCTCAACTAAATATCTCTTAGCATTTTCTCTTCCTTGGCCTATTCTTTGTCCTTCATAACTAAACCAAGAACCACTTTTATCTATTATATCTAAATTTACTGCCATATCAAAGATATTTCCTTCTTTAGAGATTCCCTTTCCATATAATACATCGAATTCTGCTTCTCTAAATGGTGGAGCCACTTTATTTTTTATTACTTTTACTCTAACTCTATTTCCCATTACTTGTCCATCTTGTTTTATGTTTTCTATTTTTCTTATATCCATTCTAACTGATGCATAGAATTTTAATGCTCTACCACCTGTTGTTGTTTCAGGATTTCCAAACATTACACCAATTTTTTCTCTTAATTGGTTTATAAATATTAATACTGTTTTTGATTTGTTTATTGCTCCAGCAAGTTTTCTTAATGCTTGTGACATTAATCTTGCTTGAAGTCCCATATGAGAGTCTCCCATATCTCCATCTATTTCTGCTTTTGGAACTAATGCTGCAACAGAGTCAACAACTATTACATCTAATGCACCACTTCTTACTAATGCTTCTGTTATTTCAAGTGCTTGTTCTCCTGTATCTGGTTGTGATACTATTAAATTATCTATGTCTACACCTAATTTTCTTGCATATACAGGGTCTAAAGCATGTTCTGCATCTATAAAAGCTGCTTCTCCACCCATTTTTTGTGCTTCTGCTATTACATGTAATGCTAATGTTGTTTTACCTGATGATTCTGGTCCAAATACCTCTATAATTCTTCCTCTAGGTACTCCACCAATTCCTAATGCTATATCTAAACTTAATGCTCCTGTAGGTATCGCTTCTACCTCCATAGCTTTAAATTCTCCTAATTTCATAACTGAACCTTTTCCAAATTGTTTTTCAATTTGGCTCATTGCTACTTCTAGCGCTTTTCTTTTTTCTAAGTTCTCTTCCATGTATTCTTCCTCCTAAAATATATAAACTTTTGTTCGATATCTATACTATATATCTATTTTTTTCATTTGTCAAGCATTTTTTAATTTTTATACCAATTATTTATATCAATAAATATATTATACCAGTTTGATGTAATATTTCCTTTGAGAGACCAGCTGCTAGCAACAGCATAATAGCTACTATACAACCCTATATAAGGTTTTTGTTCATTAAAAATTTCTCTAATTCTATTATATTTTTCTTTGAGTAAATCTTCTTTAGATATGTTTTTAACTTCTGCCATTAAGTTATTTAATTCTTCATTATTAAAATTACATGCATTTATATAAGTTTCAATACTTGGATTAGCTGAAACTGTGGTTCCTGTAATTATTGCATCATAATTTTTACTTTGTAGATAATATTGATATTGTGTATCACTTGCTTTAATTATTGTAGCATTTATTCCTATATTAGCTAAATCTGCCTTAATCATTTCTGCAACGGTTGCTCTTGATTGATTTGAGGCTTGTACAATAATTTTTAAATTTAATGTTTTTGTATAATAATTTTCTGTTTTTTGCCATCTGTTATATTTATATACCCATCCATTTTGCTCTAAAATTTGTCTTGATAAATCTGGATTATAAGAATTATCCCCATTTGTTCCTTTTAACCAACTACCATAATCTAATGAATAATCTGTTACTTTATATTTATTATTATAAATAGATGTAACTATATTTTCTCTATTTATTGCATGTGATAATGCATCTCTTACCTCTTGATTTGACAATACTGCACTTTGTGTATTAAATGCTAAATAATCAAATTCTCTTCCCGCAACTTCTTGTTTATTATATCCTATTGTTCCTATAAAGCTTTCGATTCCTGTATTTGTAGTTGTAATAATATCAACTTTTCCTAATTTAAATGCATTATATAATTCTCCTAAGTTTGCATATTTTCCAATTGTTATTGTTTCAAGTGTTAGTTCGTCTCTAGTGTAATTTTCATTTTTATTCAATACAATTTTATCATCATTTTGTACTATTTTATATTTTCCAGTTCCAACAGGTGCATTATTTTTTTCTGTTGTAGAAAAATCTTGTCCTTCAAAATATGATTTACTCATTATTGGAAATATTAAATTATATTCAAAAAATGTTATTTCATGATCTAATGTTATTTGTAAAGTATCTTCATCAACTTTGTTTGCACCAACTACATATTGAACATTATTTCCATATATTGACGGTATTTGTTTTAATACATCTATTGTAAATAGTACATCATCAACCGTAAATGCTGTTCCATCTGACCATTTTACATCATTTCTTATTTTTATTAAATATGTAGTAGCACTTGTTTTTGCCCAATCCTTTGCTAAACATTTTTGCAATTTATATTCTGAATCTAATTCAAATAGCGGTTCATAAATTATTCTTGAAATCTCTTGTACTTGTTTATTCTGGCTTAATATTGGATTTATTGTATCAAAAGATGATATTCCTAATGTAATTTCTTTTATCATTTCTTCTTCTGTACTGCTCGTAGGCTGTTCTTCAGTCTGCGTGTTATCACTTTTATGTGTTTTATATATTACCGCAATTACTATAGCTATTACAAATATTATAAATATATATTTTATAAAATTCCCTTTCAAAATGCCACCCCCTGCCTTGTTATAATATATTATTCTGATGATTTTTTCAAGTCTTTTTAGAAATGTTATTTTGATTTTGGTACTATTTTAGTTTGTATATATCAATATAAAGAAAAAATTTAAATATAAGCTTTGAATGTAATGACAAATGTACATAGAGAAATTTTAGAAATTCAAAAAGGGAGCTAAAAAGCCCCCTAACTTTATTTACTTACTAATTTAAAATTGTAATCTATTTTCTTGACTCTACAATTAATTTTATGCCTGTGCGGTCTTCTCCTTCAACCTCTACTTCTGCAAAGGCTGGTATACATACTAAGTCTACTCCTGCTGGTGCTACAAATCCTCTTGCTATTGCTACTGCCTTTACTGCTTGATTTAGAGCTCCTGCTCCAATTGCTTGCATTTCTGCCTTTTGTGATTCTTTAACTAATCCTGCAATGGCTCCTGCTACTGAATTTGGATTAGATTTTGATGAAATTTTTAAAATTTCCATTCTTTTGCCTCCTATAATTTAATTTTTGTTGCAACTTTTACATTATGTATTTTACAACTTTTGGAAATCATTGTCTAGTATTTTTGGAAATTTTTTCAAGTTTTTCATCGCGACATTCGACATTTTTTCTATGTATTTTCTATACTAAGAAAGTATTGTTTACTTTATCTTATAAAAACTCTTTCTAAATTAATAACTTTATTACTTTCTTCATTTATATCAAATATAACAGCATTTAGCATGCAATCTCCTTCTGCTAGTTTGTATTTTTCAGGGAGTGTTGTTTCAAATCTTTTTAGTGATGCTTGTATATTCATTCCTATTACAGACTCTTTTGGTCCCGTCATCCCTAAATCTGTTATATATGCAGTGCCATTTGGTAAAATTTGTTCATCAGCTGTCTGTACATGTGTATGTGTTCCAAATAATGCAGTTATTTTACCATCTAAAAATCTACCCATTGCTATTTTTTCAGCTGTAGCTTCTGCATGAAAATCTATAAAAATCATATCAACTTTGTCTTGTATATCTTCAACCATTTCTTTTACTAATACAAAAGGGTTTTCAGTAAGAATGTTTAAATCTACTCTACCTAAGAAATTCATTACAGCTATTTTTTTCCCTTTACATTCATATATTCCAAGACCTTTTCCTACAACTCCTTTAGGATAATTTGCTGGTCTTAATAAATTTGGATTATCTATAAATTTAAATATATCTTTTTTTCCCCATGTATGATTTCCCATTGTTACTACATTTGTTCCAGCATCCATAATGTCTTTAAAATTCTTTTCAGTTAAACCCATTCCTCCTGCTGAATTTTCGCCATTTGTTATTACAAAATCTATATTTTTTTCTTTTTTTATCTTAGGTAATTCTTCTTTTAATTTTCTAACACCTGATTCACCTACAATATCTCCAACTGCTAATATTTTCATTTTTTTCCTTCTTTCTATTCTTCTATTCTTCTTTTCTTCTTTTCTTAGCTTTTTTATTTTAACATTTTACAATAAGTTAGTCAAGTTTTGGTTTATACTAATTGGGGATAATTAGGATAAGTTAGAATAATTTAGATAAATACAAATATAATTGATATAAAACAAATTCATTATACTCTTGTGTATAATACTTTGTCAAGAAAAATCATTCGACATAAATCGACATTTCAAAAAAGGTAATTTGGGACCAGGTACGTAATTTCCCAATTTGCAAAAAGGGAAATTACGTACCTGGTCCCAAATTACCCTACCCAAATTTTTAAAGGAGGTCCTAAAAAATGAAAAATTACAAATTAGCAATAGTAGGTGCAACAGGTCTGGTCGGTAGAACCGCATTAAAAGTTTTAGAAGAAAAAAATATCCCAAACTTTGAGTACACTCTTTTTTCTTCATCAAAATCAGCAGGTACAAAACTAAAATTTCTAAATCAAGAATACACTGTTCAAGAACTAAAAGATAATTCATTTGACTCTGGTTTTGACTTTGCAATATTTTCCGCAGGAGCAGAAACATCCAAGCATTTTGCTCCAATCGCTGCATCAAAAGGATGTATTGTAATAGATAATAGTAGTGCTTTTAGAATGGATGAAAATGTGCCATTAATCGTTCCAGAAGTTAACTTTAAAGATATTGTCAATCATAATAATATAATAGCTAATCCAAATTGTTCAACAATTCAAGCTGTTGTTGTATTAAAACCTTTAGATGATAATTTCAAAATTAAAAGAATTGTATATTCAACTTATCAAGCAGTTTCTGGTGCTGGTAAACTCGGTTTGCAAGATTTAGAAAATGGTTCAAATATGCAGTTGCATCAATCACCCTCTCCAAAAGCACAACTTTTAAAATTCTCACACCCTATATATGATAATTGTTTACCACATATCGATTCTTTTTTAATTAATGGATATACAAAAGAAGAAATGAAAATGATTAATGAAACAAGAAAAATTTTAGGTCATCCAAGTTTGCCTATTACCGCAACAGCAGTAAGAGTTCCAGTAAAAAACTGTCATGGCGAAAGTATTAATATAGAATTTGAGAATTCATTTTCAATAGATGATGTAAAATCTATTTTAAAAAAATCTCCTGGTATTATTGTTCGAGATGACATTCAAAATGAAATATATCCTCTTGCTACTGAAGCCAATGGACACGATGAAGTCTTTGTAGGAAGAATTAGAAAAGATTATAGCATTGCTAACGCTCTAAATTTATGGGTTGTTGCCGATAATCTTAGAAAAGGTGCTGCTAGCAATGCTATTCAAATTATTGAAAAATTAATTAGTTAAGTCTGTTTTTTTGTTTGTAACAAATGTCTGACCTATAACAAGTATTGCACTAATTAGTACAAATAGGTAAAAACTTACTCCTCTGTTTAATATCATTGCACTATTTAGTGTTTCCGCTGTAAATACATTTTTAAATATTCCTAAAAATCCTCCTTCACTTACTCCTACTGCTCCTGGAAGAGGTATTCCTGAAACTGTGGCATACAATATTGATTGAAGTGATATTATTTTAATTATATTATATTCTCCAAATCCGAAAGCGCAATATACCCAATATGGTATACTATAATAAAATAATATTTGAACAAATGTAGTAAAAATTGTTTTTAACATTACACCTATATTTTGCTTTATGTATGCTGCATTTCCTTGATATTTAAACAATTCTTTTTTTAATTTTTCTTGTTTATCTTCTATATTTTTTATTTTAAAAAATGACAATATTTTTACAGCTATTTTTACCAACCATGCTGAAAGTTTTTTTGAAAATATTCCTATTAGTAATAGTGATAATGCAATCGAATTTAGTGTCACTCCTACTACAAATAGCCATACCAATCCAGTTGTTAAATAATTATGATTAAAAAATAAACTTATCATCGCAAAAGATATTGTTATAATCTGAAAACTGCATAAATTTATAAGTAATGATAATGTTGAATTTGCAACAGATATTCCGTTTTTATGCATATAATATATTTGCATTGGTTGCCCTCCACTTGCTGCTGGAGTTATTGAACTAAAAAAGAAACCAATTAGTACATATTTAAAATTTTGTATAAAACTACTTTTTTCATTTAATGTTTTTAATGTTCTTCCCATATTTACTGTTTCTAAAATCAAATATATTAGCATCGCAATTATTGCAATTAATACATATTCTAGCCTTACACTTCGTAATACTTGTAATATTTCAGTTACATCCTGATCTTTTAATATTATGTAAAAAGTTAAAATTATTAACAATATAAAAATAATCAAATTTTTTATTGTTTTTTTATTTTTTGCCATTCTATTTTCCCTCCGAAATTTACGATTTTGAACAAATAAGAAAATTTTTCTTTAATTTGCTCCTGCTATGTATTCTTTAATAATAAGATTATCATATTATTAAAAAATAATCAATGCTATTAATTTTTTCTTAATAATTGAATATATTTTTACAGAATAATGATTTAGAGTTACATTTTACAGGAAATACTTTAAATATAAACTTTGAATGAAATAACGAATGTGCATGGAGAAATTTTAGAAATTCCATGCAGTTTTATGGAAAGAGTTCACGAGAGTGGAAAGGAACCATAAAACAAGTTAGAATTTCTTAAATTTCATAATAAACCGAGGAATGTAATGAAAAATTTATATTTAAAGTATTTCTTTATTAATTAAAAACAAACCATTATTCTGTAACAATATATTTTAATATAAATTATAATTTATTAATTAAAGAAAGGATTATTTTTATTATGAAAAAATGTTTATTTACAGGTGTTGCAACAGCTCTTGCCACTCCATTTAATGAAAACGGTGTTAATGTTGACGAATTTAAAAAATTTATTAAATTTCAAATTTCTTCTGGTATTGATGCACTTGTTGTATGTGGTACGACCGGTGAAGCAAGTACTATGACTAAAGATGAAAAAATTACTGCTATAAAATGTGCTGTTGAAACCGCAAGAGAAAATACATCTTCTAAAAAAGTTCCTATAATTGTAGGAACTGGTTCTAATAACACTTCTACTGCTATTGAAATGTCTATATTAGCTGAAAAACTCGGTGCTGATGGTCTTTTAGTTGTTACACCTTATTATAATAAAACAACTCAAAATCGGTTTAATTGAATATTATAGATCAATTTCAGAATCTGTTAATATTCCAATCATTATGTATAATGTTCCGAGTAGAACTGGAATGAATATTGAGCCTGAAACATGTTTTAAATTGTCTAAGCTTGATAATATAGTTGGAATTAAAGAAGCTAGTGGTAATATTTCTCAAGTAGCCAAGATTACATCTATTTGTGGTGATGACTTTTCTATCTATTCAGGTAATGATGACCAAATTGTTCCTATACTTTCTCTTGGTGGAAAAGGCGTAATTTCAGTTTTGTCAAATGTCTCTCCTAAACTTACCTGCAGTATTACAAATTCTTTTTTTAAAAATGCACCATCTGAAGCTTGCTATTACCAACTTCAAGCATTGCCTTTAATTAATGCTTTATTTGCTGAAACTAACCCTATTCCTGTAAAAGCAGTCATTAATCTAATTGGTTTTGATTTTGGAAAGCCAAGATCACCATTAATTGAATGCTCTCCATCATTAAAGGATACAATTAAACAGCTTTTAAGTTAATTCAACTACAAAAAACCCTAATTATTAAACCTTTAGGTTATTATTAGGGTTTTTGTTTTATTCATCTTTCTTATTTTCTATTTTTTTATCATTTTTTTTTGAAGTGTTTATTATTTCTCTAATTTCTTCTTTTGAAGAATCTATTTTATTTCTTATCTCTTCTTTAGAATTATCAATTTTCATAACAATCTCTTCTTTTGATTCTTCTATCTTCTTTTTTATTTCATCCCATTTACTATAAAAAACATTTTCTTTAAGTCTAGGGAATGAATGAACAAGTCTTTTGTATAAAACCATTTTCTTTCTAATAATCTTTTTAACTTTATTAGAAATTTCATCAGTATTATCCTTAAATTCTTTAGACATTTCTTTTAAGTTAAATATTATTTTAAATGAAACAATATTATCTATAACAAATAAAGCGCATATTACTCCAATAATTATATTCAATATATTTTCAGGTACCATATTAATATATTTTAAGAAAAATGGATTTATCCATGTTGTAATAGCTGTTCCTGCAATCCCAAATGGAACAAGTGTTTCAAGACATATACGACCATTTATATTAAATTTTCTTGTACTATAATCCCACCATCTTGCTTTAAATATTTTTTCCATAAAATAACTTGTCCAATATTCTAGAGTTCCACATATCAAAATTGATAGGAAAAATGTTGCAGGTATATCATTATGATATTTTTGTAGTAAAATTGTTATTAAAACAACTCCCCATCCATATATTGGGCAATATGGTCCAACTAGAAATCCTCTATTGGTAAATTTTTTGTTTCTTATTGAAATATTTATAGATTCCATTATCCATCCAGCAAATGAGTATATAAAAAATAGTGCTATATATTGTTCTATTTCTGTTATCATAATTTTTCTCCCTTTTTCGTAAAATCTGTGGCTATTTTACCATATAAATTTTAAAAGTACAATATGAATAAATAAAAATTTGTTATATTATTATTTTAAATTAATATAAATACAGACTTAAAATATAAACTTTGAATGAAATGACGAATGTATCCTGTAATCACATAACTAAAATTTTTTCAATTTCCTCTTGTCAAATACACTATATTATGTTATATTATATTTGTACAAGGTTTTATGTACAAATGCAACTTAGTTTCGCAGTATTTTTAATTTTTTTCAAACTTTTTTGAAATCATATTAAAAAATCAGTATTCAAAATTTATAAAAAGATTGGAAGTGATGTGAAGTCATATTTATTAAACATATGATAAAAGCTATAAACATAGTTTTAGCAATATTGTCAAAAACAAACAATTAATATATAATTAAGGAGGAACAAATATGATTATAACGCCACAATCGAGTAATCGATTAAAATTAAAAAATGACATTGCATTTAAAGCATTTTTTAGTAAAAAAGAAAATGAGGGATTTTTAAAAGACTTTCTTGAAGCTATTTTAGGAGAAAAACTACAAATAAAGAAAGTATCACATGATGTAAGATTAGAGCAATTGACACGCGAACAAAAATATGGAATTTTAGATTTAGGAGTAGAACTAGAAAATGGAAAATTTGTAAATATTGAAATTCAATTAAGAAATTTTAATAATATTGAAGAAAGGACAACATTTTATGCTAGTAAAAAAATAACTGAACAGTTAGGTAACGGTATAAATTATGAAGCTTTGCAACCCGTTATCATAATAGCAATTTTAGATTATAATTTTATAAACTTACCTGAATATCTTACTGAAACTGTTAGAGTTTCTACTATTCACAAAGATTATAAAATTAATAATAATGTTAAATATTATTACATAGAACTTAAAAAATTTAGAAGTCAAAATCCAGATATGAATGAGCCTTTAAATCAATGGTTAGCTCTTCTGGATATGGAAAGGGGGGATCTTCTAGATATGGCAAAAGAGAAAAATAAAAAAATTAAAAAAGCTTATGAAAATTATGAAACTTTAGTTGGTGATGAAGAAATTAAACGATTGGCTGAAATAAGGTTAATGTCTGAACTTGAAGAACAGTCTGCCTTAGCCACTGCTAGAGCAATTGGAAAAGAACGAGGTGAGAAAATTGGTCGTGAACAAGGCGAAAAAATCGGCAGAGAACAAGGCGAAAAAATCGGTCGTAATGCTAAAGCAAAAGAAATAGTTCAAAAACTCTTAAAGAAAAAAATGCCATTAGAAGAAATAAGTGAAATTTCAGGCTTAACCATAGCTGAAATTCAAGGTATAGAAAAGGAAATCCAATCTTAGGATTTCCTTTCTACTTTTTCTTTAATTTTAGTTGTATCCACATTTTCATTTTGTAAAGCCTTTTTCTCTTTTTGTTTAATTTTCAAATTATCTTTAGCAACAGTCATAAGAAGTTTAATTCTATTAGTCTGATTAGCCTCACTTGCACCAGGATCATAATCAACTGGAACAATATTAGCCTCTGGATACATATCTCTAATTGTTTTTATTACACCTTTACCAACAACATGATTTGGCAAACAGGCAAATGGTTGAACACAAACTATATTTTGAATACCATTTTCCATATATTCAAGCATTTCTGCTGTTAAAAACCATCCTTCTCCAGTTTGATTTCCTGTTGATAAAACTGATTTTACATTATCAGCTAAATGCCAAATATCACATGTTGGTAAATATCCTTTTTTAGAATTAGCTAAAGCTTTTCTTGTATCTTTTTCAAATAAATCTATTAATTTAATAGCAATTCCATTTAATAAAGCCTTTTTGTTATCATTTTTTAGCATCTTATTAGAAATTACCTTATTACTTGCCATAAACTTTATAAATCCCATAAAATCCGGTAAAATAACTTCTGCTCCCTCTTTTTCTAATAAATTTGCTACATAGTTATTTCCGAATGGATGATACTTAATTAAAATTTCACCTACTATTCCAACTTTAGGCTTTTCAATATTAGTATCCCATTCAATTTTTTCAAAATCATCTACTATCTGATAAATACCCTTTGAAAATGCTTTATTACTACTTTTTATTGATAAAGCTATTGCTTTTTCCATCCATTCATTAAATAATTTTTCTGTTTCACCTTTATTTTTTTCATACGCTCTATTTTTGTATAACATTTTTTGTAATAAGTCTGCATATATCATTGATTTTATCAACTTTTCAGCTAATGAAATTGTTATTTTAAATCCTGGATTTTTCTCCATTCCAACAACATTAAATGATATAACTGGTACTTGTTCAAAACCTGCATCTTTTAAGGCTTTTCGTATAAATCCAATATAGTTTGTTGCTCTACATCCTCCACCTGTTTGTGACATGATTATTGCTGTTTTATTTACATCATATTCTCCACTTTGAAGTGCCTCTATAAATTGTCCTGTTGTTATTATTGATGGATAACATGCATCATTATTTACATATTTTAAACCTGTTTCTATTGTATGTTGAGTACATTCTCTCAATAATACTGCTTTATATCCTTCGCTTCTTAATATAGGTTCTATAAATTCAAAATGTATTGGTGCCATTTGAGGTAATATTATTGTATATTCCTCTTTCATTTCTTCTGTAAATGGCTTTCTATTTAGTTGGTACTCACCACTTGGTTTCTCATTCTTTTTAGCACTTAATCTCTTATTTATACTTGCTAATAATGAACGCAAACGAATTCTTACTGCTCCTAAATTGTTTACTTCATCTATTTTTATTAATGTATACATTTTTCCAAAACTTGTTAGAATTTCTTCAACTTCATCTGTTGTTACAGCATCAACACCACATCCAAATGAATTTATTTGAACTAATTCTAAATTATCATGTTTTCCAACAAAATCTGCTGCTGCATATAATCTTGAATGGAACATCCATTGATCAACTACACGAAGTGGTCTTTCTGGTAATGTTTTGTCTGCAACACTATCTTCTGTTAATACACACATTCCTAAACTTGTTATTAAAGTATCAATTCCATGATTTATCTCTGGATCAATATGATATGGTCTTCCTGCTAAAACGATCCCTTTCAAGTTGTTCTTTTCTATATATTCAAGTGTTTCTTTACCTTTATTATGTATATCTTCTCTACATTTTTGATATTCCGCTTCTGCCTTTGCAATTGCTTCTTTCAATTCTTTTTTAGTAAAGTTATATTCTTTAAATTCTTCTAATTCCATCATTCTTTGCATTAATTGTTTTGACTCAAATGGTAAAAATGGATTTATGAATTTTATATTATTTGTTTTTAATTCTTCAACATTATTTTTTATAACCTCTGCATATGAAATTACAATTGGACAATTATATCTATTATTTGCATCTTGATATTCTTTTCTTGAATATGGCATACATGGATAAAATATTGTTTTTATTCCTTTTTGAATTAAACTAATAACATGTCCATGTGATAATTTTGCTGGATAACATACAGATTCAGATGGCATTGATTCCATACCTTTTTCATATATTTTTCTTGTACTTTTTTCTGATATTATTACTCTAAATCCTAAGTTTGTAAATAATGTGAACCAGAATGGGTAATCTTCATACATATTCAAAACTCTTGGAATTCCTATTGTTCCTCTTTTTGCGTCTTTTTCTTCAAGTGGTGTATATCCAAAAATTCTTTCATATTTATATTTTACAAGGTTTGGCAAATCTTTATGTGCATTTATTATTCCTTCTCCTTTTTCACATCTGTTTCCAGATATATGTCTTTTTCCATTACTAAATTTATTTATTGTTAATTGACAATGATTCTCACATCCATTACATCTTGTATGACTTACTTTTATATCTAGCTTTTCTATATCTTCTAATGTTGCAATTGTTGAATGATATTCCATATCCATATTTGCTTCATATTGCTCACAAGCTAAAAGTGCCATACCATAAGCTCCCATAAGTCCTGCAATGTCTGGTCTTATTACATTTCTTCCAACTATTAATTCAAATGCTCTTAAAACTGCTTCATTATAAAATGTTCCACCTTGCACAACAATATGGCTTCCTAATTTCTTTGTATCTCTAATTTTCATTACTTTTTGAATTGCATTTTTTATTACTGAATAAGACAATCCTGCTGAAATATCTCCAACTGAATATCCTTCTTTTTGTGCTTGTTTTATTTTTGAATTCATAAATACCGTACATCTTGAGCCCAAATCAACTGGATTTTTAGCTTCTAATGCTTCTTTTACAAATTCTTCTATACTTAAATTTAAGCTTTTAGCAAATGTTTCTATAAATGAACCACATCCTGATGAACAAGCTTCATTTAACATGATATTATCAATTGTATTATTTTTTAATTTGATATATTTCATATCTTGTCCACCAATATCTACTATACTTGTAACTTTTGGTTCAAATTTTTTAGCAGCTGTATAATGTGCTATTGTCTCAATTTCATTTAAATCAACATTTAATGCTGTTTGTATTAATTTTTCGCCATAACCTGTTACTCCACTATATCTAATCACTGCATCTTTTGGTAATATTTCATATAATTCTTTTAACATATCAATAATGCTGTCAAGTGGCTTTCCTTCATTACTTTTATATGATGAATATAGTAACACTCCATCTCTATCTGTTACAACTAATTTTGATGTTGTTGAACCTGCATCTATTCCTATAAAACAATCTCCTTTATGTTCTGATAAAGGCTTTTTCTCAACCTTGTCTTTTTCATGTCTTGCTTTAAATTCATCATATTCAACATTTGTTTTGAATAATGGTTGTAATGGTTGTGTTGTTGTATCATGTGATTGTCTTAATACTTGTATTTTACTTTTTAATTTTTCTACACTAATAGGTGTCATATCTTTTGCATCTAAACATGCTCCTTTTGCGACCAACAAATGTGCTTCTTCTGGAACTATTGTCTGCTCAGGTGTTAAATTTAAAGTTTCTACAAATCTTTTTCTTAGTTCTGGTATATATGTAAGTGGTCCACCTAAAAATGCAACATTTCCACGAATTGGTCTACCACACGCTAGTCCACTTATAGTTTGATTTACAACTGCTTGCAAAATAGATACTGCAATATCTTCTTTTGCAGCACCTTCATTTAATAATGGTTGTACATCTGTTTTTGCAAATACTCCACAGCGTGAAGCTATTGGGTATATTGTTTTATATCCTTTTGCAAGTTCATTTAGTCCTGCTGTATCTGTGTTTAATAATGATGCCATTTGATCCAAAAATGCTCCTGTTCCACCAGCACATGTTCCATTCATACGCTGTTCTATTGATTTTCCAAAATAGATTATTTTTGCATCTTCTCCACCAAGTTCAATTACAACATCTGTTTGTGGAATATATCTTTCTACAGCTCTTTTGCATGATACTACTTCTTGAATAAAAGGTACATCTAAAAATTTTGCTGTACTCATTGCTCCTGAGCCTGTTAATGCTATTGTAAATTCATTTCCTTTGTATTTTTCTACTAATTCTTCTAATACTTTACATACTGTATTTTTCGTGTCTGAATAGTGCCTTTCATATGAAGTATATATCTCTTCTAATTTTTCATTCATTACCGCTATTTTTACAGTTGTTGAACCAACATCCATTCCTATATGTACAACTTTGCTCATATTTATCTCATTCCTTATCCTTAAACATTTTCAATTCATTAGAACAAAAGCAGACATTAATAACATTAGTACCTATTAGAACATTTTAAAGTCCGCGTCTTTGTTCGTGCGCGAAATTTGCTTTGCAAATTTCTGTGCAATATATTTCTATAATAGAAAAGTTCTACTTTCCTATTATATGAAATATATCATAATTGCTACTTTTTTTCAAGTTCTTAAAACTCGATTTTATTATACTAAACATTTGTGAACGAATTATGAATTTTTTTATCTATGCAAAGTAACGGATTCAAAAAGTTTTAACATAGAAAAGTAATATATAATTTTATCGTTTAACTGCGGACGCTTTGCTATTTTAAATTTGTTTGCAACAAATTTAAAACACCTTGCTAAACTTTAAAATTATATATTACTTTTCTAGTTAAAAAATAGGACCCTTAATTAGTCCTATTTTGATATATTTTATAAATGTAAAACTCTTGATTTTATTTCTTTAGTCTTACCCACATTCCAGAAATTCTCTCCAAGATATCCACAAGTACGACGAACAACATTCATTTTAGAATGATCTTTATTACCACATTGTGGACATTCCCACTCGTTTTGATCATTTATAATCATTTCTCCATCATATCCACAAACTTGACAATAGTCTGATTTAGTATTAAATTCTGCATATTGAATATTATCATATATAAATTTAACAACCTCTTCAAGTGCTTGTAGATTATTTTTCATATTTGGAACTTCGACATAAGATATTGCTCCACCTTGTGACATTGCTTGGAATTCACTTTCAAATTTAAGTTTACTAAATGCATCGATTTTTTCTCTAACATCGATATGATATGAATTTGTATAATATCCTTTGTCTGTAACATCTGGAATACTTCCATATTTTTCTTTATCTATACGAGCAAATCTATAACATAAACTTTCAGCTGGAGTTCCGTATAATGCAAATCCAATATTTGTTTCTTTTTTCCATTTTTGAACTGTTTCATTCAAGTGTTTCATAACTTTTATTGCAAAATCATGCCCTTCTTTTGTTGTATGAGAAACACCTTTCATTATTTTTGTAAGTTCATATATTCCTATATATCCTAATGATATACTTGAATATCCTCCATATAAAAACTTATCAATTTTCTCACCTTTTTTCAAACGAGCAATTGCACCATTTTGCCAATGAACAGGAGATATATCTGATTTTGTTCCTAATAATGCATAATGTCTACACATTATTGCTTCTTTACATAGTTCTAGTCTTACATCAAATTCTTTCCAGAATTTTTCTTCATCTCCACCTACTGCTAATCCTATTTGTGGTAAATTGATACTTACAACACCTTGATTAAATCTTCCTTCAAATTTATAGTTTCCGTTTTCATCTTTCCAAGGAGCTAGGAAACTTCTACATCCCATTGGACTAAATACATTTCCTTCATAGTTTTCTTTCATCTTTTTAGCAGATATATAATCAGGATACATTCTCTTTGCTGAACATTTTACAGCTAATTTTGTTAAATAATCATATTTTCCACCTTTTAAGCAGTTATGTTCATCTAATACATAGATTAATTTTGGAAATGCTGGTGTTACATATACCCCCACTTCATTTTTTATTCCTTGAATTCTTTGTTTTAAAATTTCTTCTATTATCATTGCATTTTCTTCAATGTATTCATCATCTGGCTCTAAGTGTAAGAATAGTGTTACAAATGGTGACTGTCCATTAGTTGTCATTAATGTATTTATTTGATATTGAATTGTTTGTACTCCTGCTGATAATTCCTCTTTTACTCTATCTTTTACTAATTCTTCTATTGTTTGTTTTGGCAATTTTCCACCATATTTTTCTGTTATTTTCTTTTGGAATTTATCATGGCTTCTTCTTAAATATTTTCCTAAATGTTTCATATCTACAGATTGTCCACCATATTGATTACTTGCAACTGCAGCAATTATTTGTGTTGTTACTGTACATGCTACCTGGAAACTTTTTGGGCTTTCTATCATTTTTCCATTCATTGCTGTTCCATTGTCTAACATATCTCCAATATTTATTAAGCAACAATTAAATATTGGTTGTACAAAATAATCCATATCATGAAAATGTAATATTCCTTCTTCATGTGCTTTTGATATTTTTTCTGGTAGTAAAATTCTTTTTGTTAAATCTCTTGAAACTTCTCCTGCTATATAATCTCTTTGTGTTGATGCAAGTACTGTGTTTTTATTTGAATTTTCTTCTGCTAATTCTTTATTTTCATTTCTTATTAGTCCTAGTATTGATTCATCTGTTGTATTTGATTTTCTAACTAATGCTCTTGTATATCTATAAACTATATATTTTTTTGCTAATTCATATTTATCTAATTCCATTAATTTTTCTTCTATTACATCTTGAATATCTTCAACTAGCATTCTTTTTTTACCTAAGTCTTCTATATATGCTATAATTTCATTAATTTCTTCTTTTGTTGCTTTTTCTTTTCCTCTAACTTCTTTATTAGCTTTTTCAATTGCAAGTTGAATTTTGTCTCTATCAAATTCAATTGTTCTTCCGTCTCTTTTAATAACCTTCATCTTACCCCATTCCTTTCTACAATGCAAACCATTGAGTTGAGCTGTTTTTGTTGTTTGCATCAATCTCTTTCGTTTGATTTGTATGTTCTTATTATACATTTATTTTTTCAAAAAACTGTTGCAAATGCAACAAAAATGAAATATAATTATTTCATAATTTCATAATTTTTAGTATAATAATTATGTCGAATTTTGTACCTTCTGTGGCACAAGATTTTGATAATTTGGAGGTAATTTTTATGGATACTAATTTTGATAAAAAAATTTTTATAGAAAATTTCATTAATAATTGTAATAGAATTCAAATAAAAAAATTTATAAAAGGAGAAACTGTAACAACATATATAGAAAAGCGTAATCAACTTTGTATTGTTTTATCAGGAGAAGTAGACTTAATAAGATATGATGTTAATGGAAATAAAACAATAATTAGTCATTTTGTTTCTAATGATGTTTTTCGGTGAAGTTTTTTATCCCGCAAATACTAATAATGAACTTTTTGCTGTTGCTCGAAAAAATTCTGAAATATTGTTTTATACCTATGATTCTTTACTTACAAAGTGTAGAAAAAGTTGTGACTTTCATAAAACCCTTACTAGTAGTTTAAGTGAACTTTTTTTAAGTAATATTGTTGAATTGAATTTGCGCATTGAGCTTCTTACCAAAAGAAGCACACGAAGTAAAATCCTTTCTTATTTTGATATTCTTTCTAAAGGTTCTTTAAGAAAGACTTTTACATTGCCATATTCCTATACAGATTTAGCTGATTTTTTAAGTGTTGACAGAAGTGCTATGATGAGAGAATTTAAGCTCTTAATAGATGAGGGGTTCATAAAGAAAAATGGAAGTAAAATTACTTTATTATATTAATATTTATACCTTTTGTTATAATTTTTTGGAAATTGCATATTAATAAAAAAAAGACATTTTGGAGGTCTTGGTATGCAAAAATTTAAATTTATTTGCTCAATTTTAATAATCACAATAATATTTTTAACCACATCCTGTTTGGGCTTTTCTGAATATTATACATGGTCTGTTTTAGATAATTCAATTCCCACATCTGCATCTTTGTCAGAAAATAATGAAATATCTGATAATAACTTCTTAAACTTGGAAGCTGAATCAGCTATTTTGATTGAACAAAATAGTGGAAAAATTTTATATGAGCATAATATTCACGAAAAATTACATCCTGCAAGTGTAACAAAAGTTATGAGTCTTTTACTTATTATGGAAGCATTAGACAATGGAAAAATTACTCTAGACACACAAATTCCATGCAGTAGTAATGCTGCCAGTATGGGAGGTTCACAAATTTGGCTTGATACAACAGAAACATTAAGTGTAAATGATATGTTAAAAGCAATTTCAGTAGTTAGCGCTAATGATTGTGTTGTTGCTCTTAGTGAGTATCTAGGCGGAACAGAAGATGGTTTTGTTCAAATGATGAATGCCCGAGCTAAAGAACTTGGAATGAATGATACTACTTTCAAAAATTGCCATGGTCTTGATGAAGATGAGCATTTAACTTCTGCATATGATATAGCACTTATGTCAAGAGAACTTTTAGTAAATCATCCATCTATTACAAATTATTCTACAATCTGGACAGATACATTAAGAGATGGTAAATCTGCCCTTTCAAACACGAATAAATTAGTCCGTAATTATTCTGGTTGTACAGGTTTAAAAACCGGTTCTACATCTCTTGCTTTATTTAATCTTTCCGCATCTGCTACAAGAGATAATTTATCCCTAATTGCAGTTGTAATGAAAGCACCTACATCTGCGTTGCGTTTTAGTAATGCAACAAGTCTTTTAGATTATGGTTTCAACAATTATTCCTATAAGTCTTTTGGAAATAAAGGTGAAATTGTAAAACAAATTGCTGTAACTAAAGGATTGTCTGAAACAGTAAATGCAGTTTATGAAACTTCTCCATCTTTTTTAATAAAGAAAGGAGAAGAATCAGGAATTACTTATAATATCAGTTTAGATGAGTCTGTTCAAGCTCCTGTTTCTCAAGGGCAAATTCTTGGAGCAATAAAGTATTCTTTAAATGGAACTGAACTTGCAAGTGTTAACTTAATTGCAGAAACTTCTATTAATAAAATACAATTACTTAATATGACTAAACATATAATTAATAATTGGTTTACTTTACTGCGTATTTAAAAATTTTCATATTATAATTTTTTTATAAGAAAGACTTAAAATATAAGCTTTTCATTACATTCCTCGGTTTATTACGAAATTTAAGAAATTCTAATTTGTTTTATGGGTCCTTTCCACTATCGTGAACTCTTACCATAAAACTGCATAAGAATTTCTAAAATTACTTCATGCACATTCGTCATTTCATTCAAAGCTTATATTTAAAGTCTTTCTTTATATTAATAAAAAATAAACCATAATCCTGTAATGTTTTTATAATTTTTCTTAAAAAGCACTTGTTTTTTTTAGAATTATATGGTAAACTAGTTTATAGTCATGTTTATTAATAAAAAATAGGAGGTGTATTTAATCATGGCAAAATGTGAAATTTGTGAAAAAACAGCAATTCATGGAAATAAATTAAGTATAACTCGTTCTCATATAAGTAAAAGATCTCCACGTACTTGGAAACCAAACTTAAGAACAGTAAAAGCTGATGTAGATGGAGAAATCAAAAAAATTCATGTATGTGCTAAATGTTTAAAAAACGGAAAAGTTAAAAGAGCATAAAAAACGCTTAATCATAAAGCGTTTTTTTATTTGTTCTTATTTATTATTACAAATGCTTGGCACTCAATTTTATAACTTCATCCATATCATCATCTTCTGCCATCTTATTCTTACGAATTGCCCCACACTTTTTACATTTAAAAATAATTACATATCCTTTTTTAGAATTTATTTCTAACCCTATTGGCTCTAAAATTCCATGACACTCTTCTGCTCTGTCTCCTGGATTTATGTCCAAGTGCTTAGAATGCAAACAATATGGACAATGATTTCTGCAAGTATATCCAAGCTTAGGAACTTTTCTGCCACAATTTTCACATATAAATTCTTCATCTATTTTTGTAAATTTACTTTTTTCTAACATTTTATAATATCCTTCCTACTGGGGTATTTTATCCTTTAAAGTCTCCTCCTCCAAGGAACTCTTTTATTAAAGAATTAGATGGTACTAACTCTTTTGAAATTGGTTCAAAATAGCGTAATATTTCAAGTAATCTTTGTGCTTCAGCATATTCTGGTTCAGTATTTGTAATTTGTTCAAGTAAAGGCACAGCTTCATTTTTTAACGCTCCCAATTCATATATTAAAGAAGTATTAAAAATACTATCTGCTTCTTCTTGGAATGGGAATATATTCTTCTCTTCTCCTCTATTTACATTTTCCCATGTTGCTATTGTGTTTTTAGCTGAATATCCTCTAAATTGATTGTCTCTTACGATTCTTCTTATCAATCTGGTATCTGTTGTAGATATTCTATTAAATGCATCCATATTAAGTACAGTCAAAGCACTTATATAAATTTTGTATTTTTGGTCATGTGGTATTTTTTCTGTTAATTTATCATTTAAACAGTGTATTCCCTCGATTACAAGTACATCATCTTTTTCCATTTTTACTTTATTTCCATTGTATCTTTTCTTTCCTTCGTGGAAATCAAATTCTGGCATTTCTATTTCTTCACCATTTAATAAACCTAATAAATGCTTATTGAATAAGTCTATATCTATTGCATCTATGCTTTCAAAATCGTATTCACCTTTTTCATTTCTAGGTGTTTGATCTCTTTCTACAAAATAATTATCTACAGATATTGTTACCGGTCTTAACCCATTTATCCTAAGTTGAATTCCTAATCTTTGTGCAAAAGTTGTTTTTCCTGATGATGATGGACCTGCTATTAAAATCATTTTTACACCTTTTCGTACAGCAATTTTATCTGCTATTTGAGATATTTTCTTTTCATGTAAAGCTTCTGATAATAATATTAAATATTTTATTCTATCTTCTTTTACTGCTTTATTTAGTCTATATACTGTCCCTACATTTAAAACTTTATATATAGTTTCATATTCTTGTAATGCCCATAACAATTTCTTTGTTTCTTTAAATTCTGGTAGATTGTTTACAGTATTTGATGTTGGATATCTTAGTAGAAATCCATCACTATATTTTTGTAAATCAAATAGTTTTGTTGCACCTGTGTGTGTTGCAATTACTTCATAAAAATAATTAAAGTAGTTGTCACAATAATACATATTTATATCTTCTTTTTCTTCTAAATCAAATTGTAATCTTCCTTTTGGTGTGTTTGTTTTTTTATAAAATTCTTTTGCTTCTCCTCTTGTCATTGTTCTTTTTTCTATTTTTAAATCTTTATCAATTATTTCTTGCATTCTTGTTTTTACTTTTTTCATCATTTCTTCTGTTACTTCCATATTTTCTATGTCACAATACATTGCATTTGATAATTGATAATTTACAATTACATGTGCTTCTGGATATGTATCCCAAAATGCCTTTCCCATTATATATGTTAAGGTTCTTCTATATATTTTCATTCCTTCTTTTGAATTTATTTGTATTAGTTCTATATTTTCATTCTTTTCTACTATATCATCTAAATTTTTGTATTCATTATTATATTTTGCTCCAACTACTGGATATTCACTTTTTTCTATTTCTTCTTTTAATAATTCTGATATTCTTATTTTTTCTTCCATATGCTTTTTCCTTTCCTGTTTTTATTATGTATTTTGCTTGGCAAACATAATTATTTTACTATATATTTTTTTTAAAATCAAGTATTCTTATAAACAAAACGGAGTTTCTCAGCGAAGAGATGAAATCTTAAAGAACTGGTGATTATAGCTTTTTATATACTAAAGAATATATAATTTTCTTAATATATAAAAAAGGCAGAAAATTTCCAAAGTTTTCTGCCTTATTTTTTAATATTGAATAATTTTATAAATATTCTATTTTTTATATTAATTTGAAGTTCTTTTGTATTTTGTTATACCACATATAGAGCACTTATATGTTACCTGTGTTTTACTAAAGTTTCCCATACCCGTTGTATATCTATTTACTATTACAAAATTATGGTGAGATGTTGCATCTCTAGATATTAAAGCATTACATCTATTGCAATGTTCCTCAGTTATTTTAGTACATCCATTTGCACTTGAAGGTGTCTGTACTACTTTTGTAGCATAAGCTCTATGACCCCATTTTTGACCTATCACTTTTATATGTCCACATTTTGAGCATTGATAATATGATTGTATTATACATTTATTAAAATCTGCTCTTCTCTCTTTTACTCTGCCATAAGAATGATTACATGATTTGTTTTGATTTGATGTATTTGTACTTGATGATACTGAGTTTTGTACATTTGAAGAATTTGATGTTACAGGTGTACTTGTATTTGATGTAGTTGTTGAAGCACCTTTCTTTTTAAAATATATTGTTCTTGTCGCTTCTAAATTATATATATCTGTAGTTATAATTTTTAGTTTATATTTATCACTAGCTTTTTTACATTTATTTAAATCAAATGATGCTTTATTGCTTCCTGCTGGTAAATTACTATATGTTTGTATTGTTTTATTGCCATTATTAATATCTTTTACTTTTACTGATTTTACTCCGCCTAAATCTCTTGCTTCAAATGTAACTTTATTTCCACTAATATTCCAATTGATTATTCTTGGTGCATCATTTACTGCATAATATTGAACTTTTTTTCCATTTACTGTTTTGTTTTTTACACTTACTATATATTCAGAGTTAAATATGTTTCCTTTTCCATCTTTAACTTCCAAATAAAAATGTGTTGTTTTTCCTTTTAGCATTGTTGCATGTGGCATTATGTAAATAAGTTCTTTTTTATTACTTACATTTTTGGCAGTAAATGGTGTTCTTATTTTATTTCCTTTTGAATCTACTATATAAGATTTTACGGAAGTTACTTTATCATTGTCTCTAATTTTTATAGTTATATCTGCTAATTTGTCAGGTTGTACTATAATTACCTTCCTTGGTGCATTATTAAATGATTTAAAATTATCATAACCACTAGCGTAGCTATTATTAGAGAAAATTAATATAATAAAGCTTAAAATACTAATTGTGATAAATATATTTTTACAAATATTTTTCATAAATATCACTCTCCTTTTATATTTATATATATATTATACCATATATTAACATAATTTGCAAATTTATGAAAACGTTCTTTATATGTAAATTATTTTAACTCTTTTAATGCCTTTTCAGTAATCTTTTCCTTATCAAAAAATTTCACTAAAGCAATAATCAAAAATGTAAAAATAAAAGTAATTAAATAAATAATTATGCTTATTTTCCAATTTCCTCTAGAAAAATATTGTCCAACAATAGTAGATGATATAATAGATGGAAATCTACAAAATGTAGCAATGATAATAAATCTTACTGGCTTTATTGGAAACAAAGCTCCTATATAAGTAAGTAAATCTTTTGGAGTTCCCACTATAGCAAAACAAATTGCAAATATAAATTCAATATTTTTAGGGTTTTGAAAAACTTTACTATTTTCAATTTTCTCTATTTTTTCTTTTCCAAATGAATCATATAAGAGTTCTTTTCCAAACTTTCTTGTTAGCCAAAAAATCACAGTTGTTGTTAATGCAACAGAAAAGAATATAAATAATGTACCTCCTACTGCTCCATAACACATTCCTGCGAGTATCTCTAAAGGTTCACCTGGTAATATTACTAAAAATATTTGTGCAAATTGTAATCCAAGTAGTGATAAAAAACCATATATGCCTGAATTATTTACCTTTTCTTTAAATGCAATTTGTCCCTCATAAGTAGATAGATTTTTCATTACAGGGAGCAAATATATTGTCATTCCAATCATTAAAAGTATTGTTACTACAAATACAACAAGTTTTACTATTTTCAATTTTTTATTTTTATTTTTATTGCTCATTTTTTAGTCCTTTCCTTACTTATTTTTTATACTTTTAATAATACCTTTTGCTATTGCCTCAGCATAACTTTTTATATTTTCATCAAACAATTTATTATCTTCATAATTCGAAATAAATCCTAATTCTATTAAACAACTTGGCATCTTGGTATTATTTAAAACATAGTAATCTGTATTTTCCCCTTTTATTGTTCCATATTTAATTCCTCTATCATTTTGAATTTTTGTTTTTTCTATGTAATTCATAATGTTCGTTGCTAACTCTATATCCTTTTCATCTTGCCTACTATTAATCCATGTTTCTATTCCATTACCTGTATCAGCACTATTTCTATGTATTGAAACAAACAAATCTGCCTTCTTTTTATTTGCAATTTTACACCTTTCTTGAAGTGTACATGTTATGTCATCAGTTCTTGTCATAATAACTTTTATATCCTCTTGTTCAAGATATTCTCTGACTAACCTTGCTATTTTTAAAGTATCATTTTTTTCATATCTATTTTCATTAGTTGCTCCAACATCTGTGCCACCATGTCCAGCATCTATACATACAATAACTTTTTTATTATTATTAATAAAACTTCTTATTATTATAACACCAATTATAATTAAAACTACTATTATTACTAAAATTTTTATTTTTCTATTCATGATTTTGTCCTTCTTTATTAGACTTTTGCAAAAAATAGCTTAACCTTAAATAAATCCCCATCCAATTTTAATTCAAACTTTCCTTTCTGCAATTCTGTTAAATTTTGTGCAATAGATATTCCAAGGCCGCTTCCTTCAGTACTTCTTGATTTATCTCCCCTGACAAATCTTTGCATTAATTCCTCTGCTGAAATATTAAGTTTATCTTTAGAAATGTTTTTTACCTCAATAATAACATTATCATCCAAATTGTTTTCTTTACTTTCTTTTATGTCAATATACACTCTTGAATTTTCTAGTGCATATTTAGATACATTACTAAATAGATTTTCGATAACTCTATACATATATCTACTATCTGCCATAATATTTTCTTCATTTTCCTCAACATTTATTATAGTTTCAAGTCCTCGCTTTTTGAATTTATCTTCAAATTCTCCTGTTGCTTGTTTAATAAGTTCTACAACATTAATTTTTTCTAAATTCAAAGAAATATTTCTAGTTGAAACTTTTGATGCTTCAATTAAATCTTCTGTAAGTTTTTTTAATCTCTGAGATTTTGAATCTAATATTTCAATATATTCTTTAGCTCGTTCATTGTCTATTTTCTCTTTTTTCAATAAATCAACATAATTAATAATTGATGTTAAAGGTGTTTTTATATCATGAGATACATTTGTAATAAGTTCTATTTTCATTCTCTCACTTTTCATTCTATCTTGAATTGCGTTTTCAAAGCCATTTGAAATATTATTTAAATATCTTACTGAATTTTTGAATTCATTTCCAAAATCTTCTTCATATAGTTTATTAGAATTATCTTCTTCATACATTTCTTTTAATTTTCGTTCAATTTGAGAACAGTTTTTAATAAATTTCATTATCTTATATAAAGTCACAGCAATTAAAATAAACTCTAACAATACAACTATTCTACTACTGTAAAATACTAAAAAGATAAATATCGCTAATGCACTTATAATTATGAATTCTACAATAACTTTTACTTTTAAATCTGATGAATATGTTAATGTATCCCAAGCTATTTTTAGTTTGTGAAACACTACCTTTCCACATATCCTTATCCATTTTAGTACTTTTCCTGTAATTGTACTTTTTAAAAATGTTTTTGACTTTATTCTTTTTATAATGGTATTTAAAATTATTGCACACAGTACATAAATTACCAAGCCACCTGTTATTACCAATGAAATAATTCCGTTATAATCTCTTGTTATTTCTTCTAACAGTATAAATGGTATACACCCAATTATTATTGCAAAAAATAATATTATTTCTAATGGAATCTTATCAAAGTCATTTAAGACAATACCATCTTCTCCTTTTTTATACCCTATTGATATTATCAAATACATTAAAATTAATATAATTAATATTGTACTTGTAGGTATTATAAAATAGCAATAATCCTTGAATATAGAAATTTTATCTAATATATTATTCATTATTGCAATTTCTGAATATTCATAAAAATCTTCTACATAAGAACTATAAATTTGATATTCTTCTGCTTTTGCAGTTATATATTCTCTTGTTTGTTGTTCTGTTTCACTATCAGTATCTTTTATAAATTCTATAGTATAATAAGTTTCATTAAGATTAGAAAGATAATGCATTCCTGTATTTTGTATTATTTTAGAATCAGCTTCTATACTTCCATAAATTATGTTTGCTTTTTTAGAATTTTTATTTTCTTGTATATATGTTTTTATACCTTCTATGGTAAGTGTCTGTTCATTTACTGGTACATTTGTTAATGCCTTATTCTTATATATGATTAAAAAATATCTATTTTTTAAATCATCATAATAATTCTGCTCATCTGATGTGTATTGTATTTTTATATCACCATTTTGAGTTGAATAGAATGTATTTTTATCATGTATTAAATCATAAGTTTTTTCTGATAAATATCCCATATATGATGATACAAATTCATCTGATGAGAAATATTGCTCTTTATTATAATAATTATTTTCTTTCATTACTATAGAAAATATTGATAATAATAATGCCATTATTAAAATCGGTATTGCAATATAACTAATTATTTTTAAAATTTTACTATATTTCATTTCTTACCTCCTATGTAAAATTTTGAACTGGTATATTTTTTTATTTTTAAGTATATCAATGTTATCACTATTAAATATAAGCTTTGCATTACATTCCTCGACTCATTATGAAACTTAAGAAATTCTAACTTATTTTATGGCTCCCTTCCACTCTCGTGAACTCTTTCCATAAAAGTTTCGTAAGAATTTCTAAAGTTTCTCCAATCATATTCGTCATTTCATTTAAAGTTTATATTTAATAGTAATAATTATTTTATATGTATAATCAAATAAAAAAATGTACCAGTTCAAAATTTATCCTTCTACTTTATATCCAACTCCCCATAAAACTTTTAAGTATTTTGGTTCTCTAGGATTAATCTCAATTTTCTCTCTTATGTGTCTTATATGTACAGCAATTACATTTTCAGCAGCATAGCATTCTTCATTCCATACATTTGTATAAATTTCTTCTATTGAAAAAACTTTTCCTTTATTCTCTGTTAAAAATTTTAGAATATTATATTCTGTTGGAGTTAATTTAACCTCTATTCCATCTACAATGACTTTTTTTAATTCATCATTAATTATTAAGCCTCCGCCTTTTATTAATTTTTGATTACTATGTTCTTCAATTGCTCCAAATTTCGTATACCTTCTTATTAGTGCATTTACTCTCGCTATTAATTCAATTGGGTTAAATGGTTTTGTTACATAATCATCTGCACCTATATTTAAACCATTTATTTTATCTATGTCTTCCGATTTTGCAGATAACATTATTACAGGTATATTTTTTTCTTTTCTTATTTCCTCTAATGTTTCTAATCCATCTTTTTTAGGCATCATTATATCTAATATAACTAGATGTATTTCATTATTTTTTATTTGTTCTAATGCTTCTTCACCATCATATGCTTTATAAACTTTGTAATTTTCTTTTCCTAAATATATTTCTATTGCTTTTACTATTTCTTTATCATCATCAACTGCCAATATATTATACATTACTGTGCACCCCTTTATTTTTATTGATTATATTATATCAAATTTTTTCTTAAGAAGAAATAGAGAAATTATTAATTATTTCTTAAATTAAAGAAAAAACTACAGACTAATTTTAAATTATAATCCATAGTTTTTTTACACTGTAATAATATAATTCACAGCAATTTCATTTGTTATTTACTCAAATATTCAATATATTCCTCTAAACACATATTTAACTCATTCATCTTTTTAGCATGTTCTACTCCAACATATCTCCAATGCCAAGATTCATAAGCAATTTTTGTTATATCTTCCTTATCTTTAGGATATCTTAATACAAATCCATAGTTTTCTGCATTATTTTTTAGCCATTTAAAGCCATCCAATTTTTCAAATTTATTATCAACATAATTAAAATCAACAGCTAGTCCTAAATTATGGTCACTTGAACCAGGTTTATTTATATATTCATCTGTCAATTTTTCCGCTTCTTCTTGAGTCTTTCCTTGCTGTAAATATTTTTTTACACTACTATCATACAATTCTTTTTGTCTTGCAACACTTCTATATGCAGATTGTACCCATACATTATTTATTCCATCTTTTTTCATAGCATTCATCATATCATTTAATTCTCCAATTGCTCTTGAATCAAATTGTCTTGTTTTATCTATATCTGAAACCTTAACAGTAAAATTTTCAGGTAACAAATTCTCATAATTTGCAAGTGTTAATCTCCAATCATCAATTTTCTTTTTTGGTGTTTCAACTGTTTTATCTGATGTTTGATTATTTTCAGATAGACTTGGTTGTACATTATCTGCAGTATTGGTATTAGTATTTTCTGATCTTGAACTTGTATCTGTTACAGTCTCTACTGCTTTATTTTGATTTACCACCTTTTTTATTATAAAAATAATTATTATAAATAAAGCAATTGCTACTGCAACTTTTTTCTTATTTAATTTTCTTTTTTTAGCTTTAATATTTTGAGACCTTTTAGGTACACTTCTGTGATTCGTAGAAGTATACCTTCTAGCACTATGTTTTCCTCTATTCTTACTTTTTTGCATTTTACTGTATTCCTTTCGAAATTACATAATTTATTTTTTTCTTCATTTTACTAGAAAATAAAAAAAATTTCAAGATATTGCACTTTTATTTTTTTTATTATATAATTTCTTTTAGATAAATTTTACGAAAGGATTTGACTAAAGATGGAACACTGGAGTGTTGATGATTATAAAAACTTTACTAATTCAAAAATAAAAAAGACAAAATATAGAGCAAATAAAACTTCTATTGACGGACACACTTTTGATAGTCAAAAAGAAGCTGATTATTATTGCCAATTAAAATTACGATTACAAGCCAAAGAAATTAATGGTTTTTGTTTACAGCCTACATTTATGCTAGCACCTGGTTTAAAATATAAAGCTGATTTTATTGTTTTTAATTCTGATCATTCATATGATGTTATTGATGTAAAAGGTGTTAAAACTAAAGAATATATTGCAAAAAAGAAAGTTTTTGAAGATAAATACAATATGAAAATAACAGAAATTTAAAAGGATGAGTTTTCTATTTACTCATCCTTCTTTTGTTTTTCTTCAACCGCATTTGGCTCACTTAAAATCTCAGCCCTATCTTGTTCAGAAATAAACTTATATTTTATCATTTTATCTAAAACTTGTCCTTGTCTTTGTTTTGCCAAATTCAAATGTTTTGTTGGGCAATATGCTGAAGGTGCATTTGGAATTCCTGCCAACATACTAGCCTCATTTCTATTCATATCCATTGGTTCTTTATCATAATAACCTCTAGCTGCTTCTTTTACACAATAATATCCATCTCCAAAATAACTTGTATTCAAATATAATTCTAAAATTGTATCTTTATCACAATTCTTTTCAATTTCATGAGCCATAAACATTTCGGCAACTTTTCTTAAAGCTGATTTTTCTTGAGTAAAATATATGTTTTTAGCCAATTGCTGTGTAATTGTACTTCCGCCTTCTTTAAGCTCAAATGATTTTATATTAACAAAAATTGCTCTTATTAATGCAATAGGATCTACTGCCCCATGACTGTAAAATCTTCTATCTTCTACTGCAATAACTGCATTCAAATAAAACTCTGGTAATTCTTTTAATTCAGCATAATTATCTTTTTCTTTTATTTCCGCAACTTTATCTAGTACACTTATTTTATTTAATGCTTCTTTATATATTTGATATCCCTTATAAGTTAATATTGTTCCAGCAAATAATATTACAAGTATTATTACAATTATTATTCTTTTTAAAAATTTTAACATATCATCACCTTATATTTATTTTACAACAGCAATGTGACAAATAAATGACTTTTTTATTATTTTTTTTCATAATCCAATATATCTCCTGGTGTACATTCTAATGTTTCACAAATTTTGTCTAATGTTGAAAATCTAATTGCTTTACCTTTATTTGTTTTTAAAATTGATAAATTTGCTTGTGTTATTCCAACTTTTTCTGCTAATTCTTGTGAAGATATCTTTCTTTTTGCCATCATTACATCTAAATTTACAATAATCATATCATTGCCTCCTTATATAGTCAACTCATTTTCTTCTTTATATTCTGTTGCTTGTTTTATTAATTCTGCCAAAATGTAAAATGCTATTGATACTCCTGCAAACAATATTATCAAAAATGCTAATACTAATATTATAAGTACATCTGCACCTTTTGCCAAAAATACTGTGTATAATAAATCAATAGTCCAAAGTGCTGTTTCTATTAAAGATGCAACGCCTGATGTTTTTAATCTTTTCACATTTTCTATGCAAAATGGTTTTCTATTTTTTAAAGAATCAAATTGACCTATAAATTGACGAACTATTACCAATAGAGCTATTCCATTTGGATATATTACAAATGCTGTTGCGTTAAGATTTAGGCCTACTATTTGTAGTGCAAATGGCAATATAATTAATAATGCTATTCCTCCCCAAAAACAAATCTGTAAAAATATTTTCAAAAATTTTCCTATTCCTTTTTCACCTAAAATTTCCATGCCTATCCTCCTAATAATTATACCTAAAACTTTTCATTCTCTGTCTTGCCAAACATCTTGATAAATTAAATTCTGGCAATGTATGATTTTCTTCAAGTTCATCTCTCTTTTTTCCTAGATAATTATTTAAATTTGTCAATTGATTTTTTGAGCTATTTTCATATACATCATTATTTGTATATTCAAACTTTGTTTCCTGTAACCTTAATAATTGCTCAATTATATCTGTATTATCAAGTCTTTTTAAATAATTATCATCTATTTTTCCAGTTTTTATGTATCTATCAACATTATTTTTTGCTATTATATAATCAATATTACTGAAATTAACTACACAATACATTGTAACTATTATAATAAAATATGTTTTTACTAAATCAATATTTTCTTTTAATATATATATCGCTGTTGGAATTAACAAAATAATTTCAGTTATTAATGTAAAATCAACTAATATACGCAATCTTGTTTCACCATAGTTTTGTTGATATAATGTCATTCTTGCTAATGAAGAAATAATTATTAATAGTGTAAATACTAGCATTATAATACATATTATCTTTTTATACTTCTTCTGTTTTTCAGTTTCTTTTAAATTCTTGTCTGTAGCTTTTAAAATCATAACAATATTTATTAATGAAACTATCATTAGTTGGAAAAATCCTTGTCTTGCATAACTTGAATATTTTATATTTTCTATTGTAAATAATGATTTTATTTGTGTATAGCAAAATATTAAGTATATAATATTTAATGCTGTTATCATCATATATATTGTAAATCCGTCTTTCATTTTGACTTTTTTATTTTCTTTTTCTTCAAGTACTTCATCAATGTTTAACATATTCATAAAAAAACCTGCAATATAAAAGAATGGAATTATTATACTAAAGAATTTTATCACTAACGCAGGTATACTTAAGAAGTGTAAGTCAATTAATAGATTACTAAACAAGCTTGAAAATTCTGAATCAGCAGAACTCAATAATGCTATTACAATTAATGCAATTACTATAGTAAAAAAGACTGCTTTTATAATATTATGTTTTTCACCTTTAGTTTCTTCTTTATTCTCATTTGGTCTTACCAAATGTATAATCTTCTTTATTACTTCACCTATATAATTAATTGGTTGAATTATATATATAATAATCATTTTAAATATTGATTTTGTTTGTATATTTGATGTTGCCGTTACTACCATTATTATATATAAAACCGGAATAACTACTGTATTTATTCCTCTAAAAACTGCATTATCAAATATAAAATATGTAATTGATAATAAAATAATTGGTATTGAAATTAATAATGATTTTTTATTTTCTATTTTTCCTTTTAGCAATCTTATTGTTATATACAACAATGGTATTGCAAATAATATTGCTGAAATTCCTACACTCTGTTTGTTAAATAAAATATATTGCCATATAGACAAAAATAATGCTCCTATCAATAATTCCATATAAATTTCCTCCCTTGATATGAGCATTATATTATTTATTTTATTTTTTGTCAATACTTTTTTATCGTTTTTCAATAATTATTGTTGCAGTTTAATATTTTTAATAGAAAATCTTGAAATATAAACTTTGAATGAAATGACGAATGTGCATGAAGAAATTTTAGAAATTCTGTGTAATTTTATGGAAAGAGTTCACGAGAGTGGAAGGGAGCCATAAAATAAGCTAGAATTTCTTAAATTTCGTAATAAGCCGAGGATTGTAATGAAAAGTTTATATTTCAAGATTTTCTTTATATTTATAGACTCAATTAATTATTAAAAAAAAGATTTATTACTCTTGGTCCAAATATAATAAAACCAATTATTGCAGCACCTATTGCCACAACAAAAACAGCACCTGCAGCAATATCTTTTACTAGTTTTGCTTTAGGATTTCTTTCAGGACTTACCATATCTACAACAGTTTCTATTGCTGTATTAAATAATTCAGCAGATATAACAGAAACAATCGCAATAATTATAAAACACCATTCCTCTTTGTCCAATTTAAAAAAGAAACCTAATACAATAACAACAATCATTGCTAATACATGTATTTTCATATTTCTTTCTGTTTTAAAAGAAGATACAATTCCTTCTATTGCGTATTTAAAACTATTTATCAATTTTTTATATTCTTGTCTTGGATTCATATTTACTCCATTTCCATTAATTTAAAATTTTAGGGTCGAACAAATTCGACCCTATTGTTGTATTACTAAACTAATCTTACAGTTTCTTTTGCTATCATAAGTTCTTCATTTGTTGGAACTAAATAAACTTTTATTTTTGAATCTGAAGCAGATATTTCTTTTTCTTCTCCTCTTACATTATTTGCTTCAACATCTATTTTTACTCCCATGAATTCAAGTTTTTCACAAATTCCTTTTCTTATATTTATTTGATTTTCTCCAACACCACCAGTGAACACAATATAATCTATTCCATTCATTGCAACTGCATATTTTGCAATATATGAAGCAATTTCATATTTAAACTTTTCAATTGCTATTGCTGCTCTTTCATTTTCGCCATATGATGCAGCTTCAATCTCTCTAAAGTCAGGTGCTAGACCAGAGATTCCTTGAACACCTGATTTTTTATTTAATACACTTTCAGCTTCTTCAGCTGTCCATCCTTCTTTTTTCATTAAAAATGTTACAACAGATGGATCCATATCACCAGAACGAGTTACCATTGGAATTCCCGCAAGTGGTGTTAATCCCATACTTGTATCAACTGATTTTCCACCTTCAACAGCACAAATACTTGAACCTTGTCCTAAATGACATGTAACAATTTTTAAATCTTTAATATCTTTTTTAACAATTTCAGCTAATCTTTGTGAAACATACATATGTGATGTTCCATGGAATCCATATTTTCTAATTCCATATTTTTTATAATATTCATATGGAATTGGATAAATATATCTTTCTTTTGGCATTGTTTGATGAAAAGCTGTATCAAAGACTCCAACCATTGGTTTTCCAGGCATTACTTTTTGGCAAGCTTCTATTCCTATTATTCCAGCAGGATTATGTAATGGTGCTAAATCAATACATTCTTTTAACACTTCAACAACTTCATCTGTGATTACTACGGATTTATTAATTTTTTCTCCTCCATGAACTAATCTATGTCCAATTGCAGATATTTCGTCTAAACTATCTATTACTTTATAATCTGGATTTATCAATTGTTTTAGTGTAAAGTCAACAGCTTCTTCATGTGTTTTTGCTGGATGTTTAATTTCAATTTTTTGTCCATTTACTTTATGTGTAATAAAAGCTTCATCTTCTCCTATTCTTTCATATTTTCCTGAAGCAAGTACTTCCTCATTTTCCATATTTATTAATTGATATTTTAGTGATGAACTTCCACAATTTAATACTAATATTTTCATTCTACTCTTTCCTTTCATTTATTTGTTGTAAATTTGGGACCGGGTACATTTTTTACATTTTCAACTATGTAAATTTGGGACCGGGTACATTTTTTACATTTTAATAACTTCTTCTGTTTCTCTTGCAATCATAAGTTCTTCATTAGTTGGAATAACAAAAACTTTTACTTTTGATTCTGGTTTTGAAATTTCAGTTTCTTCTCCTTTTACAAGATTTAGTTTTCCTGATATCTCTACTCCAAAAAATTCAAGTAATTTACAAATCTCTCCTCTTGAATATGGTGATTTTTCTCCAACTCCAGCAGTAAATGTGATTACATCTAATCCTCCCATTGCAACTACACATTTGGCAATATAACCTGCGACTGCATAATGATATGCATCTAGTGCTATTTTTGCATGTTTTCCTCCTGCCAATGCTTCTGCTTCAATATCTCTAAAATCAACTGAAACCATTGACATTCCAAATACTCCTGATTCTCTGTTTAAAATTTCTTCTATATCATCTGCATCTAGTTCTTCTTTTTTCATTAAATATGTTACAACTGATGGGTCTAAATCTCCTGAACGAGTTCCCATTGGAATTCCTCCTAATGGTGTTAATCCCATACTTGTTTCAACAGATTTGCCATTTTTTATTGCACATATACTTGCACCTTGTCCTAAATGACAATTTACAATTTTTAATTCTTTTATATCTTTTTCTAATATTTCAGCAACTCTACTTGCGACATATTGATGTGATGTACCATGAAATCCATATTTACGAACACGATATTTTTCGTAATATTCATATGGAATTGGATATGTATATTTTTCTTTCGATATTGTTTGATGAAATGCTGTATCAAAAACAGCTACCATCGGTTTTCCTGGCATTACTTTTTTACATGCTTCTATTCCTAATATTGCAGCAGGATTATGTAATGGCGCTAATCCTTCATTATCCCTAATTCCTTGTATAACTTCATCAGTTATTAAAACTGCATCTTTAAATTCTTCTCCACCATGAACTACTCTATGTCCTATGGCATCTAATTCATCTAAACTCTTGAAAACTCCATAATGCTCACTTGTTAATCTTTTCATTACAAATTGTATTGCTTTTTCATGATTTCTAGCTGGGTGTTCAAATTTGTGTTTTTCTCCATTTACTTTGTGAGTTAAAAATGAACCTGTTTGCCCTATTCTTTCGTAATATCCTTTTACAAGCATTTCTCCTGTTTCTGTATCTATAACTTGATATTTTAATGATGAGCTTCCTGAATTTAAGACAAGAATCTTCATATTTTATTCCTCCTTTTAAAAGGGCCTTGGGGGATAATTCTTGTGTTTTTACTTTACCCTTTTTTCTAAATTTGTTGTGCTTGGACTGCTGTGATTGCTACAACTCCTGCAACATCTTGGCTACTGCATCCTCTTGATAAATCATTAACTGGTTTTGCAATTCCTTGACAAAGTGGTCCATATGCTTCTGCTTTTGCTAATCTTTGTACTAATTTATATCCTATATTTCCTGCTCCTAAGTCTGGAAATACAAGTACATTTGCTTGCCCTTTTAAAGGACTTCCTTTAGCTTTAAGTTCTGCAACTTCTGGTATAATTGCAGCATCTAATTGTAATTCTCCGTCAACAATTAATTCTGGCATTTTTTCTTTTACTAATTTTGTTGCTTCTACTATTTTTTCTGTTGAATCTGAGTGTGCACTTCCATAAGTTGAGTATGATAACATTGCGACTTTTGCTTTATCTCCAACTAATTGTTCAAAGCTTTTACTTGATGATATTGCTATTTCTGATAGTTTTTCTGAATCAGGTTCTTCATTTAATCCACTATCTGCAAATATAAATGTTCCATTTGAACCATATTCACAATTTGGAACTACCATAACAAAAAATGCTGATACTAATTTGGTTCCTTGTGCTGTTTTTAATATTTGTAATGCTGGTCTTAATGTATCTGATGTTGAATGTGCAGCTCCTGATACAAGCCCGTCAGCATCATTTAATTTTACCATCATCATTCCAAAATAAACTGGTTCTAATATTAATTTTTGTGCCTGTTCTTCTGTTATTCCTTTTGTTTTTCTTAATTCATATAATTTATTAGCATATTCTTCTGTTTTTTCTGATTTTGATGGATCAATTATTGGGATTCCTTCTATATTTATCTTTTTTTCATTAGCAATCTTTTTTACTTCTTCTTCATTGCCTATTAGTATTACTCTTGCATAACCCTCATTTTTTACTATTTGTGCTGCTTCTAATATTCTTTTGTCTGTTGCTTCTGGCAATACTATTGTTTTTATTTCTGTTTTTGCTCTTTCTTTAATTTTCTCTATGAATGACATATTTTTCCCTCCTTCACATTTACCCATTCAATATATCATATTTACAAAGAAATGACAATATTTTTCATACTTTATTGCGAAATTCATATTTTAACTAAATTGTTTTTAAAAAAATTTTTAATCTAAGCTTTTTTATCTAAATAACCAATAATTAGACAGAAAAAAATTTACTCCCCATACATACTCTATGTATAAGGAGTTTTTATACTTGATTAAAAATTAGGCATTCCTTGATAATATCTATTATTCATCATATTATTATTCATTGTTCCAGTCATTGTGTTTCCCATTGTCCCATAGAATGCTGTAGTAGAAATTGTTATAAACTTTATTGAATATATATCGCAATAAATCAAGCTGTCATTCTCAAAGGAACGAAGTAATATGTAACTTGCCCCAACATCTTCAAGTATCCCGATTCTATCTGTAAGAGTATTTGTTCCAATTAAAAATTCTACTCTCATAAGTCTACCAATTTGTTCTCTTAAAAATGCTGGAGTATAAATTGAATTAGTTAATATTTCTGGTGAGTTTTGGTCAATATTATTATTTCTATTTTCACTCTTATTTTCTCTTTTGTCTTGATTCTCTTCCATATTTGTCATAAACAAGATTCCTCCTTTTTATTTTTATGTTTGTGCATATTTAGATGTTGGTCTATAAAAGCAGTGATTTCCTAGCCTTGTATGCAATGTTCCTGAACCATTACTAGGAAAAGTTGAACCACATATCGGTCTAAATGGATTCAAATACCATAAACACTCTCCAATTTCATTAAGTGTGTTTCCTGCCAACGCCCAATCAGCAATTTGATAATGTATATTTGTTGGGTTCATATTATAAATTGTTTGTGGATTATATTGTCCATTTATTGTTTCTCTTATACAGTCAAATTGTCCTGGTTGAAAGATAATGTTTCTTATATTTCCACCTTGTGATATTCTCGAATACTCTCCTTTTGGTGTTCTCACTCTATTCATTATGACCGTTAATGCCGCTTTCATTCCATTGTCTCCTTCTCCTCCTGCTTCACATTGCGCAATTCTTGCTAATAATTCTCTTTCTGAATACGCCACTTTTATCACCTCTTTTTAATTATATGCAGAACTAAGAAATTGTTTCTTCTTTTTTACAATATGGAATGGAAAAACCTCGAAGTGAGAAATACTCACCTCGAGGTATATGTGTTAAATCTGCCTTGCCACTTCTTCTATGAAGACTTTAACATTGTCTTTTATGCCAACACTACGCATAGCTTCCAATATCATCTGTTTCACAGGATGGCGTTCCTCTTCTTTTTCAGTTAAAGTTTTCTGTCCTGGCACAACAGACATTTCGCTTGCAACTTCATTATACAGGTTTTCTAATCCCTGCACTTTACAAATTACAATTGCTCTTATGAGCATCTCATGCCCTGGCATTGCAGGGTTTATTCCTGTTGTCCGAACAGCTTCTCTTGCTTTCATATACAGCCCTGGGTAATTTTTAACTTTACACATACTTTTTCCTCCTCTGTTGTACTATTAAGTACATTGTACTAATTAAAATGCTTTACATTTTTATAATAGCACATTTTCCATTTTTTGTCAATATTAATATATTATTAAAAGAATATCATATATGTTAATAAGATTAAAACTCCCATTTTAGTCATATCTTCTGTCATAAATACTCCTGTCGTATTTTCTTCCTTTTCATCCACTATATTTATGTCATATGTTTTTACATCTTGCATTTTAAAATAGGTTTCAAAACTTTTTACTTCATTTGCTCTTAATTTTCCTATTTCTACATATTCTGTTGCTAGTAAATTACCACTTTCTGCATATAAATTAATTTTTAAATATTTATCATTTAAATCACTTTCTTCATTATTCGAAATTTTTCCTATAATTCTTCCATTAACTTTTGTTGCTTCTGCTGAAGTTATAACTACTTGTTGTAAATTATCTCCTTTATTTTCAATGTCTTTATATGTTGAATTTAAACCATAATATATTAAAATATCTGACAATATCCAAAATAATATTATCCATATTACATATTTAGCAAATTGTTTTACAGCGCTCATACAAACCCTCCAATTTTATTTTTACTTCTCTTTTTTCCTACTATATTATACAATATTTTTTCAGTTTTGGCAAGGCTTTACATAATAAGTTATTTATTATGTATTTCTTATAAAAAAATTAATAAAAACCATTAACCTGTAACTTATATTTATCACTTTTTTTATTTTTTTTAATATTATATAAAAATGAAAGGAGTTTAATATGGATTATGAATTAATGATGAATGGAAATGTAAAAATTGGTCAATGTGCACCAGACTTTGCAGCAGATACTACATATGGACCTGTTAAACTTGATGACTATAAAGGAAAATGGCTAGTATTCTTCTCTCACCCAGGAGATTTTACACCTGTCTGCACAACAGAAATGATTGCATTTGCAAATGCATGCCCATATTTTGAAAAAATAAATACCTGTTTATTAGGTTTAAGTATAGACAGTAATGCATCACACTTAGCATGGATGCATGATATTTATTGCATGACCGGAATTGTTTTACCATTTCCTATAGTTGCAGACAGAAATGGCTCAATAGCTAGAAAATATGGTATGATTTCTAATGATATTAGTACAACCGAAACTGTTAGAAATGTATTTATTATTGATGATAAAGGAATTGTTAGAGTGTTACTTGTATATCCTCTAAATGTTGGAAGATTTATACCAGAAATATTAAGAATTATTCAAGCTTTACAAATGTCAGATTGTTCTAAAGGCTCTACTCCTGCAAATTGGATGCCTGGGCAACCTGTAATTATGCCTCCACCTAAAACTTATCCTCAGTTACAAGAGCGTTTAGATTACATTGGGCAAAATAATAACGGTATGAGCTGGTATTTAGGTTTTAAAGAGCCTCCTAAAATATGTGAAAATAATAATGATAAATGCATTGATGATAAATCTGATAAATAATTTTATATTTTTGCACAAAAACACACTGTTCCAAATTCACAGTGTGCTTTTTTTATTATATTATTTCAACTTCAATTCTTTAATCACATTTTCATCAACATCTTTTAAGATAATATTCTTATCTTCAATAATTAAATAACTATGAGCTGTATTATTTTTAGGCAAAGAAATTGAACCACTATTTACAAAAACAACTCCATTCTCTTCCTCTATAAAACCTGTATGAAAATGTCCAAAAACTAATACATCTATATTTTCAGGAACATTGTCCATATTATATATATGACCATGAGTAAAGAAAAATTTTACTCCATCAATTGTTAATTCAATATTATCATTAAATTTAAAATCTGAAATCATTTCATCAACTTCTGCATCACAATTTCCTCTTGTACATAATATTTTATCTTTATAATCATTTAAAATTCCAGCTACTTTCATTGGATTATATTCCTCAGTTAAAGAATTTCTTGGTCCATGATAATATAAATCTCCTAAAAGAATAATTTTATCTGGATTTTCTTTTTTATATATTTCTTTAAATTTTTTCGCATAATAGTATGAACCATGTATATCTGATACTACTAAAATTTTCATATTTATTCTCCTTTTACTGTATTTATTTTAAATAATTTCATAATTTCAACAATAACTAATGGTGCAAATATTAATGAAATAGTTTCTACAATATTATTCATTGGCAAAATCGGAATACTAAATATATGTCTTAAAGCTGGTACAAATAATATTACTAGCATTAAAAATGCAGAAGCAAGAACTGCCCATATTAATATTGGATTTCCTAATATTCCTGTTTTAAATATTGAATTTTTCTTGTCTCTTATATTAAATATATGGACTAATTCTGAAAGTGCTAATACAACAAATGCCATTGTTTGACCAATCTCAACTTTGATTTCTTCTTTAGATACATATTCTCCACCATTTGCTAATATTTCACCTAAATTATCAATTTCTTCAACTGCTATTACTTCATTTTCATATTTTACCATTGTAGGTAATTTATCATCTGGTGTTGATAAACCGATTAAAAATGCTGCAAGTGTAAGTAATCCAATCATTGCACCCTGATATATAATTCTAAATGTTCTACCTTTTGTGAATATTCCTTCATCTTTTTTAACAGGTTTTCTATTCATTACATCTTTATTTGCAGGGTCAAATGCTAATGCTAATGCTGGGAATGTATCTGTTACAAGATTTATCCATAAAATATGAATTGGTAATAATATTTGTAACATTGTTGGATCTATTCCAAAGTGATTTGCAATTACAGGTGCAAATAATGTTGCTAATAATAATACAATAACTTCACCAACATTACATGAAATCAAGAATTGTATTACTTTTAATATATTATCATATATTCTTCTTCCTTCTTCAACTGCTGATACAATCGTTGCAAAATTATCATCTGTTAAAATAACATCTGCTGCTTCTTTAGCAACTTCTGTTCCAACTTTTCCCATTGCACATCCAATGTCTGCTGTTTTTAATGCAGGACTATCATTTACGCCATCACCTGTCATTGCAACTACTTCTCCATTTGCCTGCCAAGCTTTTACAATACGAACTTTGTGTTCTGGTGATACTCTTGCATATACTGAATATTTTCTTACATTTTTGATTAATTCTTCGTCAGATATTTGGTCTAATTCTAATCCTGTTAAAGCTTCATTTTCATTTTCTAATATTCCTAATTTCTTTGCAATTGCAACTGCTGTGATTTTATGATCACCTGTAATCATTACAGTTTTTATTCCTGCATGTTTACATTTTTCAACAGCTTTTTTAGCTTCTTCTCTTGGTGGGTCTATCATTCCAACCATTCCAACAAATATAAGATCACTTTCAATTGTTTTCATTTCTTCTTTTGATGGCATATGGTCAATTTCTTTATATGCAAATGCTAATACTCTTAAAGCGTCTTTAGCCATATCTTCATTATTTTGTCTTATCCAATTAGCATAATCATTTAAGTTTGTTCTTATTTCTCCCTTAAATAAATATGAATTACATCTTCTTAAAAGTTCATCAACTCCACCTTTTGTATAAACAATATATTTTCCATTATTCTCATTTACAGTAGTCATCAATTTTCTCTCAGAATCAAATGGTAATTCTTCTACTCTAGGATTTTCTCTATATACAGATTGTTCATAATCTAATTTAAATGCCATGTCAACTAAAGCTGTTTCTGTAGGGTCTCCTGCTAATTCTCCTGATTCAAGCAATCTTGAATCATTACATAACATACAGTTATATACTAATTTATTAAAATCATCTGTTGTTTCAACTTTATCAACATCAACAGTCACATCATTGCAAAATACTTTTTCAACTGTCATTTTATTTTGTGTTAATGTTCCTGTTTTATCTGAACATATTACTGTACTATTACCTAATGTTTCAACAGCTGGCAATTTCTTAACAATAGCATTTTTCTTAACCATTTTTTGAACACCTATTGCTAACACAATTGTTGATACTGCTGCTAATCCCTCTGGTATTACAGCTACAGCAAGTGATACAGCTGTCATAAACATATCAATTACACCTTTACCTTGTAATAGTCCTATTACAAATATTACTGCACATATTGTTAATGCTGCAATTCCAAGTGTTTTTCCCAATCCATTTAATCTTCTTTGAAGAGGTGTTTCTTGTTTTTCTGTATCATTAAGCATTCCTGCTATTTTACCAACTTCTGTATTCATACCAGTTTCAACTACAATAGCTTTTCCTCTACCATATGTAATCAGACTTGATGAAAATAGCATATTTTTTCTATCTCCAATTCCAACATCTTCGCCATCTATTGCTTCTATATCTTTTTCAACTGGCACAGACTCACCTGTTAAAGAGCTCTCTTGTGATTTTAAATTAGCTGCTTCTATTATTCTTAAATCTGCTGATACATAATCTCCTGTTTCAATTATTACTAAATCTCCAGGCACTAATTCTTTTGCAGGAATAACTTGTTCTTTTCCATCTCTTACAACTTTTACTGCATGTTCACTTAACTTTTTTAATGCTTCAAGTGATTTTTCTGCTTTACTTTCTTGTGCAACTCCTATAACAGCATTTAATAAAACTACAATTAATATTACTATTGTATCTGTAAATCCCTCTCCTTGTGCAACTCCAACAATTCCTGATACAATAGCTGCTATAATTAAAACTATTATTGAAAAATCTTTAAATTGATCTATAAATTTTTTAAATATAGAATCTTTCTTTTTTTCTTGTAGTTCATTTAGCCCATATTTGTTTTTATGTGCTTCTACTTGATTACTATTAAGTCCTTTTTCTAAATCTGTTTCTAGTTCTTTTTCAACATCTTTTACTTGTTTGTTAAACCACTGTTTCTCCATTTACATCTTTCCTTTCTTATATGTCTGGGCAAAAATGTACCCGGTACAAAATTTCCCTTTTTATTATAACCTTTAAAGTGTTTTAATATTAAAAAACGAGACTTTTAAAGAAAAAATTTGCATTATATTATGCGTGTTTTTCTTTAAAAGTCTCGTTTACTTTTTACCTGATGTTTTCGTTACTTTATATGTAAAAGCTTGCTAACCAGATTTATGTTCTATTATATATAATAGAAAAATCGCGACTGTTGATTAACAATTTAAAACTACTCCCTTTTAAGGTTTATAATATTTTGGTGACCCGTACGAGAATCGAACTCATGATTCCACCTTGAGAGGGTGGCGTCTTAGCCGCTTGACCAACGGGCCATTTTTATTACTTAATTAATATACCATATTATTCAAAATTAGTCAATTGTTTTTTTATAATTGATTAAATATTCATAATTTAAGAGAAAGGCGAAAATTTTCGCCTTTCTCTTTATGATTAATAACTTTTCTCTTCATCATATTCATCATATCAAAATAAATCAAAACCATTTAAAATTATGTAAGTGCATTATCTTTTTTATGTTTTGTCAAGTATATAACTTATTTTTTCTTCTTATTAAAATCAACTACAATCGCATTTTCGTTATCAAACTCAAAATTAACATCTGTATTATCAATTTGAACTGGATTAAATTCGTCTCTTTCATAGTCTTTAAAGTCAATATTTTTAGGGTCAAATTTATGTTTTGTTGGTTCCTCATCATCGCTACTCGTTGCACCTGATATAAATTTAGAAAAATTATAAACTTTCATAGGTTGTTCTTCTTTATATTTAGAAGCTATAAAATTCATTTTTCCTTCTCCAATTTCATATTTACCTGCATCTGTCTTTAACTTAACTGCTGCATTTTTCAAAGGTAAATTAGCTAATTTATTTGGTGCAAAATAACCTTCCCAATCATATTTAACTCCACTCCATTTAGCATCATATTCCAATTTGTTCATATCCATACTGTTTGAATATGCCCAAGTTCTTCTCTTCGTAAATTCTTTTGACCACCATTCAGCTTCTTCTGGTGTAACTCCACCCATAAATATCTTACTAGCACAATTTGAAAGAATTGTTTCTTTGTATTTCATTTCTGGTGCATTTGCTTCTAATTGAGATAAGTTTTGTGCTGTAATTACAGTTGCAACTCTATATTTACGATATAATGTAAATATTGCTTCAGTATCTTTGCATATATAATCAGGAAATTCATCAATATATAAGAAATTTGGTATTCTACTATTTTCATTTCCTTCCCTTCTTAATACTGCATTTTGCATTGACAATATAAAAAATAGTCCAAAAGCTTTATGTGTATTTCTTCCTAAATCTCCTCTGCGAGTACAAACTAAGGTAATTTCTCCTTCTTTTAATGCTTTGTCAAAATTTAAATTATTATTTCTATTACATAATATTGATTTTACTCCTGGTAATCTTAGTAAATTATCTAATTGTGCAACTGCAATGTAAATATCTTTTTCAGTTTCTTGTCTTGCTGGACTATTTGAATAAAAATTCTTTTTAAAATACCTTATTTGTGCACTATATTTTTCAGCAAGTTCTTCATCTGTTTTCATTATTTCGCACATTTTTTCTACTAATTCAAAGTTTGTTAGCATCTTTAATAAATCTTCTAAATTAGGAATTTTTCCACCATTCATTTTAGGATACATTTCTTTTAACATAATCGTTATATTTTCTACTGCTTGCATAATAAATTCTTCTCTATACATTTCCTCTTTTTCTAGATGATTGCTTGTATACATTCCTTTTAGAACAGATGATATTGTTATTGCAATTTTTGATGGATCATCATATACAAATGGATTTAATCCAATTGAATTTGCATTTGATGGGTCTACAATATTATATTTTATATGATAGTTTTTGCATATATTCATTATTCTTGATAAAGATTCATAATCTGGTGTAACCAATGTTAATCCAAGATTTCTATATACTATGTCATTTCCTATTGATGATAATATCATTTTTTTCATATATGCCTTATAAATTTCTTCTTTTCCACTTACTGGTGTTATCATATTTAGGTTGAAGTTTTGATTTAAATATTCATTATCATATGGTTTATTTAACACAGCAATTCCTGTTTTTAACGCTGTATATCCCATTTCTTTTGCATTTGCTATATAAAAAGCTTTTTTCTCTATATCTTTTGCCATCATTGGCTCTAATATCAATGATGTTTTTCCAGTTCCTGATCCTCCACATGCTAATAATGATTGAAATCTTGACTTTTCTGTAAAGATCATCTTCTTTCCTGTTTCAAAGTTGTTACACATATGCATATCACAAGTAAATGGTCCATGCCCAGATTTCGTGTCTGCTAAACTTATACCTTTAAAATCCCATACTGATCTTGTCTGGTCTTTGCTGTCCATAATGCCTAAACGAATCCATTTATAAACCCCATAGAATGTTGTTAGTGGTAAATATAACGCCAATGCTGTTAATGCTGGTTTTATTAATTCTGAAAAATTTGTTACTAAATCTGTATAACCTGGCAATGATATTAGAAAAAGCCATGTCATTCTATTTATTCCCTGTACAAACATTGATATCGCAACAATGTACAATGTTACTACATATGTATAAAACAATGTTACTTTCATATTTTTTGATGTTGCAAATTCTGATGATGGCGAAAATAAATATGCAAATACCGGGCATGCCATTGCAAGTGTATATTGTATTGGTCCCCAATAAGATACCGCTACACCAGTAAATATCATAAATAGCAATTCTACTAATCTATCAACAACTATATAAACTGATATTAATGTTAATATATATGTTACAAATGTATTTCTACTTGCATTAAGCTTTTTCAAAAATTTATCTATTATTTTCATATTTTTGTTCCTTTCAAACATACCTTTTATTTAAAACTTTACATATATATTATCTTACAAAATTGTCAAAATTACAAGTTTTTTCAGCAAATTTTATAAGACTATTTCTAAAATTATTCCTGATAACACTCCTATTGTGTATAAGAGTCCGACAATTTTAGAATTTTCTTTTATATTTTTATTAGTTTTAAATAGTACAAGTAATCCAACTCCTGCATTTACAGAAACACCTGATATTAAAACAGGCATAGAAATTACATTTTCTACAAATAATTCTGTTAGTATTACAGATGAAGCACAATTTGGTATTAAACCAATTAATCCAGCTATAATTGGTCCTACTATTGCATTTTGACTAACAATATGTCCAATTGTCTCCTCTCCTATTACAGCAATAATTCCATTAATAGCAAGAGTTATTATAAATATAAATACAATTATATTTAGTGTATGTTTTAATGCAGATGTAATGATTCCATGTTCACAATGACAATGTTCATTTTCACAGAGTTCTTCAATTCTCTGTTCTTCTAGATTTTCTTTTTTTATCATTTTTAAAACTATATCAGTTACAAATCCTGCTATAATTCCTATTAACAATTTTATTCCTAATATTTTTATAATAGTGGTTATTGAAACTGATTCAGTTAGCAATATTGGTAACATTTCATCAGATGTTGTTAAATATACAGCAATTAATGTTCCAAGTGTTATTACTCTTGTAGAATATAAATTTGTAGCAGAAACTGAAAATCCACACTGTGGAAATATCCCTAATATTCCACCTAATAATGGTCCAAATTTTCCTGACTTTTCTATTGCTATTTTCACTTTATTACTTGTTTTATGTTCTATATATTCCATTACTAAATATGTTATAAATAAAAACGGTATTAATTTAATTGTATCTACTGATGTTTCCTTCAAGATTTCTAAGATTTCTTGCATTATTTATTTTTCCTCCTTTTGATATAGTAAATTTGGGACCAGGTACATTTTTTTCTTTTTGCAAAAGTAAGAAATATACCTGTCCCCAATTTACCTATTCATACCATTCAAATGTCCAATTAAGAATTTTAACAAAATCCCCTTCTTGAATACCTTGTTTTTTCAATTCATCTTCAATTCCTAAAAATTTTAAATTCTTTTGGAAATAATACATTGATTCATTATCATCAATATTAATTCTACCCATAAGTCTGTTTATTGCTTTTCCTTCAATTACAAAAGTATCTCCTTCTTTTCTTACAGTAAATTCATCTTTATCATCATCTAATGTATATACAACTCTTTCTTCTGACTCAACAATTTCTTCTTTTGGCAATGTTTTTAATACTTCTGATACTCTATTTAATAATTCTGGTACGCCTTGTCCTGTTACTCCTGAAATTTTAAATAGTTCTAATCCTTCTTTTTTAGCAAGTTCCTCTAATTCTTTTAAACCTGTTTCATCTTGCATTACATCTATTTTATTTGCTACTATTATTTGTTTTCTAGTACTTAATTTTTCACTATAACTTTTTAATTCTTCATTTATAGTGTAGAAATCTTGAACAGGATCTCTTCCTTCAATTCCAGATATGTCTATCACATGCAATAATAGACGAGTTCTTTCTACATGGCGTAAAAATTGAATTCCTAGTCCCACTCCTTCACTTGCTCCTTCTATTATTCCAGGAATATCAGCAATTACAAAGCTATCTCCATTCTGAAGTTTTACAACACCTAAATTAGGTTCTATTGTTGTAAAATGATAATTTGCAATTTTAGGTTTTGCATCTGTAACAACAGACAAAAAAGTTGATTTTCCAACATTGGGGAATCCTAAAAGACCTACATCAGCTAATAATTTTAATTCTAAAATAACTTCTTTTTCTTCTCCATCTTCACCTGCTTGAGCAAATCTTGGTACTTGTCTAGTTGCTGTTGCGAAATGTGAGTTTCCTTTTCCGCCTCTTCCACCTTTTAAGACAAGTTCTTCTTGTCCTTCTTTTGATAAATCAGCAACAACTTTACCTGTTTCTGCATCTTTTATTATTGTTCCTATTGGAACATTTATATATAAATCTTCTCCTGATTTTCCGTATTTATGGCCACCACTGCCGTTTTCACCGCTTTGAGCCTTAAATTTTTTGGTATATCTAAAATCTATTAGTGTATTGGCATTAGGATCAACTCTAAAGTAGATACTTCCACCTCTTCCGCCATCTCCACCATCTGGTCCACCAGCAGCAACATATTTTTCTCTTCTAAATGTTACTGCACCGTCTCCACCATTTCCAGATTTTATTGTTATTTTGGCATAATCTGTAAACATATTTCCTCCTTAATTCTCAAAATAATCTAATTTCATTGCTTTTTTTACTTTTTTCATTGTTTCTTTAGCAGTTTTTCTTGCTTTTTCTGTTCCTTTAATTAGTATCTCTTCAACCAATTCTGGTCTTTCTTCATAATATTTTCTCTTTTCTCTTATAGGGTCTAATGTTGCATTAATATTTTTAGCTAATTGCTTTTTACATGCAACACATCCTCTTTTTCCTGATCTACACTCTTCACATACTGTTTTACATTCTTCTTCTGTACTAAATAAATTATGATAATAAGATACCATACAAACATCAGGATTTCCTAAGTCATCTTTTTTTATTCTATTTGGATCTGTTACAGCACTCATTACTTTTTTATTGACTTCTTCTACTGAATCTGATAGATATATGGCATTTCCTAATGATTTACCCATTTTCTCATTTCCATCTAGTCCTTTTATTCTTTTTTCTTTTGATAAAACTGCTTCTGGTTCAACTAATACATCACCATATATGCTGTTAAATTTTCTAACAATTTCTCTACATTGTTCTATTAAAGGTAATTGATCTTCTCCAACAGGAATAACAGTTCCTTCCAATGCTGTAATATCAGCCGCTTGACTTACTGGATATCCTAAAAATCCATATGTTACACTTTCTCCAAAAATATCTCTTTTTTGTGCAATTTCTGTTTTTACTGTTGGATTTCTTTCTAGTCTTGCTATTGTTACTAAATTTGAATAAAATACTGTTAATTCAGCAACTTCTGGTATCATAGATTGTATGTATATTGTTGTTTTTTCTGGTTCTATTCCTACTGATAAATAATCTATTACAACTTCTCTTACATTTTTTCTAACTTTTTCTGGATTGTTAAAATTGTCTGTTAGTGCTTGTACATCTGCAACTAATATATATGGGTCATATTCCCCTGAGTTTTGCATTTTTACTCTATTTTTTAATGAGCCAAAATAATGACCAATGTGAAGTCTTCCTGTTGGTCTATCTCCTGTTACTATTCTTTTTTTTTCCATTTTTAATTCATTCCTTTCCTATTCTCATCTCTTTCCGACTTTTTCTACGCAATATATTATACTATAATTTATGTAAAAAATAAAGAGATTTTTGAAAAAAAGAACAGGGCTTAAACTTCAAGCCCTGTTTTGAGAAATTTTATTTCTCTTCTTCATTATCACTATCAGATGATTCGATTGGTTCAAGAACTCTCATTGTTAAGGTTCTATAATAAATGTTGGGGTGATATAAAAAACCACTTCAACATTTTTTATTATTTTTAATAAAATAAACACAC